>NZ_JALJES010000016.1:0-195863 GCF_023242525.1 Pseudomonas sp. MWU12-2319
ATCAAGACCGGTTTTTTTATGCATGAAGCTGGCGCTTACAGCTTGCCGGCGTTCTCGGTCAGGTACTTGGCAACGCCTTCTGGCGAAGCGTCCATGCCCTTGTCGCCTTTTTTCCAGTTGGCTGGGCAGACTTCGCCGTGCTCTTCGTGGAATTGCAGGGCGTCGACCAGACGAATCAGTTCTTCCATGTTACGGCCCAGCGGCAGGTCGTTGATGATCTGCGAGCGGACAACGCCCTTGTCGTCGATCAGGAACGCGCCACGGAAGGCCACGCCGCCTTCGGACTCAACGTCGTAGGCCTTGGCGATGTCGTGCTTCATGTCGGCAGCCATGGTGTATTTGACTTTGCCGATGCCGCCGTCATTGATGGCGGTGTTGCGCCAGGCGTTGTGGGTGAAATGCGAGTCGATCGAAACGGCCACGACTTCAACGTTGCGCGCCTTGAAATCGTCCATGCGGTGGTCCAGGGCGATCAGCTCGGACGGGCAGACGAAGGTGAAGTCCAGCGGGTAGAAGAACACCAGGCCGTATTTGCCTTTGATGGCCGAGGACAGGGTGAAGCTTTCAACGATTTCGCCATTGCCCAGTACGGCAGGGACGGTGAAGTCGGGGGCTTGTTTGCCTACGAGTACGCTCATTGGATATCTCCTGGTGTTGATGCGGTAAAGAACAAGGTCCAGCCCAGCCTGCCATAAGCAGACGACAAGACTGTGACGTGACCTACCTTCCTAAGGACCGACCATCATACACCGCGTTTTTCCACTGTCCCCAACGCTTTTTACAAACTCGCCCGCCAAGGCGGTGACACCGTTCGTCAGACAAGCAGCGCGTTGACAAAAGCTTTACCGAAAGCACTTTGACAATCATTCTCGTTAACATTAAGATCCAGCGCAATCGAGCCTTAATCAGCGATGGTTCTCACCTTATGTATGTCTGCCTCTGCACTGGCGTCACCGATGGGCAAATCCGCGAAGCGATTTATGAAGGTTGCTGCAGCTATCGCGAAGTGCGACAAGCCACCGGCGTGGCCAGCCAATGCGGCAAATGTGCGTGCCTGGCCAAGCAGGTGGTGCGCGAGACCCTGACCGAGCTGCAAAGCCAGCAGGCGGCGATCCCTTACCCGGTAGAATTTTCCGCCGCGTAAAGAACGAACTTTAAAAGAGCCGGACCTCGCGTCCGGTTTTTTTATGCCTGTAATTCAATCGCTTAGGACTAAGACGCGGAACACAAACATTCTTATTCCGATTAATTTTTATATATGATTCAACAACTTAGGTTTGACACTCGAAGTTGCCGGGATCAAACTCTGCCTTATAGTCAGTTATTACAGGACAGGTCCACACCATGAAAGGCGATATCACGGTCATCCAGCATCTCAACAAGATCCTTGCCAATGAGCTGGTCGCGATCAACCAATACTTCCTGCACGCACGCATGTATGAAGACTGGGGCCTGAACAAGCTGGGCAAGCACGAATACCACGAGTCCATCGACGAGATGAAGCACGCGGACAAGCTGATCAAGCGCATCCTGTTCCTCGAGGGCCTGCCCAACGTGCAGGACCTGGGCAAGCTGCACATCGGCGAACACACCAAGGAAATGCTCGAGTGCGACCTGCGCATCGAACGCAGCGGCCATGCCGACCTGAAAGTGGCCATTGCCCACTGTGAAGCCACGGGCGACTTCGGCAGCCGCGAACTGCTGGAGGATATCCTCGAATCCGAGGAAGAGCATATCGACTGGCTGGAAACCCAACTGGGCCTGATCGACAAAGTCGGTCTCGAGAACTACCTGCAGTCGCAAATGGGCGAATAAACAGCGCCCATTAAAAAGCCCCGCCTTCTTGTTCAGAGTGCGGGGCTTTTTTACAGGTGCCGAATAAACAAACACCTATCCCTGTAGGCACTGGCTTGCCGGCGATGAGGCCCGTAAGTCTTGTATCGATCTTGCGGACGTCATCGCCGGCAAGCCGGCTCCTACAGGATTGCGTGCAATCGACTCAGGCTTCGGTCTTGGCCGCTGCCGCTTTGGTCGCTGCATCCTTGACCAGGGCCTGCAACTCACCGTTGGCGAACATTTCCGCCATGATGTCGCTGCCGCCGACCAGTTCGCCACCGACCCACAGTTGTGGGAACGTCGGCCAGTTGGCGTACTTCGGCAGGTTGGCGCGGATTTCCGGATTCTGCAGGATGTCCACGTAGGCGAACTTCTCGCCACAGCCCATCACGGCCTGCGCGGCCTTGGCGGAAAAGCCGCACTGTGGAGCATTCGGCGAGCCTTTCATGTAAAGCAGAATGGTGTTGTTGGCAATCTGCTCTTTAATCGTTTCGATGATATCCACAAGGCACCTCTTCTGAACTTTCCGACTCTGTTGTCGGCACGGTGAGGCATTGTAACGGAAAGCCGAGCGTGGTGCTCGGTCTGCCCGATATCCGCCACCATGGCCGTTGTCAGGCCGCCGCCACCGTGACTGGCACGCCGTTCAGCGCCGCGTTGCCAGACAAGACGTCCAATTGGCGTTCATCGGTCAGGTCGTTGGCGCTGGAGCCCGGCTGGCCACTGGCAATCGCCATCTTCACCCCGGGCCGCGCATGCCCCCAACCATGGGGCAGGCTCACAACGCCAGGCATCATCTCCAGGCTGGCGAGCACCTCCACCTCGATCATGCCGACCCGCGAGCTGACCTGCACCCGCTGCCCATCCTCGAGACTGCGGCTGGCCAGGTCATCGGGGTGCATCAGCAGTTGATGGCGCGGCTTGCCCTTCACCAGGCGGTGATAGTTGTGCATCCACGAATTATTGCTACGTACATGCCGGCGGCCGATCATCAGCAACTCCCCGACTTGTGGTGCCTGTTGCGCGGCGAAGCGAGCGAGGTCGGCGAGGATCACCGCCGGCGCCGCCTGGACCCGCTGCCCGGGCGTCTTGAGGCGTGGCGCCAGGTTCGGCTTGAGCGCGCCGAGATCGACGCCATGGGGAAAGTCCTCCAGGGTCTTGAGCGACAGCTGGTGCGACGAGGCATCGCCATACAGCCCCATGCGCAAGCCCATGTCGATCATCTGCGCCGGGGCCATGGTCGGCTTGAGCACCTGGCCGGTCAGGCTGGAAAACGCCTTGGCCAGGCCGACAAAAATCTCCCAGTCGTGCAACGCACCGGCAGGCTTGGCCAGGATCGCCTTGTTGAAACGGCTGACGTTACGCACCGCGAACATATTGAAGGTGGTGTCGTAGTGATCGTTTTCCAGGGCCGAGGTCGACGGCAGGATCAGGTCGGCATAACGGGTGGTTTCGTTGATGTACAGGTCGATACTGACCATGAACTCCAGGCCGTCCAGTGCCTGCTCCAGTTGCCGGCCATTGGGCGTGGACAACACCGGGTTGCCGGCGATCGTCACCAGGGCCCGCACCTGCCCTTCCCCTTCGCTGAGCATTTCCTCGGCCAGGGCCGACACCGGCAGTTCGCCACTGTACTCCGGCAGCCCGGACACCCGGCTCTGCCAGCGATTGAAGTGGCCGCCGGAGGTCGAGGCCACCAGGTCCACCGCAGGCTCGGTGCACAAGGCCCCGCCGACCCGATCGAGATTGCCGGTCACCAGGTTGATCAACTGCACCAGCCAGTGACACAAGGTGCCGAACGACTGGGTCGAGACGCCCATCCGCCCATAGCAGACCGCCTTGTCCGCCGCGGCGAAGTCCCGGGCCAGTTGGCGGATCTGCGCCGCCGGCACCGCACACAGCGAACTCATGGATTCGGCGCTGAAACCGGCCACGGCCTGGCGCACTTCATCGAGGCCGTCCACCGGCAAATGGCTGGCACGCGTCAGCCCTTCAGCGAACAAGGTATTGAGCAGGCCGAACAGCAAGGCCGCATCCCCGCCCGGACGCACGAACAGGTGCTGGTCGGCCATGGCCGCCGTTTCGCTGCGCCGAGGATCGACCACCACGACTTTGCCGCCCCGGGCCTGGATCGCCTTCAGGCGCTTTTCCACATCCGGCACGGTCATGATGCTGCCGTTGGAAGCCAGTGGATTACCGCCCAGGATCAACATGAAATCGGTGTGATCGATATCCGGAATCGGCAGCAACAGGCCATGGCCATACATCAGGTGGCTGCTCAGGTGGTGCGGCAATTGATCGACGGAGGTCGCGGAAAAACGATTGCGGGTTTTCAACAGGCCGAGAAAGTAGTTGCCGTGGGTCATCAACCCATAGTTGTGCACACTGGGGTTGCCCTGATAGATCGCCACGGCATTCTGGCCATGCCGGGCCTGGATCGCCGCCAGGCGTTCGGCCACCAGGGCAAAGGCCTCATCCCACTCGATCGGCAACCATTCGCTGCCCACTCGACGCATCGGCTGGCGCAGACGATCCGGATCGTTCTGGATATCCTGCAGCGCCACCGCCTTGGGACAGATATGCCCGCGACTGAAGGTATCCAGCGGATCGCCCTTGATCGAGGTGATCTGCACCGACGCTTCGGTGGTGGTGGTTTCGATGGTCAGGCCGCAGATGGCCTCGCACAGGTGGCAGGCACGGTGGTGGAGAGTCTTGGTCATGGCCAGTCTCTGTCTTGTTCAAGGCAACCCGGATCGGTTGCGAGAACAAAACTATGGCCCTACGCCGGGCAGCATGCCAGCGACGTTCATCTTGTGAATCGGGGGGCATCAGGCCTGCCGATGGCAGCCCTGAAATCAGGCCGAGGGCAGCATGGGAGCAGGTTGCAACTGGATCTCCTCAATCGTCTCGAGCTGCTCCTGGCCCATGTGGACCCCGGTCAGCTCGCCGATCAGGCGCCAATGCTCGTCGAGACCGGAACTGATGGTCGCCATGCGATCGATCATCCGACGACCGGCCGCCCGGGTCACTTCATCTTCGCTGCGCAACAACTCGAACGACATCGAGGTCACGGAGGCGGTCATATGGGTCAGTGCCTGCGCCGTCAGCTTCAGCAATTCCATCAATTGTTGCTCTTTCGATTCCATTCCAAAGCCTCCATGTGTCCGCGGTGACACATTTTACAACCTAGCGGATTAGTTTAGGAAATGTTTCCACACCGGCCATCTTGCACGCCAATACCCCGCCCGGACAGTCAGAAAGCGACCAGGACCCGCCTGCGCCCGTCGCCCTCGATTGCCAAGGGTTCCGGGCACAGTGTACAAAGACCCGCTGTCGCCAGTGAGCCGGCGTGTATCGGACAGGGAAAAGGTCATGCCCAGCAAGACGATGCAGACCTCAACCGCCCTTAAACTAAGCCTCCTATTGGTAACACGCGACATTTTCTTATACGATCGCGTCTTCCCCTATTTCGTCGCCCCGTGCGGCTTACGCCGCAGGTCTCGCCCGTTTTTCCGTAAAACCCGGCTTTGAGTATCTGCGGTCTGTTGCAAAAAGGTAGTTAATGATGAGCGCAAGGCACTTTCTCTCCCTGATGGATTGCACGCCCGAAGAGCTGGTCAGCGTGATTCGTCGAGGCATCGAGCTGAAGGACCTGCGTGACCGCGGCGTACTCTTCGAGCCACTCAAGGGTCGGATTCTCGGGATGATTTTCGAGAAATCCTCGACGCGCACCCGCGTCTCCTTCGAAGCCGGCATGATCCAGCTGGGCGGCCAGGCGATTTTCCTCTCGCCGCGCGACACCCAACTGGGCCGGGGCGAGCCGATCGGCGACAGCGCCATCGTCCTGTCGCGCATGCTCGATGTGGTCATGCTCCGCACCTTCAAGCACAGCACCCTGACCGAGTTCGCCGCCAACTCCCGGGTCCCGGTGATCAACGGCCTGTCCGATGACCTGCATCCCTGCCAGTTGCTCGCCGACATGCAGACGTTCCTCGAACATCGCGGCTCGATCCAGGGCAAGACCGTGACCTGGATCGGCGACGGCAACAACATGTGCAACAGCTATATCGAGGCGGCCATCCAGTTCGACTTCCAGCTGCGGGTCAGTTGCCCCGAAGGTTATGACCCCAGCCCGGCGCTGCTGGCCCAGGCTGGCGAGCGGGTCCGACTGGTCCGCGATCCACGTGAAGCGGTACGCGGCGCGCACCTGGTGAGCACCGATGTCTGGACTTCCATGGGCCAGGAAGAAGAAACCGCCAAGCGCCTGGCCCTGTTCGCGCCCCTGCAGGTCACCCGCGAACTGCTCGACCTGGCCGCGCCCGACGTGCTGTTCCTGCACTGCCTGCCGGCCCACCGGGGTGAGGAAATCAGCCTCGACCTGCTCGACGACCCGCGTTCGGTCGCCTGGGACCAGGCCGAGAACCGCCTGCATGCACAAAAGGCCCTGCTCGAATTCCTGGTTGCGCCGGCGTATCGCCCTGCATGAGTCATTCGCCGCTGTTGAACCTGCATGACCTGGCCTGCGGCTATCAAGCGCAACGGGTCGTGCAGAACCTCAACCTGCACCTCAACAGCGGGGACATCGGTTGCCTCCTCGGTGCGTCCGGGTGCGGCAAGACCACCACCCTGCGAGCCATTGCCGGTTTCGAGCCGGTGCACGAGGGCGAAATCCAGCTGGCGGGCAACGTCATCTCCCGCGCCGGTTTCACCCTCGCGCCGGAGAAACGCCGGATCGGCATGGTGTTCCAGGACTACGCGCTGTTTCCGCACCTGAGCGTCGCCGACAACATCGCCTTCGGCATTCGCCTGCACCCGCGCAAGACTCGGATCACCGAGGAAATGCTCGAGCTGGTCAACCTCAAGGGACTGGGCAAGCGTTATCCCCATGAACTCTCCGGCGGCCAGCAACAACGGGTGGCCCTGGCCCGCGCCCTGGCGCCGGAGCCGCAACTGCTGTTGCTCGACGAGCCGTTTTCCAACCTCGATGTGGAGTTGCGGCGCAAGCTCAGCCAGGAAGTCCGGGATATCCTCAAGCAGCGCGGCACCAGCGCGATCCTGGTGACCCACGACCAGGAAGAAGCCTTCGCCGTCAGCGACCAGGTCGGTGTGTTCAAGGAGGGCCGTCTGGAACAGTGGGATACGCCCTACAACCTTTATCACCAACCGCAGACGCCTTTCGTCGCGAGCTTTATCGGCCAGGGCTACTTCATTCGTGGGCAGCTGAGCAGCCAGGAGTCAGTGCAGACCGAACTGGGCGTGCTGCGCGGCAATCGGGCCTACGCCTGGCCGCTGGGCGGTGCAGTGGATGTGCTGCTACGGCCGGATGACATCGTCCATGCCCCGGACAGCGCGCTGAAGGCCACGGTCCTCGGCAAGACCTTCCTCGGCGCCTCGACCCTGTATCGCCTGCAACTGCCCAGCGGCAGCCAGCTGGAATCGATTTTCCCCAGTCACGTCGATCACCTGCCGGGAACATCGGTAGGTATTCGCGTGACAGCCGAGCATCTGGTGCTGTTCCAGCCCGCCGCGTAGACCGTGAGCGGGATCAGGCGCGGCCGATATCGGCGAACTTCGCCTGGGTATGCTCGGCCAGCACCGCCGGCGCCAACTCCACTTCCAGGCCACGACGGCCGGCACTGACGAAAATACTCGCGAAGGGCTGCGCGCTCTGGTCGATAAACGTGCGCAAGCGCTTCTTCTGCCCGAGCGGGCTGATCCCACCCAGCAGATAGCCGGTGGCCCGCTGGGCCGCCGCCGGATCCGCCATCTCGACCTTCTTGACCCCCGCCGCCTGGGCCAGCGCCTTCAGGTCCAGACTTCCGACGACCGGCACTACCGCCACCAGCAACTCGGCCTTTTCCGTACTGGCGAGCAGCGTCTTGAACACCTGCGCCGGAGCCAATCCCAGTTTTTCCGCGGCCTCCAGACCATAAGAAGCGGCTTTCGGATCGTGTTCATAACTGTGTACGCGATGTTCGGCACGAACTTTTTTCAGCAGGTCCAATGCGGGGGTCATGGCAGGTCCAGGCGGCTCGGAAGACAAGCGCGGATTTTAGGCTATTCGCAACGAAAAGGCTCTATGACAGGCCAAGCCTCAAGATTTTCCTAGGCTCACCAGAGCCAATAAATGCGTAAAAAACACCTTGATCCTACATACAAATCATCCTCATTCACGAAGCTATTCCTCAAAAAGTGGACTATCGTTCATTTTCGACCTTTGACATCAGCGTTTCTTGTCTATATTTTTTCGAAACTGAAGATTACAGTCCTACACTCAGCAGCAACGAGCGGTAAGCCGAAATCAGAGATGGGGATTCCTGAGCTTCGGTGCAAGTCCACGTCCGTCATTGGGACGGACGTCTAACAACAACAAAAATCGAGGTGTCCAATGAGTACCGCTTTGAAACAACCATCGCTCTCGGGCCAATGCATCGCCGAATTCCTCGGCACCGCGCTGTTGATCTTTTTCGGCACCGGCTGTGTTGCCGCGCTCAAGGTCGCGGGTGCCACCTTTGGTCTGTGGGAAATCAGCATCATCTGGGGCATGGGCGTGAGCATGGCGATCTACCTGACCGCCGGCGTTTCCGGCGCTCACCTGAACCCGGCCGTGAGCATTGCGCTGTGCCTGTTCGCCGATTTCGATAAACGCAAACTGCCGTTCTACATCCTTGCCCAGGTCGCCGGGGCCTTCTGTGCCGCCGCGTTGGTTTACACGCTCTACAGCAACCTGTTCTTCGATTTCGAACAAACCCACCATATGATCCGCGGCTCCCAGGCCAGCCTGGAACTGGCATCGGTGTTTTCCACCTACCCCAACCCGGCCCTGAGCACTGCCCAGGCGTTCCTGGTGGAGGTGGTGATCACCGCGATCCTGATGGGCGTGATCATGTCCCTGACCGACGACAACAACGGCCTGCCCAATGGCCCGTTGGCCCCACTGCTGATCGGCCTGCTGATCGCCGTGATCGGCAGCGCGATGGGTCCGTTGACCGGTTTTGCGATGAACCCTGCACGGGATTTCGGCCCCAAGCTGATGACCTTCCTCTTCGGCTGGGGTGATATCGCCTTCACCGGCGGACGCGACATTCCGTACTTCCTGATTCCGATCTTTGCACCGATTGTCGGTGCCTGCCTGGGCGCCGTGCTGTATCGCGGGATGATTGCCCGCCATCTGCCCAGCGCCCAACCCGCGCTACAGGAAGAACCCGCGACCGCGGCCAAAAAGGTCCAGGCTTCCTGAAACACCTGCAAGATGCCACTCCCTGTGAGCGCCCTTCTCCCTGAGGGCACTCATCCCGGCACTTTTTTTCCCTATATTCATCAAGGCAATCGAAAATGACCGACACTCAGAATAAGAACTACATCATTGCCCTCGATCAGGGTACGACCAGCTCGCGGGCGATCATCTTCGATCGCGACGCCAATGTGGTCGGCACCGCCCAGCGCGAATTCCAGCAGCACTATCCACAAGCCGGCTGGGTCGAACACGACCCGATGGAAATCTTCGCCACCCAGAGCGCGGTCATGGTTGAAGCCCTGGCGCAAGCCGGCCTGCACCACGACCAGGTCGCCGCCATCGGCATCACCAACCAGCGTGAAACCACCGTGGTCTGGGACAAGGTCAGCGGCCGTCCGATCTACAACGCCATCGTCTGGCAGTGCCGCCGCAGCACCGAGATCTGCCAACAGCTCAAGCGCGACGGTCACGAAGAGTACATCCGCGAAACCACCGGCCTGGTCACCGACCCGTACTTCTCCGGCACCAAGCTGAAGTGGATCCTCGACAACGTCGAAGGCAGCCGTGAACGCGCACGCAGCGGCGAGCTGCTGTTCGGCACCATCGACAGCTGGCTGATCTGGAAATTCACCGGCGGCAAGACCCACGTCACCGACTACACCAACGCCTCGCGCACCATGCTCTTCAACATCCACTCCCTGGAGTGGGATGCGAAGATGCTGGAGATCCTCGACATTCCCCGGGAAATGCTTCCGGAAGTGAAGTCGTCCTCGGAAATCTACGGCCACACCAAGAGCGGCATCGCCATCGGCGGTATCGCCGGCGACCAGCAAGCGGCCCTGTTCGGCCAGATGTGCGTGGAGCCGGGCCAGGCGAAAAACACCTACGGCACTGGCTGCTTCCTGCTGATGAACACCGGCACCAAGGCCGTCCGCTCCAAGCACGGCATGCTCACCACCATCGCCTGCGGCCCTCGCGGCGAAGTGGCTTACGCCCTGGAAGGCGCGGTATTCAACGGTGGCTCGACCATCCAGTGGCTGCGTGACGAACTGAAGCTGATCAACGACGCCTTCGATACCGAATACTTCGCCGGCAAGGTCAAGGACAGCAACGGCGTGTACCTGGTACCGGCCTTCACAGGCCTGGGCGCTCCGTACTGGGACCCCTATGCCCGTGGCGCACTGTTCGGCCTGACCCGTGGGGTGAAGGTGGATCACATCATTCGTGCCGCCCTGGAGTCGATCGCCTACCAGACCCGCGACGTGCTGGACGCCATGCAACAGGACTCGGGCGAACGCCTCAAGGCCCTGCGCGTGGACGGCGGCGCGGTGGCCAACAACTTCCTGATGCAGTTCCAGGCCGACATTCTCGGGACCCAGGTCGAGCGCCCGCAAATGCGCGAAACCACGGCACTCGGCGCGGCCTACCTGGCCGGCCTGGCGTGCGGTTTCTGGGGCAGCCTGGAAGAGCTGCGGGGCAAGGCGGTGATCGAGCGCGAGTTCGAGCCGCAGCGTCCTGAGGCCGAGAAGGAAAAACTTTACGCCGGCTGGCAGAAAGCGGTTAGCCGTACCCGCGATTGGGAACCGCACGAAGAAAGCAACTAAGCCGAACGCTGTTCATTAGGCTGAACACGGCCCTGTAGGAGCAGGGCTTGCCCGCGAAGGCGTCCTTGAAGACGCCAAAAGCTTCGCTGGCAAGCCAAGCTCCTACAGGTTTTGTGGCGCTCCCGAGATCGGACGACGCTCAACAGGCCGCAGAAACAAGAGCGACCTCAACAGCAACAACGTACGACACCCCCACCGCACATCCGCGATTGATTGGCCCCGCAAGTGGCAGACAGGTCCTTCCTGCGGCATGATGGAAGAATTTGTACGGCAGCCCAAAGGACGCCCAATGAATCTGCCTCCCCGCCAGCAACAAATCCTCGAACTGGTCCGCGAACGCGGTTATGTCAGCATCGAGGAAATGGCCCAGCTTTTTGTCGTGACCCCGCAAACCATCCGCCGCGATATCAACCAACTGGCGGATTCCAATCTGCTCCGTCGCTACCACGGTGGCGCGGCCTACGACTCCAGCGTGGAAAACACCGCCTACGCCATGCGCGCCGACCAGATGCGCGATGAAAAACAACGCATAGCCGAAGCCATCGCCGCCCATATCCCCGATCATGCCTCGCTGTTCATCAATATCGGCACCACCACCGAATCCATCGCCCGGGCGCTGCTCAATCACAACCACTTGAAGATCATCACCAACAATCTGCACGTGGCCTCGATCCTCAGCGCCAAGGATGATTTCGAAGTCCAGCTGGCCGGCGGTAACGTGCGCCGTGACGGCGGTGTAGTGGGCCAGGCCAGCGTCGACTTCATCAACCAGTTCAAGGTCGACTTTGCCCTGGTGGGCATCAGCGGCATCGACGAAGACGGCAGCCTGCTGGACTTCGATTACCAGGAAGTGCGGGTTTCCCAGGCGATCATCGCCAATGCGCGCCAGGTCATCCTGGCCGCGGACTCCAGCAAGTTCGGGCGCAATGCCATGGTTCGCCTGGGGCCCATCACCCTGATCGACGCCCTGGTGACCGACCAGGCGCCCGTACCCGCGCTGGCCCAACTGCTGCAGCAGCACAAGATCCGCCTGGAAGTGGTCTGACCCCCTTGTAGGAGCAAGCTTGCTCGCGATGGACGTAAAGGCACCGCGATTATTCAGATACCCCGCGTTGGCGTTGACGACCATCGCGAGCAATCGAGCGTCGACCGGCTGCTCCTACAGTAACAAGGGCGCACCACCTCTCTCGCCCTACAATGTTCGATAATTTTCCTTTCCACCTATCCTGATGGATTTTTTCAATCAGGGTTGACTGGTCGTGAGCACGTTTATCCGCTACTATTTTCGAAAGTGAACATTAATGTTCGAATTCAAATATAGAGAAGACCCTGCGAGGCTCACCGATGAACCCCAGCACCTTGCCTGCCCCACCCCTTGCCGAGCTCTATGACATCGCCGTGATTGGCGGTGGTATCAATGGTGTCGGGATTGCCGCGGACGCAGCCGGTCGCGGTCTCTCGGTGTTCCTTTGCGAAAAGGACGACCTGGCCAGCCATACCTCCTCGGCCAGCAGCAAGCTGATCCACGGTGGCCTGCGCTACCTGGAACACTACGAATTCCGCCTGGTGCGCGAAGCCCTGGCCGAACGTGAGGTGCTGCTCGCCAAGGCCCCGCATATCGTCAAGCCGATGCGTTTCGTCCTGCCCCATCGTCCGCACCTGCGTCCGGCCTGGATGATTCGTGCCGGCCTGTTCCTGTATGACCATCTGGGCAAGCGCGAGAAACTCGCCGGTTCGAAAAGCCTGAAGTTCGGCGCCGACAGCGCGCTCAAGGCCGAAATCACCAAAGGTTTCGAATACTCCGATTGCTGGGTCGACGACGCGCGCCTGGTGGTGCTCAATGCCATGGCCGCGCGAGAGAACGGCGCCCATGTACACACCCGCACCCGCTGCGTCAGCGCCCGTCGCGGCAATGGCCTGTGGCATCTGGAGATGGAACACGGCAACGGCATGCGTTTCTCGATCCAGGCCAAGGCCCTGGTCAACGCGGCCGGCCCCTGGGTCGCCAAGTTCATCAAGGACGACCTGAAGCTGGAATCGCCCTACGGCATCCGCCTGATCCAGGGCAGCCACCTGATCGTGCCTCGGTTGTACGAAGGCGAACACGCGCACATCCTGCAGAACGAGGACCAGCGCATCGTCTTCACCATTCCGTATCTGGACCGTTTCACCCTGATCGGCACCACCGACCGCGAATACCAGGGCGACCCGGCCAAGGTCAGTATCACCGAAGCCGAAACCGACTACCTGCTCAAGGTGGTCAACGCACACTTCAAGAAGCAGCTGGCCCGTGGCGATATCCTGCACAGCTATTCCGGCGTCCGGCCGCTGTGCAACGACGAGTCCGACAACCCTTCGGCGGTGACTCGCGATTACACCCTGGCGCTCTCCGGCGGCAACGATGAAGCCCCGCTGCTGTCGGTGTTCGGCGGCAAACTGACCACCTACCGCAAGCTCGCCGAATCGGCGCTGGCCCAGCTGGCACCGTTCTTCAAGAACATGAAACCGAGCTGGACCGCCACCTCGACCTTGCCCGGCGGCGAAGACATGACCACGCGCCAGGCCCTGAGCCACGAGATCCGTACCCGCTTCGACTGGATTCCAACCGAGATCGCCCGGCGTTGGGCGAGCACCTACGGCAGCCGCACCTGGCGCCTGCTGGAGGGCGTGCAGAACCTGAGCGACCTGGGCGAACACCTGGGTGGCGGCCTCTATACCCGCGAAGTCGATTACCTGTGCAGCGAAGAGTGGGCCTGCGCGGCCGTGGATATCCTGTGGCGGCGCAGCAAGCTGGGCCTGTTCACCACGGCGGCCGAGCAGCAACAGTTGCAGCACTATCTGGACAAGGTCGAGCAGCACCGCGGCAAGATCGAAGCGGCCTGATTTCGGGCACGTCTCAAAGCCGCCAAGAGCTTCGTCGGAACGCCGCCCGGACCAAGCCCTGCTCCTACAGTTCATCGTCGTTCACCCATTTTGTGTACGACACCACATTGTAGGAGCAGGGCTTGCCCGCGAAGAGGCCCTTGCGATCACCAACCCCCTCAAAAACAAGCCCCTTCCCATTCGGTTTTCCGAACAGCCCTTCGCCAACCATTCGGCAAACCGGACGCCAGACGCTCCGAAACCTCTCGAAACAATCAGATTCCCCTTTAAAATCAATGACTAAAACCTCACCCCCAAGCCTGGCATGAGTCGTGCTCTACACTCGATACCGAATGCTCAGGCCGCCCTTGGGGTCGGATGAGCGCTTCGAAGTACCCGAGAGTCGGCTGACCGACTCCATAAGAAAAACAATCTCGAGGAAACCATCTGATGCGCATCGTTCCCCAGCTTCTGGGCGCAGCTATCGCTGTTGCTCTGATCAGTACTCCAGTTTTCGCCGCTGAACTGACCGGCACCCTGAAGAAGATCAAAGAGTCCGGCACCATCACCCTCGGGCATCGCGACAGCTCCATTCCGTTCTCCTACATCGCGGATGCGTCCGGCAAGCCAGTGGGCTACTCCCACGATATCCAGCTGGCCATCGTCGAAGGCATCAAGAAAGACCTCGACATGCCAGACCTCAAGGTCAAGTACAACCTGGTCACTTCCCAAACCCGTATCCCGCTGGTGCAGAACGGCACCGTCGACGTCGAGTGTGGTTCCACCACCAACAACGCCGAACGCGGCCAGCAAGTGGACTTCTCGGTCGGCATCTTCGAAATCGGCACCCGCCTGCTGTCGAAGAAAGACTCCACCTACAAGGACTTCGCCGACCTCAAGGGCAAGAACGTCGTGACCACCGCCGGCACCACGTCCGAGCGCATCATCAAGGCGATGAACGCCGACAAGCAGATGGGCATGAACGTCATCTCCGCCAAGGACCATGGCGAAGCCTTCAACATGCTCGAAAGCGGCCGCGCCGTGGCCTTCATGATGGACGACGCCCTGCTCGCCGGGGAAATGGCCAAGGCCAAGAAGCCTGATGACTGGGCCGTGACCGGCACCCCGCAATCCTACGAAATCTATGGCTGCATGGTCCGCAAGGACGACCCGGCCTTCAAGAAAGCCGTGGATGACGCCATCGTCGCAACCTACAAGTCCGGCGAGATCAACAAGATCTACGCCAAGTGGTTCACCCAGCCGATTCCACCAAAAGGCCTGAACCTGAACTTCCCGATGAGCGACGAGCTCAAGGCCCTGCTGGCCAATCCGAACGACAAGCCTGCACCGGACAAAAAGATCTGATGCACCTCTGAGCGAACTCCCGGTGGCACGAACGCATATCCGGGAGTTTGTTGATATCTGCTGTACTGGCTTCTTCTATTGAGATGGGAAAGACACTCGGACCGCGAGCGGAACGTGTGTGCCTGACGAAGCACGTCAGGCGGGGCGGAGTCCCGGGAAGCACGTGCGTGACCACTGATTGATCCGAGGGGAGACCCGAATGAATTACAACTGGGACTGGGGCGTGTTCTTCAAGTCCACCGGTGTGGGCAGCGAGACCTATCTCGACTGGTTCATCTCCGGACTGGGCTGGACCATCGCCATCGCCGTGGTGGCCTGGATCGTTGCACTGATCCTCGGCTCGCTGCTGGGCGTGATGCGTACCGTACCGAACCGCGTGGTATCGGGCATTGCCACGATCTACGTGGAAATCTTCCGCAACGTGCCGCTGCTGGTGCAACTGTTCATCTGGTACTTCCTGATACCCGATCTGCTGCCGCAAAACCTGCAGGACTGGTACAAACAGGACCTCAATCCGACCACCTCGGCCTACCTGAGCGTCGTCGTCTGCCTGGGCCTGTTCACCGCCGCCCGGGTCTGCGAACAAGTCCGCACCGGCATCCAGGCGCTGCCTCGCGGCCAGGAATCGGCGGCCCGCGCCATGGGCTTCAAGCTGCCGCAGATCTACTGGAACGTGCTGCTGCCGCAAGCCTACCGGATCATCATTCCGCCGCTGACCTCGGAATTCCTCAACGTCTTCAAGAACTCCTCCGTGGCCTCGCTGATCGGCTTGATGGAACTGCTCGCGCAGACCAAGCAGACCGCCGAGTTCTCCGCCAACCTGTTCGAAGCCTTCACCCTGGCGACGCTGATCTACTTCACCCTGAACATGAGCCTGATGTTGCTGATGCGCCTGGTCGAGAAGAAAGTCGCGGTGCCCGGCCTGATCTCCGTGGGGGGTAAATAATGGACTTCGATTTCAGTGGCATCGTCCCGGCCATTCCCGGTCTCTGGAACGGCATGCTGATGACCCTGCAGCTGATGGTGCTGGGTGTTGTCGGCGGCCTGGTCATCGGTACGCTCCTGGCCTTGATGCGCTTGTCTTCGAACAAGCTGCTGGCCAACGTCGCCGGTGCCTACGTCAACTACTTCCGCTCGATCCCGCTGCTGCTGGTGATCACCTGGTTCTACCTGGCGGTACCCTTCGTCCTGCGCTGGATCACCGGAGAAGACACGCCGATCGGCGCGTTCGCCTCCTGCATCGTGGCCTTCATGATGTTCGAAGCGGCGTACTTCTGCGAAATCGTCCGCGCCGGCGTGCAGTCGATCGCCAAGGGCCAGATGGGCGCCGCCCAGGCCCTGGGCATGAGCTATGGCCAGACCATGCGCCTGATCATCCTGCCCCAGGCGTTCCGCAAGATGACCCCGCTGCTGTTGCAGCAGAGCATCATCCTGTTCCAGGACACGTCGCTGGTCTACACCGTGGGCCTGGTGGATTTCCTCAACGCCTCGCGCTCGAGCGGCGACATCATCGGCCGTTCCAATGAATTCCTGATCTTCGCAGGTCTGGTCTACTTCACAATCAGCTTTGCCGCCTCGCTGCTGGTCAAGCGTCTGCAAAAAAGGTTTGCCGTATGATCTCTATCAAGAACATCAACAAGTGGTATGGCGACTTCCAGGTGCTGACCGATTGCAGCACCGAGGTCAGCAAGGGTGAAGTGGTGGTGGTCTGCGGTCCTTCGGGCTCGGGCAAGTCCACCCTGATCAAATGCGTGAACGCCCTGGAACCCTTCCAGAAAGGCGACATCGTGGTCGACGGCACCTCCATCGCCGACCCGAAGACCAACCTGCCGAAGCTGCGTTCGCGGGTCGGCATGGTGTTCCAGCATTTCGAGCTGTTCCCGCACCTGACCATCACCGAAAACCTGACCATCGCGCAGATCAAGGTCCTCGGCCGCAGCAAGGAAGAAGCGACCAGCAAAGGCCTGCAACTGCTGGATCGCGTCGGTCTGTCGGCCCATGCCCACAAGCACCCGGGGCAACTCTCCGGCGGCCAGCAACAGCGTGTGGCGATTGCCCGTGCCCTGGCGATGGACCCGGTGGTGATGCTGTTCGACGAACCGACCTCGGCCCTCGACCCGGAAATGGTCAACGAAGTGCTCGACGTGATGGTGCAGCTCGCCCAGGAAGGCATGACCATGATGTGCGTGACCCACGAAATGGGCTTTGCCCGCAAGGTCGCCAGCCGTGTGATCTTCATGGACCAGGGCAAGATCATCGAGGACTGCAACAAGGACGAGTTCTTCGGCGACATCAGTGCCCGTTCGGAACGTGCGCAGCATTTCCTCGAGAAGATCCTGCAGCACTAAAACCCCAGGCCCCCCTGTAGGAGTCGAGCTTGCTCGCGATGGACGTCAACGATAACACGGGGTACCTGATGCCCCATGGCGCCTGCTCCACCATCGCGAGCAAGCTCCCTCCTACAGGGTTCAGGTGATGGCCGTGCAGACACGCGGTCTGGTTGACCCAAGGCAAACGTGATGAAATGCGACCCCAACCTCTATCGCGCGACGCCGCCCTCATTCGCCGTGAAACCCCGCCTGATCCGCCAACTGTTCCTACCGCCCCTGATCATCCTGCTGATGATCGGCCTGGGCTACGCCGGCTATCGCATCAGCGAACACTATGGCATCCGCACCCTCAGCGAAAACGGCGAACGCCAGCTGGAGCTGCACGCCCGCACCGTCGAAAGCGAGATCAGCAAGTACACCTACCTGCCCAGCCTGCTGGAGCTTGAATCCAGCGTCTCGGCCCTGCTCAAGGAGCCCGACGCCGAACACCGCCAGGCGGTCAACGCCTACCTCGAAGGCCTGAACCGGCGCAGCCGCAGTCGGGCCATCTATGTCATGGACACCAGCGGTCGGGTATTGGCCACCAGCAACTGGCGCGATGCCGACAGTTACCTCGGTGAAGACCTGTCCTTTCGCGCCTATTTCCAGGACGCCGTGCGCGGTCTGCCGGGGCGTTTCTACGGGATCGGCAGCACCAGCGGCGAACCCGGCTATTACCTGGCCCACGGCCTGGAAGAACAAGGCAAGATCATCGGCGTAGCCGTGATCAAGGTCCGTCTCGAAGCCCTTGAAGAGCGCTGGCAACGGGCCCGCCTGGAGGCTTTTGTCACGGACGAGAACGGCATCATCATCCTCTCCAGCGACCCGGCCCGACGCCTCAAGTCCGTGCGCCCGCTGACCCCGGAGATCAAGGAACGCCTGGCCCGCAGCCTGCAATATTACTGGTGGCCGCTGAACGAGCTGCAACCCCTGGCCCGCGAACGCCTGGCCGAGGGCGTCGAAACCCTGACCTTCCCGGCCAACACCGAGCTGGCCAAAGACGGCGACAGCGTCAGCTACCTGGCCCAGACCCGGCGCCTGAGCGACACGCCCTGGCATCTCACCCTGCTCACCCCCTTGCAGGACCTGCGCCGCGAAGCCGCCAACCAGGGCATGCTGGTGGCCGTGGCCTTTGCCCTGGTGGCCTTCCTGCTGATCGCCTGGAACGAACGGCGCAAGGTCATCGCCACCCGCCTGGCCGCCCGCGAAGCCCTGCAGGAAGCCAACAGCCAGCTGGAACGACGGATCGCCGAGCGCACGGTCGACCTGCGCGCCAGCAATGATCGGCTCAAGGACCAGATCCGCGAACGGCGCCAGGCCGAGGAAACCCTGCGCCGCGCCCAGGACGAACTGGTCCAGGCCGGCAAGCTGGCCGCCATCGGCCAGATGTCCACCAGCATCGCCCATGAACTCAACCAGCCGTTGGCCGCGTTGCGCACCCTGTCCGGCAATACCGTGCGTTTCCTCGAACGCGGCGAACTGGACACCGCCAGCACCAACCTGCGCACCATCAACGACCTGATCGACCGCATGGGCCGGATCACCGCCAGCCTGCGCGCCTTTGCCCGGCGCGGCGACGACAAGGGCGAGTCGAGCCTGGCCAAGGCCATCGACGCCGCCCTGCAGGTCCTCGGCAGCCGGGTCGAAACCCTGCACCTGGAAGTCCATCGCGACTTCGACGACGTGCAACTGGCCATCGACCAGACCCGCCTGGAGCAGATCCTGGTCAACCTGATCGGCAACGCCCTCGACGCCATGCAGGCCCAACCGCTGCCGGAACTGTGGCTGGAAGGCGACTTCGTCGAAGGCAAATACCGCCTGCTGGTACGCGACAACGGCCACGGCATCGAGCCTGAGGCGCGCAAGCACCTGTTCGAACCCTTCTTCACCACCAAGCCGGGAGAACAGGGCCTCGGCCTCGGCCTGACCCTCTCCGCCAGCCTCGCGGCGGCGGCCGGCGGCCACCTCGGGGTCGAACACCCCCTCACGGGCGGTACCGCCTTCGCCCTCACTTTACCGCGGGTCACCCCTGCCAAGGCCGAGCCGATATGAACAACGACCTCACTGTCCTGATTGTCGAGGACGACCCCCATGTCCTGCTCGGCTGCCAGCAGGCACTGTCCCTGGAAGATATCCCCAGCGAAGGCGTCGGCAGTGCCGAGGAAGCCCTGGCACGGATCGGCGACAACTTCCCCGGAATCGTCATCAGCGACATCCGCCTGCCGGGCATCGACGGCCTGGAGCTGTTGACCCGGCTCAAGGCTCGCGACAGCAGCCTGCCGGTGGTGCTGATTACCGGCCACGGCGATATTTCCATGGCTGTCGGCGCCATGCGCAACGGCGCCTATGACTTCATGGAAAAGCCCTTTTCCCCGGAGCGCCTGGTGGACGTCGCCCGCCGTGCCCTGGAGCAACGCGGCCTGGCCCGGGAAGTCTGGTCGTTGCGCCGGCAACTGGCCGAGCGCGACTCGCTGGAGGGCCGGATCATCGGCCGCTCGCCGGCCATGCAGAACCTGCGGGAACTGATCGCCAATGTCGCCGATACCTCGGCCAATGTGCTGATCGAAGGCGAGACCGGCACCGGCAAGGAACTGGTTGCCCGCTGCCTGCATGACTTCAGCCGGCGCAAGTCGCAACAGTTCGTCGCGCTCAACTGCGGCGGGCTGCCGGAGAACCTGTTCGAAAGTGAAATCTTCGGCCACGAGGCCAATGCCTTCACCGGTGCCGGCAAACGCCGCATCGGCAAAATCGAGCACGCCCATGGCGGTACGCTGTTCCTCGACGAAGTGGAAAGCATGCCGATCCCCATGCAGATCAAACTGCTGCGGGTCTTGCAGGAGCGCACCCTGGAACGCCTGGGCTCGAACCAGAGCGTGGCCGTCGATTGCCGGGTGATCGCCGCCACCAAGTTCGACCTCGACGAAAGGGGCCGCGCCGGCGAGTTTCGCAGCGACCTGTATTACCGGCTGAACGTGGTGACCCTGGAGCTACCGCCCCTGCGCGAGCGGCGCGAAGACATCCTGCAATTGTTCGAACACTTCCTGCAGCAGTCCTCCCTGCGTTTCGACCGTATCGCGCCGGAGCTGGACAACCAGACCTTGTCCAGCCTCATGAGCCACGACTGGCCGGGCAATGTGCGCGAACTGCGCAACGTCGCCGAGCGCTTCGCCCTCGGCCTGCCGCCCTTCAAGAAAGCCGGCGCGCAAAGCGGCGGCGGGCTGGGCTTTGCCGAAGCGGTGGAAGCCTTCGAGCGTAACCTGCTCAACGAGGCCCTGCAGCGCAGCGGCGGCAACCTGAGCCAGGCCAGCCACGAACTGGGCATGGCCAAGACCACCTTGTTCGACAAGGTCAAGAAGTACGGTTTGAGTCACTGACGGCGAGCAAGCAAGATGGATTTACTGTTGAAAGCCGCCCTCGGCGCCCTGGTCGTGGTACTGCTCGCCGCCCTGTCGAAAACCCGCAATTACTACATTGCCGGGCTGGTGCCGTTGTTCCCGACCTTTGCCCTGATCGCGCACTACATCGTCGGCAAGGGTCGTTCGATCGATGATCTGAAAACCACCATCCTGTTCGGCATGTGGTCGATCATTCCCTACTTCATCTACCTGGCGACCCTGTATGTGCTGGTGGACCGGCTGCGCCTGGAGACATCGCTGGCCCTGGCGGTACTCGCCTGGTTGCTGGCGGCCAGTGTGCTGGTCAGCCTCTGGCTGCGTTTTCACGGCTGATCCGCCGCCCTCGCCCGGCGCCCCATCCGCTTTGTGCTGGCCTGTCCTTTGCATTTGCCGGCAAAGCCCTTACGCTGTGCGCCTTCATGGACGCTGCAGCGAAGCCGAGCGACTGTGCAATCCGGCGCGCCATAAAGCGTTGACCCTGCTGTTCTAGGAGCTGTTTCCGTGACCCTTGGCGTTTTTTTGCTGGTACTTTTTTCCGTTGTCCTGGACGTGATCGGCCAGCTCTGTTTCAAGATGGGCCTGGACCGTCTGCCGGAGCTGGAGGGTGGCTTCAGGCTGAAAGCCTTCTGGGGCCAGGTGTTCAACGCCCCCCTGCTGTGGTGCGGGATCGGCTCTTATGTCATCGAGTTTTTTGTCTGGATCGAAGCCCTGTCCCGGGCACCCTTGAGCCTGGTGTTTCCCATCGGGGCCCTGGCCTATTGCGGCGTGGTGCTGGCCGGCAAGATGGTGCTGGGCGAGACCGTCAGCCGCCGCCGCTGGCTCGGCACGCTGGTGATCACCGCCGGCGTGATGCTGGTGGCCATTTCCGGCGCTTGAGGGCTCCATTCATGTTCGAAGGAAATTGTTGATGAGCGGTTCAAAACACATTGATTGGCTGCACGGGCGCTTCGGCACCATCGTGCTCTGGGCCTTGCTGATCGCTTGCGAAAGCGGCGGACAGATCGCCACCAAAGTCGGCGGCGATCAACTCGGGCAGACCGATTTCAGTTTGCAATGGCTGCACGCGGTACTGCTCAACCCGGGTGTCTGGGTGGCGGTAGCCTGTTATATCGGGGCGTTTTTCGTCTGGATGCTGATTCTGCGACGCAGCACGCTGTCGTTGGCGTTTCCGCTGAGTTCGCTGGTGTTTGTCGCGGTGCTGCTGGCGTCCTGGCTGGGGCTGAACGAGCAGATCAGCCTGCTGCACTGGATCGGTGTGGCGGTGATTATCGGCGGGATTGCGTTGCTGGCAGAAGGTGAGAAAAACTAGCCGGCGATGGTGGTGAATGTCGCAGCGCTATCGCCAGCAAGCCGGCTCCTACAGATCCGAGTCACGCCGCATATTATCGTCGCGCCCAAAACCCTGTAGGAGCCAGCTTGCTGGCGATGGCGTCATTGAATATGACATCGCCATCCCGGCGCCAGCGCCTACAAAAGAAGGTCAGGCCTCAGAACTTGTAGCTGATCGCCGTCTGGATCTGACCCTGGTCGCTGTCGCCCTTCTGTTTGACGATGCTGCTGTCGGCCGCCGAGCCCACCAGGTGAATCCAGCTGGCACTGGTCATCAGCGACCAGTTACCGCCCAGGGGGATGGCAAAGCTCTGGGTCAGGGTCAGGTTCTGGAAACCACCGCCGGCGTGATACTGGCGGATCCCCGAGTCCTGCGCCTCCTGGGCACTCACACCGAAGAACGTCTGTGCCTGGCGCTCATCGGCATAGTGCGCGGTGAAATTGCTCCGGCCGATAATCCCCATGCCCAACGGATAGCCCAGCTCTCCACCCAAACGCCCGAGCACGCCGCCCTGCCCGCTACCGCCGCCGACGGCACTGCCCAGCTCGGCGAACAACCGCCAGAAGTCGGCCGGTGCGTATTCCACGAAACCACCCACCACGCCCATGTCCGGCACATCGCGCAAACCGCGCAACGAGCCGTTGGAGTTGCGCCCGGGCACGTAATTGGCGAAAGGCCCGATGCTGAAACCGTTGGCCTTGAACGCGTCCCAGGTCAGGCCGTCATCACCACTGAGGCTGACATTGCCCCAGTCCAGGTCCACATAAGGCAGTGGCGTCACTTCATAACGGCTGCCCGACGGATCATAGGGCTGATAGCCCACCCCAACCCCCACTTGCCCGGTCGGACCTTCATCAGCCAGGGCCACGTGGCTCCAGCCAGCCAGGGAAAAAAGGCCGGCCAGCAGCAATGAGGAGGAGAGACGAATCATGAAAGTGTCCTTGTAGATACATGCCTTCGCGTTCACAAACACGACTTTTTGTAGGCGAGCACTGATGTTGTTTGTAGGAAGCTACAATTTTTGTAGCTCCATGTACGAAACCCGATACATATAACGGATATATTCCACGAGAATACCGGATTTGAGCACTTGGCACACTCCGTGCTCTGCGTAGGGCATGCGCAGTGTGCGCTCTTATTCAACAGGTACAAGCAGATGATGCACTGGCATATCGTGTGTGATTTCGATGGGACCATCTCCCGCACCGACGCGATCGACAACATCCTTGAGCGTTTCGCCGACCCGAGCTGGGAAAGCATCGAGCAAGAGTGGCTGGACGGTCATATCGGTTCGCGTGAATGCCTCAGCCGCCAACTGGCGCTGGTCAAGGCTTCGCCGGCTGACTTGCTGGCGTACTTCGACACCATCGATATCGACCCGGACTTCCCGGACTTCGTCGATCATGTCATGGGCCTGGGCGCTTCCATCGAAGTGGTCAGCGACGGTATCGAACAAGGCATCGCGCGGATCCTCTCGCGCAACTACGTGACCTTGCTGCCGATCCTCGCCAACCGCCTGCGCCAGGTCGACCACAATAGCTGGCGCATCGATTTCCCCTATTCCAGCGACGCCTGCCGCGCCGCCTCCGGCAACTGCAAATGCAAGTCCGCGCCCAAGGGCAAACGCATCCTGGTGATCGGTGACGGTCAATCGGACATGTGCGTGGCCGGCACCGCCGACTTCGTTTTCGCCAAGGGCCGCCTGGCCGAGCATTGCGAACGCAACAACATTCCTTACGCGCGCTTCGACTCCTTCGCCGAGCTGCCGGCCATGCTGGCCCTGCTGCCGAACGACATCGCGGCGAACGCCGGCAACTACTCTATCGATCTTGAACAACAGGAACTCTTCCACCATGTCTGATATTCGTATCGCTACAGCCGAAGACCAGGTGCTTCTGGAAAAAGAAGCCAAATATTGCTCCTACGGCGATACAGTTCACTACATCGAACCACCGCGCATTTTCAGCCGCTGCGAAGGTTCCTACGTCTGGGACACCGAAGACCAAGCTTACCTCGACCTGCAAATGTGGTACTCGGCGGTCAACTTCGGCTACGCCAACCCACGTCTGAACAACGCCCTGAAAAAGCAGATCGACACCCTGCCGCAGATCGCCAGCCAGTACTTGCACAAAGGCAAGATCGAACTGTCGGAAATGATCGCGGTCGACGCCAAGAACAAGTTCGGCCTCGACGGTCGCGTGCACTTCAACGTAGGTGGTTCGCAGTCCATCGAAGACTCGCTGAAAGTCGTGCGTAACGCCACCAACGGCAAGAGCCTGATGTTCGCCTTCGAAGGCGGCTACCACGGCCGGACCCTGGGCGCGTCCTCGATCACTTCGAGCTACCGCTACCGTCGCCGCTACGGCCACTTCGGCGAGCGCGCACAGTTTATCCCGTTCCCGTACCACTTCCGCGGCCCGAAAGGCATGACCAAGGAAGAATACGGCAGCCACTGCGTGCAGCAGTTCGCCCGCCTGTTCGAAACCGAATACAACGGTGTCTGGGACCCTAAAGTCGGTACCAGCGAATACGCCGCATTCTACGTCGAGCCGATCCAGGGCACCGGCGGCTACGTGATCCCGCCGATGAACTTCTACAGCGAGCTGAAGCAGGTCCTCGACCAGCACGGCATCCTGATGGTCGTCGACGAAATCCAGATGGGCTTCTGGCGTACCGGCAAGCTGTGGTCGATTGAACACTTCGACGTCAAGCCGGACGTGATCGTCTTCGGCAAGGCGCTGACCAACGGCCTGAACCCGCTGGGCGGCATCTGGGCCCGTGAAGAGCTGATCAACCCGAAGATCTTCCCACCAGGCTCCACCCACTCCACCTTCGCCTCGAACCCACTGGGTACGGCCGTTGGCCTGGAAATGTTCAAAATGACCAGCGAAGTCGACTACGGCGCGATGGTCATGGCCAAGGGCAAGTACTTCCTCGAAGGCCTGCAAGAGCTGCAGAAACGCTTCCCGATCATCGGCGACGTCGATGGCCTGGGCCTGGCCCTGCGCTGCGAAATCTGCACCACCGACGGCTTCACCCCGGACAAGGCCACCCTGGACTACATGGTCGAGGAAGGCATGAAGGGCGACATGGTGGTTGACGGTCAGAAACTCGGCCTGATCCTCGACGTCGGCGGCTACTACAAGAACGTGATCACCCTGGCACCGTCGCTGGAAATCAGCTACCCGGAAATCGACCTGGGTCTGAAACTGCTCGAACAACTGCTGAACCGAGCCATGAAGCGGTGAACATGACACCTATCGATCTGGGCGAAGGCGATGCTGGCTTCGTACTCGGCTCGGGTCCGGTCGGGATCTTGTTGATCCACGGCCTGACCGGCACCCCGACGGAACTCCGTCGGGTGGCCCAGGGCCTGGCCAAGAAGGGCAACTGCACGGTTTACGTGCCGACCCTGGCCGGGCACTGCGGCGGTAACGAAGACCTGCAGGCCACCGGCTGGCTGGACTGGTATGAAGGCGTACGCAAGACATTCGTGGCGGTGAAAGAGCGCCACGAACAGGTTTTCGTCGGCGGTCTGTCCATGGGCGCGGTGATGTCCATGTACATGGCCTCCGAACACCCGGGCCAGATCGCCGGGCTGCTGATGTACTCGACGACCCTGCGCTACGACGGCTGGAGCATTCACAAGCTGGCATTCCTGACGCCATTGCTGATGAAGATTCCGTTCGGCGTGCACATCTGCCGTTTCGAGGAAAAGCCGCCCTATGGCATCAAGAACGAACGCCTGCGGGCCATCGTCGAGCGCCAGATGAAAGCCGGCCAGAGCAGCGATGCCGGGCTGTTGACCATGGAAGGCATCACCGTGCGCGAACTGCACCGGATGAACGCCGTGGTCATGCGCCGCATGCCGTCGATCAAGACCCCGGCCCTGGTGATCCACTCCGTCGAGGACGACATCACCAGCCCATGGAACGCCGACTACGTCGAGCGTCACCTGGGCGGTCCGGTGACCAAGGTCATGCTCGACAACTGCTATCACATGATCACCGTCGATCTGCAATACAAGGAAGTGATCGAGCTGAGCGCCGACTACGTCGAGCGTTTGAGCGGCATCTCGAGCGAGCCTGAAGCACAGCGGCAACAGGCCTAAGGAAAGACCCGTGATCAGCGCCCAAGCCTTCTCGACCATCGAGGCTATCGACCGTAACGCCTGGAACGATTGCTTTGTCGGCGTCCTGGAGAATTGGGAGTATTACCTGGCGGTGGAGAAAGCCGGCATCGAAGACTTTGAATGGCGCTACCTGGCGCTGTTCGAAGACGACCGTTTGCTGGCCGTCGCCCCCGCCTTCCTGACTTCCTACAAACTCGACACCACGGTGCAGGGTTTGGTTAAACGCATCACCGGCTGGATCAATCGATTCCTGCCGGGATTGCTGAAATTTCCGCTCTACGCCATCGGCTCGCCGGTGGCGGAGCGCTGCACGGCCGGAACGGCCAGCCATGTACCGCCGGCACGGCGCCAGGCCCTGCTCGAACAGCTGCTCGCCCTGGCCCACGCTGACGCCCGGCAATTGGGTATCCGCCTGATCGCCGTCAAGGACGCCCCCAGCGACGACAACGACTGGCGCCGCAGCTGCAAGGCCGCCGGCTACCAGGCCATGCCCAGCCTGCCCAACGCGCTGCTGCCGATCCCGTTCGGCTCCATCGACGCCTACCTGGGGACCCTGGACAAGGCAACCCGCAAGGACCTGCGGCGCAAACTGCGAGCGCCCGGACCGCGAATCGAATGGCGACACAATATCGACGATGTGCTGCCACGGATCATGGAGCTGTACCAGGCCACGTTGGCGCGCAGCGAGTTGCAATTCGAGCGGCTGCCGGCGGGTTACTTCACCCATGTACTCGAACACATGGACGAACGCGCGGCCTGTGTCCTGTACTGGGCCGGCGAGCGCCTCGTGGCGTTCAACCTGGTGCTGTTCGACGGCGACCGCCTGATCGACAAGTTTTTCGGTCATGAGGTGAACCAAAGCCGCGAACCCAATCTCTATTTCCGCAATTGGCTGGCCAATGTCGATTACTGCATTCGCCACCAGATCCCGGTCTACGAGTCCGGGCAAGCCGGTTATGCCAGCAAGATTCGCCTGGGCTGCAGCTTCCAGGGCAATAATATGTTTTTCCACCATCGCAACTGGCTGGTCAACAATGTCCTCAGAGGGGTCAAACTGTTGGTTCGCCCGGATCGATTCGACCCTGCCATGTCTGCTGCGATAAGCGAAACCTGATGACCAACACGCCAGAACGCCGCCGAAAACGACGCCCCCTCTCGATCTCGCGCTGGAGCGTGCAACGCAAGTTGTTGCTGGCGTTCTGGCTGGTCAGCGTGATACCGACCATGATTGCCGCGGAACTGGCGGCCACCACCCTGTCGCAGATTTTCGACAGCAACGTGCGCATCTGGCTGCAAGAGTCGACCAAAGTGGTCAAGGACGAGATCAGCGAGATCAAGCGTTCCAACGCCCGCGTCGCGCAGTTGTTCCTGCTCTACACCCGGCCGCCCAGCTCGCACCGCGCCGCCAAGCATGACAAGCTGACCGCCGACATCGCCGACGCCATGGGCATCGACCTGGTGGCGCTGGTGCGCAACCAGGACCACAAGGTGGTCTTCACCACCCAGCCGGATGATATCGTCTCGCAGATCAGTACCGCGCCCAACGCGGTGTTGCAGACCATTCAGATCGCTGGCGTGACCACCGGCGTGGTGGTCTCGACCTTCGACACCACCCAGGACGGCGTCGACTACCAGATGGTCATCGCCACCTACCTGGACAGCAGTTTCCTCAACAGCGTCGCCGATGTGCACTCCCTGGATCTGCGCCTGTACCTGGCCAACCCCCAGGGTTTTTCCGAGATATTCTCCACCCAGCGCTTCGAAGATCACCCCAGCAACGTGCCTGACAGCATCACCGACGTTCTGCGCGACACCCGCCAGCCCAGTGAAGTCTTCACCAACCGCTACAGTGGCCTGTACTGGCCGATCTTCAACGACACCGGCGACCTGCAGGGGGTGATTTTCAGCGGTCTGCTGCGCCATACCAGCCTGGTGGGCCTGGTCAACCAGAGCAACCTGTTCATCCTGATCTTCATGCTCGGTTCAGTGCTGTCGCTGAGTGTCGGCTGGCTGGTCTCGCGGCGCCTGACCCTGCCCTTGCGCGGCCTGGCCGAAGGCGTCAGCGCGGTGATTTCCGGCGACTACAGCAAGCGTATCCCGGTGACCGGCAGCGACGAGCTGTCGGAACTGAGCAACACCTTCAACCACATGACCGAACGCCTGGGCGAGCTGCATCACCTCGAAGCCCAGCTGCGCCGCCGCGACCGCTTGCACGCCCTGGGCGAAGTCGCCATGGGCCTGGCCCACGAAATCCGCAACCCGCTGGGCATCATCAAGACCGCCACGCAGTTGCTGCACCGCCGCGCCAACCTGCCGGACACCGACAAGCGGCACCTGGAATACGTGATCAGCGAGGTCTCGCGGATCAACGACCTGATCACCGAATTCCTCGATTTCGCCAAGCCCAGCGCACCGATTCGCGCGCTCTACCCGGCCCGCGAGCTGGCCGAGGAAATCCTCGGTTTCTGCGCTCCGGAACTGGCGATCCACAATATCGACGCGCAGATCGACGACCAGGCGCCCGGCGCCACCCTGTATGCCGACTCCCGGCAGTTGAAACAGGCCTGCCTGAACCTGATCCTCAATGCCATCGACGCCATGCCCAAGGGCGGGCGCCTGACCATTGGCATTGCCAAGGACCCGCGCTACACCATCATCAGTGTCACCGACACCGGCCAGGGCATCGAGCCGGACATGATCGAGCGCATTTTCACGCCATTCGTCACCACCAAGGCCTCGGGCACCGGCCTGGGCCTGGCGAAGGTCTATTCGATCATGGAGAACCATGACGGGCGCATCGAGTGCATCAGCGAAAAAGATGCCGGCGCGACCTTCAACCTGTACATTCCGGCCCATGGCGGCGACCTGGACCACGAGGATGAGGAAGAAGACGATGACGCATAACGTTCTGGTGGTCGATGACGAGCCCAAACTCTGCGACCTGCTGAGCTCGGCACTGAGCCAGAACGATATCCGGGTCTTCACCGCCGGCAACGGCCTGGAAGCCCTGGTAGTGCTGGAACAGGAAGAAATCGACCTGGTCATCAGCGACTGGCGCATGCCCGGCATGGACGGGCCGCAATTGCTCTCGGAGGTCAAGCTGCGCTACCCGCAGTTGCCGGTCATCGTGATGACCGCCTACAGCACCGTGAAGAATGCCGTGCAATCGATGCGCAACGGCGCCTTCGACTATATCGCCAAGCCGTTCGACATCGACGAGCTGGACATCACCGTCAACAAGGCCCTGCAATTTCGCGACATCCTGCGGGACAATGCGCGCCTGCGCGCCGAGCTCGACGAACACCAGCAGATCGACAGCCTGGTGGGCGACAGCCCGACCTTCCGCCGGGTCCTGCAAGCCGTGGACTCGGTGCGCGAAAGCAACGCCACGATCCTGCTGACCGGCGAGAGCGGCACCGGCAAGGAAATGGTCGCCCGGGCCATCCACAAGCATGGCAACCGCGCCGATATGCCGTTTGTCGCGGTCAACTGCGCGGCGATTCCCGAAGGCTTGCTGGAAAGCGAGATGTTCGGCCATCGCAAGGGCGCCTTTACCGGGGCCGTCGCGGACCGTGTCGGACGTTTTATGCAGGCCGACAAGGGCACGCTGTTTCTCGATGAGATCGGCGATATGCCGCTGGCGTTGCAAGCCAAGATCCTCCGTGCGCTGCAAGAGCGGATCATCGAGCCGGTGGGTGATCCGCGCGAGCGCAAGGTCGACGTGCGGGTGATTGCCGCAACCAACAAGAACCTGCTGCAAGCGGTGGCCGACAAGGAGTTTCGCGAAGACCTGTATTACCGCCTGAACGTCTTCCCGATTCCCCTGCCCGCCCTGCGTGACCGGGTCGAGGACATCGCCCCGCTGGCCCGGCATTTCGCCCATACCCTGGGCGCCACGGCCGGCAAGCGCATCGACGGTTTCAGCGCGCAAGCCTTGCAGGCGATGCTCAACTACCCCTGGCCAGGGAATATCCGCGAACTGCAGAACTGTGTGGAGCGAGCGACCATCGTCGCGGCCGGGCACGTGATCGAAGAGAGTGACCTGCCGGCTTACCTGTTCGAGTCGACGCCGCCCCAGAGCAGCGCCAGCCCGCTACCCGGCGTTGCCCCCGGCCTGCCGAAAGACCTCGACGCGGCCCTGGCGGACGTGGAGAAGGCTTATATCCTCGCGGCCCTGCAGGAAAGCAATGGCGTGCAGGCGGCCGCGGCGCAGTTGATCGGGATTTCCGAACGCAGCTTCTGGTATCGCCTGAAGAAGCTGGCGATCCACGTCGACAAGATCATCCGCTGAAGCGGGTTCGGAAAACCCCGCATAACCTGTAGGAGCGTGGCTTGCCCGCGAAGCTTTTAGCGGTCTCAAGGGCCTCTTCGCGGGCAAGCCACGCTCCTACAGGACGGGGTTGGCCGCGATAACGATGAGTTCCCTCAGAGCTGCGCCCAGCGACTGACATCCGCCTGATGCAGACGCAGGTACGGCAGCACCGCCGCCAGCAACGGCGCCTTGAACGCCTCCTGGAAACGATGGGCCATCCCCGGCACCAACACCAGTCGACTGCCCTGGATATGCGCCGCCAGGTGCACGCCGTGCATCACCGGCAGCAACGGATCGGCCGTGCCATGGACCACCAGGGTCGGCACCCGCAGTTGATTGAGCAACGGCACCCGGCTCGGCTCGGCGAGAATCGCCATGATCTGGCGCTTCACCCCTTCCGGATTGAAGGCACGGTCATAGGAGGCCGCCGCCTGCTGCAACAGCTTGTTGCGGTCGTCGCGCACCTCCGGGCTGCCCAGGGCCGCCAGCAGATCAGCCTGCTGCTCGATCGCCACTTCACGGTTCGGCGCGCTGCGCCGCGAGAGCAACTGCACCAGTGCCGCACTGGGCGCCGGCAAGCCCTCGGCACCGGAACTGCTCATCACCAGGGTCAGGCTCTCGACCCGCTCCGGCGCCATCGCTGCCACGTGCTGGGCGATCATCCCGCCCATGCTCGCACCCAGCACATGGAACTGCTGGATCTGCAACGCATCCATCAGGCCCAGGGCATCGCCGGCCATGTCGGTCAGGGTATAAGGCGCCGCCACCGGCAAGCCGAGCTTGTAGCGCAACACCTCGAAGGTCAGGTTGGCGCTGGCCGGCGCCTGGCGCCAGGTGGACAGGCCGACATCGCGATTGTCATAGCGAATCACCCGGAACCCTTGTTGACAGAGCGCGACCACCACCTCGTCCGGCCAGTGGATCAGTTGCCCGCCCAGCCCCATCACCAGCAGCAAGGCGGGATCCGAGGCACGCCCGATACTCTGGTAGGCCAGGCTGACCTTTTCCAGTTCGACCTGTTGGGTCGGAACATTGACATCACATCTTGAAGCCGCAAAAGACGGCAGGCCGAACAGTAGTGCGGCCAGGAAAATTACTACACGCATGAAAACACCGAAACGCAGAACCCCATTGAGGCGCGAGTTTGATGTTATTTGTTCAACGGCGCTGCCACAGTTCAGTGACAGTTTGATGAAGATTGCCGAGTGACACCCGAAGGTAGGCTTACCGGCGACAGCGCTCCTGTCGACAGCCAGGGCAACATGAGACAAACTCATACCCTGCCCGCCACTCACAAAATCTACTCATGGAGCCCCAGGTGCTGGAAATCCGTCACTTGAAAACCCTTCACGCGCTGCGCGAAGCCGACAGCCTGGTAGAGGCCGCCGAACGCCTGCACCTGACCCAGTCGGCCCTGTCCCACCAGTTCAAGGAACTGGAAGAGCGCCTGGGCATGCCGTTGTTCGTGCGCAAGACCAAACCGGTGCGCTTCACCAGCGCCGGACTGCGCCTGCTGCAACTGGCCGATGCCACCCTGCCGCTGCTGCGCGGGGCGGAGCGGGATATCGCGCGCCTGGCCGGCGGCACCGCCGGCCGCCTGCACATGGCGATCGAATGCCACAGTTGTTTCCAGTGGCTGATGCCGACCATCGACCAGTTCCGCGATGCCTGGCCGGAAGTGGAACTGGACCTGGCCTCGGGATTTTCCTTCGCCCCGTTGCCGGCCCTGGCCCGTGGCGACCTGGACCTGGTGGTGACCTCCGATCCGCTGGAACTGGCGGGCATCACCTACGTGCCACTGTTCACCTACGAAGCCATGCTGGCGGTGGCCAACCAGCATGCCCTGGCCAACAAACCCTATATCGTGCCCGAGGACCTGCTCAAGGAAACCCTGATCACCTACCCGGTGGAACGCGATCGGCTGGATATCTTCACCCGCTTCCTGGAACCGGCCGACGTCGAGCCGGCGCAGGTGCGCACCTCCGAGCTGACGGTGATGATGATGCAATTGGTGGCCAGCGGCCGTGGTGTCTGCGGCATGCCGCACTGGGCGCTGCACGAATACAGCTCGCGGGGCTACGTCAAGGCCAAGCGGCTGGGCGAGAAAGGCCTGTTTGCCACGCTGTATGCGGCGGTCCGCACCGACATGCTCGATGCGCCCTACATGCGCGACTTCCTGCTGACGGCCAAGGACACTTCGTTCTCGACCCTCGATGGGGTCAGCGCGGTACGCTGAAGCCCCGCAGCGTCATCGGCGCTCGCGCGTCACCCGCCGCGGCGCGGTTCCAGCAGCCACCGCGGCGCCATGAAACATCAGGCGCCGGGCACCCGCGAAGCACGATAAAACGGCAGGATCAGATCCCGTGTCAACGGCGCGAGAAACAAGCCGCCATCGCCAGCGGGGTCGATCCAGACCACTTCTTCGATCTCGGCGGCGGGCTCCGGCGCCATGCCGGTATCCACCCGGAACAACTCGGCAACCACCTCGTGACCCGGCTCATTGGCCGCCTGAGCTGCGAACCGGCCGAGGTAGGTGGCGGCAGCCGTGTCGATGACCAACCCCAACTCTTCTTCCAGTTCACGGGCCAGGGCATTGACCGGTTGCTCGTGGGCTTCGATCTTGCCACCCGGCTGCATGAAGGCCTGGGTACCGCGTTTGCGCACCAACAGGGTACGGCCATCGGGACCGATCAACAGGGCGGCGGCAATGCGGATAGTCTTGCAGGTCATTCAGCCTGTTCCAGCAGCGCCTGGATTTCTTCCGGAATCTTGACGAACACACTGTACTTGGCGCCCTCCATGGATTCGAAGGCAATCAGCTTCTCCACCAGCGCCGCGCTGAGGAGCTTGCCGGCGTTGAGCAGCAGCATGCCGTTGTCGGCATTGAGGTTGCGCGCCAGGATCATCCCGGCCACCAGTTCGCGGGTGCTCAGGACCTTGACCGACGGGTCGCCCAGGGTCACATCGTTCAGGTACTCGGCACAGACCTTGACGAAGTCCTCGACCAGGCCCGGGTCGTAGAGTTTGCCGGCGTACTTACGAATAAAGAGCAGTGCCTCGTCGCTGTTCATCTGCCGTTCGAGAATCAGGCCACGCTGCAACTCGATAAAGTCCACCGCCAACTTCAACACCCGCGACCCGAGGGGAATAGCCTCGCCCCTGAGGTGGTCGGGAAACCCCGTGCCGTCCCAGCGCTCCTGATGATGCAGAATCAGCCGGGCCGCATCCTGCATCGGCTCCAGGGTCATCAACAGCGACTCGCTCTGCTTCGGATAACCGCGATAACGCTCGCGATCAGTGTGGTGCAACAGGTCGGCCGGCGCGCCCATCATGCTGTCGGTCCAACTCATCTTGCCGATATTGTGCAGGGCCGCGGCCATGGCCAGGTCGCGGCTGGTCGCCTCATTCATGACATGGACCTTGCAGTAGACCTTGACCAGATCGATGATCGCCCGGTTGGTCTGCTTGTCCTTGGGCAGGCGCCACTCGACCATCCGCGAGAACACCTCGGCCGTGACGGCGTAGCTGCGCTTGAGTTCTTCATAGGCCAGGTCAAGCATGTCGGCGGTCTGCTGGACTTCGCTGGTGCGCGCGATCACGCGCTTTTCCAGGGTCGAATTGAGCGACTGCAGCTGCCGGTTCTGCTCGCGGACCAACAGCTGCAGGCGCTGGCGCTCACGCTCCGAATGCTGGAAGGCCAGGCCCTGGGTGAGGGTCATCAACAGCTCTTCATCGTTCCAGGGTTTACTCAGGTAACGGTAGATCCGCCCTTCGTTGATCGCCTTGGCGATCATGTCCAGGTCGGCATAACCGGTCAGCAGGATCCGCAGGCAGGCCGGATACAGCTCATGAATCCGCGCCAGCAGGGTGGCACCGTCCATATTCGGCATGCGCGCATCGCTGATCACCAGGTCGATGGACTGCTCGGCCATGATTTCCAAGGCACGGGCGCCGCTGTCGGCAAGGAACAGTTCATAACCCTGGCTGCGCAGCAAACGGCGCAGGCTGTTGAGGATCGACTCTTCATCGTCGACCAGCAGGACACGGGGTTTGATCACGACTTCAACTGCGGATTCATCCATGGAGCACCTCATGTCTGCGTGTGGCTTCTATCCAGGGCCCCTTGAACAGCCGACGGTCCCTGTCTTTTGCGCTAAGGGTAGATGTTCGACCATCAATTGGCATCATGTTTATCAGCAAATCAGCTCAAGCCGATCTATGCTGCAAGCAATCCAGCGCGCCACAAGCCAGCGTGGTTATCAGGAAAGGAACTCCGCATGAACTCGGTACATCCTGCTGTCAATGTGTCCGGAGCCTTGCGATGAGCAGCCCCGGGGGGGGCGCCAATCGCCGCATCCTGATCATCGACGACACGCCGTCGATCCACGAAGACTTTCGCAAGACCCTCTGCCCGGAAGAAGTCGAAGACCATTTGCAAATGGCTGAGCAAGCCTTGTTCGGCGACGCCGTCGCCCGCAAGGTCGAGTGTTTCGAGCTCGATTCGGCCTTCCAGGGCCAGGAAGGCCTGGCCAAGGTCGAGCAGGCCCTGCTGCAAGGGCAGCCTTACGCCATGGCTTTTATCGACATGCGCATGCCGCCGGGCTGGGACGGCCTGCAAACCCTCGAACGGCTCTGGCAGGTCGACCCCAAGTTGCAAGTCGCGCTGTGCACCGCCTATTCCGATTATTCCCTGGAAGAGATGAACGAGCGGGTCGACATGGGCGATCGCCTGCTGATCCTGAAGAAACCTTTCGATGCCATCGAGATTCGCCAACTGGCCAGCACCCTGACCGTCAAATGGCAGATGACCGAAGACGCCGCGCTGAAAATGGACCAGCTCGAACAGGCCGTCGAAGAACGCACCCGCGAGCTGTCCGACGCCAACATCATCGTGCAGAACAGCCCGACCCTGCTCTATCGCCTGCGCGGCGAGCCGTCGTTCCCGCTGATGTACATCTCCCACAACATCACCAAGTTCGGGCATTCGGCCGAAGGCCTGCTGGCCTCGGCCGACTGGGCCGCGGAGTTGATCCACGGCGACGACCAGGAGAAAGTCGACGCGGCCATGGCCAAGGTCCTCGACAAGGACGCCGAGGGCGCCTCCATCGAGTTTCGCCTGCGCACCGGTGACGGTCAGTTGCGCTGGGTGGAAAACCGCTACGTACCGGTCCGCGACCCGGAAGGACGCCTGCTGGAAGTCGAAGGCATCATCATCGACATCACTGAACACAAGCTCGCCGAAGAGAAAATCGCCCTGCTCGCCCGCACCGACGGACTCACCGGGCTGGCCAACCGCTCGACCCTGATCGAGCGCCTGCACCAGAGTTTTGCCGGCGCCCGGCGTGGCGCCTCGTCGTTCGCGGTGTTCTACCTGGACCTGGATCACTTCAAGCGCATCAACGACACCCTCGGACATCCGGTGGGCGACCTGCTGCTGCAGGAAGTCTCTCGACGCATCCTGGCCTGCACCCGGGAAAACGATGTGGTGGCGCGCCTGGGTGGCGATGAGTTCGCGGTGTTGCAGATGGAAATGCTCGACCCGGCGCAATCCGGCGCCCTGGCGAGCAAGATCCTCAAGGCCCTGGTGGAGCCTTACCAACTGGAAGGCAATGAAGTGCGGATTTCGGCCAGCGTCGGCATCAGCACCTATGCCCAGGACAGCGAAAGCGCCGACAGCATGCTGGTCCAGGCCGACATGGCGCTGTATCGCTCCAAGGACAGCGGGCGCAACCAGTACCATTTCCATTCCGAGGAGATCAACCAGGAAGTCATCGACCGGATCGCCATCACCCAGGACCTGAAAAAGGCCATCGAACAGAACGAACTGGAACTGCACTACCTGCCGGAAGTCGACCTGGGCAGCGGCAAGATCCTCGGCATGGAGGCGCTGGTGCGCTGGAACCACCCCGAGCGCGGCATACTCGGCGCCGACCAGTTCATCCCCGCTGCGGAAAAGACCGGCACCATTGTCGCCTTGGGGCGCTGGGTACTGGAACAGGCTTGCCGGCAGATGCACCAATGGCGCAGGGACGGCATGGCACCGCCGGTGATTGCCATCAACCTGTCGCTGGCCCAGCTCAAAAGTGGCGGCGAACTGATTCGGGACGTGCTCGAGACCACCGGCAAATGGGGGTTGTCGCCCGCGGACCTGCAGTTCGACGTCACCGAAGCGACCCTGGCCCACACCAAATGGACAAAGAACGACGTACTGCCCAAGCTGCGCGAACTCGGCGTAAAGATCGCCATCGACGATTTCGGCACCGACTACTCGTCCTTCGACTACCTCAAGACCTACCGCGTCAACCACCTGAAGCTGGCCCAGTCGCTGATCAACCACGCGAGCCAGGACGTGGAAAGCGCTACCACCTTGCGGGCAATCATCAACTTTGCCCGCGAAGTGGGGATCGGCATCATCGCCGAAGGCGTGGAAACCCAGGAGCAACGCCATTCATTGATGGCCGCTGGCTCACCGATGACGGCCCAGGGCTATTACTTCAGCAAGGCCGTCGATAGCCAACGTGCCAGCGAGCTGCTGCACGCCGGTCATATCGCTCCTCGCCCAATGCCGGAGATCCGCCTATGAACCGCGCAGCCGGTGCCGCCAACAAGCGCATCCTGATCATCGACGATACCGCGTCGATCCATCAGGACTTTCGCAAGATCCTCGGGCCCGAGCAGGAGGACGAACTGAGCCTGGACTCCACCGAACACCTGCTGTTCGGCACCACTCGCCCACAGCGCCAAAGCTTCGAGATCGATTCCGCCTATCAGGGGCAGGAGGCGCTGGAGCTGGTGAAGCTGGCCCTGGCCGCCGAGAACCCCTATGCCATGGCCTTTCTCGACATGCGCATGCCACCGGGCTGGGATGGCCTGGAAACCATCGAGCAACTGTGGGCCGTCGACCCGGAGTTGCAAATCGCCCTGTGCACCGCCTACTCGGATTACTCCTGGGAGTCCATGGACGAACGCGTCGCCTTCGGTGACCAACTGCTGATCCTGAAAAAGCCTTTCGACGCCCTGGAAATTCGTCAGATGGCCAGTGCCCTGACCTGGAAGTGGCAACTGGCGCGGGACATGGCCTTGAAGATGGCCACTCTGGAGCGAACCGTCGAGGAGCGGGTCCAGGAACTGCTGCAGGTTTCCCGGTTGCTGCAATTCGATGTGCTCACCGAACTGCCCAACAGCACCCTGCTCGGCGACCGCCTGGGCCAGGCCATCGCCCTGGCCAAACGGCACGGCGAACAGGTGGCGGTGATGTTTATCGGGCTGGATCGCTTCAAACGCATCAACAATGCCCTGGGCTATCCGGCGGGTGATGAAATGCTCAAGCATGTCGCCGACTGCCTGGTCGGGGCGTTGCGCCGATCAGACTCGGTGTTTCGTTACCGCTCCGATGAGTTTGTCCTGGTGCTGCCCGAGTTCCTCCACCCGCAACAGACCCGTGGCACCGCCGAGAAAGCCCTCGCGGCAATCAATACGCCCCATGAAGTCGCCGGCCATGGCCTGCGCGTGACCGCGAGCCTGGGTATCAGCCTCTACCCCGACGATGGCGAGGACCCGCTGGTACTGGTCAAGAAAGCCGAAGCCGCCATGCGCAACGTCAAGGAACAGGGCGCCAACAACTTCGGCTTTTTCATCGAGGACCTGAACCTGCGGGCCCGCGAGCATCAATCCATCGAGTCCGGTATTCGCCTGGCCCTGGAGCGTAACGAGTTCGTGCTGCACTACCAACCCAAGCTGGACCTAAAGACCGCCAAGGTGGTCGGTGCCGAGGCGCTGATCCGCTGGCAGCATCCCGAACGCGGCCTGCTCCACCCCGCGGATTTCATCCCGGTGGCCGAAGACAGTGGCCTGATCGTCCCATTGAGCAGTTGGGTGTTGCGCCAGGTCTGCCTGCAAGGTCGGGCCTGGCAGGATCAGATCAGCGAACCGCTGATCCTGTCGCTCAATATCTCGGCAATGGACTTCCGCCAGCGCGATTTCCTCGACAGCATCCGCCAGATACTGGAAGAAACCGGCATGGAGCCGACCCGGCTGGAGCTGGAAATCACCGAAAGCGTGTTGATGCAGAATGTCGACCACACCATTGCAACCCTGAAAGCCATCAAGACCCTGGGTATCCGCCTGGCCATCGACGATTTCGGCACCGGCTATTCGAGCCTCAGCTACCTGCAACGTTTCCCCATCGATGTACTGAAGATCGACCAGTCGTTCGTCCGAGACCTCAATGGCGACAGCAACGACGCCGCGCTGGTGAGCGCGATCATCAGCCTGGGCAAGAGCCTGCACCTGAACGTCATCGCCGAAGGCGTGGAAACCCAGGACCAGTTGTCCTTCCTCAAGGCCCATGACTGCGAGGAAGGCCAGGGTTACTACTTCAGCAAGGCGGTCGAAGCCGAGACTTTCCTGAGCCTGTTGCAGGACAAGCGCTTCGAACGACCGGCACAGACCTGACCCCGGAATCCGCCTCTTTTGCCAAGGACATGCTCATGATGCCTCGCGCACCGCTGTCGTTGCTGGCGAGATCGCTCGCCTGCTGCGGGATGTTGCTCTGCACACCCCTGGTCGCCGCGCCGCTGGACGAACCGCTCAAGCCATTGCCGGATATCCCGGTGCAGGATCCGCGCAAAGTCGAGCTGGGGCGCCAGTTGTTCAATGAAAAGCAACTGTCGATCAATAACACCACGTCCTGCGCCACTTGCCATCACCTGGAGCAAGGCGGGGCGGACGACAAACCCTTTTCCATCGGTTTCCAGGGCGGCAGCCTGGGCATCAACACCCCGACCGTGCTCAACGCCGCGCTGAACTTCAAGCAGTTCTGGAACGGTCGCTCCGAAACCCTGGAGGCGCAGATCGAAGAGGTGGTGAAAAGCCCGATAGAAATGGGCAATACCTGGCCCCATGTGGTCGAGACCCTCAACCAGACCCAGAGTTACAAGGAGGCCTTCAGCGAGGCGTATAAGGATGGCGTGACCATCACCAACGTGCAGAATGCCCTGGCCAGCTACGAGCGCAGCCTGCTGACCCCCAACTCGCGCTTCGACCAGTACCTCAAGGGCAATACCGACATCCTGACCCTCGACGAGAAATACGGTTATCAGCGTTTCAAGGACTACGGCTGCATCGCCTGCCATCAGGGGGTCAATATCGGCGGCAACATGTTCCAGAAGTTCGGCGTGATGGGCGACTACTTCAAGGCCCGGGGCAACCCTACCGAGGCCGACCTGGGGCGCTTCCTGGCAACCGGGGAAGAAGACGACCGCAACGTGTTCAAGGTCCCCAGCCTGCGCAACGTCGCACTGACCGCGCCGTATTTTCACGATGCCTCGGCCAAGACCCTGGAAGACGCCGTCCATATCATGTTCACTTACCAACTGGGACGTGTCCCGTCCACCGAGGACATCCGCCTGATCGTGCTGTTTCTCAAGACCCTGACCGGCGAACTGGGAGGTAAACCGCTATGACGCAGACCAGCGGCTTCCTGAACCGGGTCCTCCTGCCGCGCCTGGCCCTTCTGCTCGTGGCGATGCTGGGGCTTCTATACATCATGGCCGACACCGACGCGACCCTGGACTATGCCCGTTGCCGTGACCTGATCAGCCGGGTCAAACAGCTGGATGCACAATGGGACGCCGAGATCCTCAAGGCCCGGATCGCGGTGGCGCGTAATTACGATCCGCTGGTCAAGCCCCCGCAGGAAATGCGCCAACTCCTGCAAACATTCACGCCCATCGATCCCGGCCAGGAACATAAAGCCGCCGAAGCCTGGAAGGACCGCCGGGACACCCTGGCCCAGGCGCTCGACGAAAAAGCCCGACTGGTCGAACAGTTCAAATCCCGCAACGCGATACTGCGCAACTCCCTGGCCTTCCTGCCGACCGCCGAAGACGATATCCAGCACCAGCTCAGCGAACTGCAGGACCAGGACAAACTGATGCTCCAGGACATGTCCAACGACATCTACGACCTGCTGCTCAGCGCCCTGGAGTTCGCCCAGACCACCACCGACGAACGCGCCCACAGTATCGAACTGGGGCTCAATCAAGTGATGATCGACACACAACGCCTGCCGCCCTCGTTCAATGAGCCGGTGCAAATCCTGCTCAACCACGTCAACCTGATCCTGCGCGAACAACCCAAGGTCAACACACTGATCGAAGAGATCGACGCCGTGCCGGTCTCCGAAAGCCTGGACGCCATCACCGACCAACTGAACCAGGAGCAGCAAAAGGCCGATCAGATCAACCAGCGCCATCATTTGTACCTGTTGATTTTCTCGGCCCTGCTGCTCGTCCTGCTGCTGTACCTCGCCAGCCGCCTGATCCGCAGTTATGCCGAAATCAACCGGGTCAACCGCGCCCTGCAAGTCGCCAACACCGATCTTGAGCAACGCGTCGAGCGACGTACCCAAAGCCTGCGCGAGGCCCAGAGCGAACTGATGGAAAGCGCGCGCCTGGCCGGCATGGCCGAGATCGCCACCAACGTGCTGCACAACGTCGGCAACGTGCTCAACAGCGTGAACATCTCCGCCGACCTGGTGGCACGCAAGTTGCGCAGCAGCAAGGCCCAGGGCCTGGCCAAGGCGGTGACGATGATCAACGAGCACAAGCACGATCTCGGCGAGTTCATTACCAGCGACGAACGTGGCAAGCTGTTGCCCGGGTATCTCAACCAACTGGTCGAGGTCATTGCCGCGGAACAACAGAGCATGGGCGACGAACTGACCCAGTTGAGCAAGAGCGTCGACCACATCAAGGATATCGTCTCGACCCAGCAATCCTATGCCGGTGTCTCGACCATGGAGGAGCCGCTGCATATCCGCGATCTGCTCGAGGACGCGCTGCGCATGAACTCCGGAGCCCTGAGCCGGCATAACGTCACGGTGATCCGAGAATACGAGGACGTGCCCCGGGTGATGGCCGACAAGCACCGCTTGCTGCTGATCCTGATCAACCTGATCAGCAACGCCAAGCAGGCCATGGCCAACCTCGCCGACCGTCCGCGGGAAATCACCCTGCAAGTCCGGGCGATCGAGGACAACACCTTGCGCATCAGCGTCAAGGACGCCGGCGAAGGTATCCTGCCGGAAAACATGACGCGGATCTTTGCCCATGGCTTCACCACCCGCAAGGACGGCCATGGCTTCGGCCTGCACAGCTGCGCCCTGGCCGCGATCGAAATGAAAGGGCACCTGACCGCCCACAGCGACGGCCCCGGAAAAGGCGCCGTCTTTACCCTCGAATTGCCCTTGAAAACCGCCGTGGGGGCTGTATGAACACACTCCGCAACCGCCGTATCCTGCTGGTCGACGACACCCCGTCGATCCACGAGGACTTTCGCAAGATTCTCACCCCCCTGGTCGACGAGTCGCCGGACCTGGACCTGATGGAAGCCGCGCTGTTCGGCCAGGAGGTCAAGACCAGCAGCGTCCTGCCGTTCGAACTCGACTCGGCCTATCAGGGCCAGGAAGGCCTGCAGAAGGTCGAGCAGTCGGTGGCTTGTGGAAAGCCCTACGCCCTGGCCTTCGTCGACATGCGCATGCCCCAGGGCTGGGACGGTGCCGAAACCATCGAACACCTGTGGCAGGTCGACCCCAACCTGCAAGTGGTGGTCTGCACTGCCTACACCGACTATTCCTGGGACGAGCTGCTGGAACGCCTGCACGGTCACGACCGGCTGGTGATCCTGAAAAAGCCCTTCGACAATATCGAAGTCCAGCAATTGGCCAATACCCTGACCAATAAATGGGAAATGACCGAGCGCGCCAACCTGCAGATGCACCGACTGGAAGAGTTGGTCGAGCAACGTACCCTGGCGCTCAAGCAGACCAGCCTGGCCTTGCAGCATGAGATCGACGAACGCAAGCAGTTGGAAGGACAACTGGTGCAATCGGAAAAGCTCGCCTCCCTCGGCCAACTGGCCGCCGGCGTCGCCCACGAAATCAACAATCCCATCGGCTTCATTTCCTCGAACCTGGGGACCCTGGAGGGCTATTTCGGCAAGCTGCTGGAAATGCTCCAGGCCTATCAGAACGCCGAGGAAGGGGTCGCCGCCCCCGAGTTGCGGGCACGCTTGAAGGACCTGCGCGAACGGGTCGAGCTGGATTTCCTCGAAGAGGATATTCCGTTGCTGATCAAGGAATCCAAGGAAGGCATCGGCCGGGTCGGGCAGATCGTCAAGGACCTGAAGAACTTCTCCCGGGTCGATTCGAACCAGGAGTGGCAATGGAGCAATCTGCAACAGGGCATCGAATCGACCCTGAACATTGTCGCCAACGAACTCAAGTACAAGGCCGATGTGGTCAAGGACTACGCCGCACTGCCGGAGATCGAGTGCCTGGCGTCGCAGATCAACCAGGTGATCATGAACCTGGTGGTCAACGCCGCCCAGGCCATGGGGCCGGAGCGCGGCACCATCACCCTGCGGGGCGGCAGCCTCGGCGAAAGGATCTGGCTGGAAGTGGCCGACACCGGCTCGGGCATGGCGCCCGAGACCGTGCAGAAGATCTTCGACCCGTTCTTCACCACCAAACCCATCGGCCAGGGCACGGGCCTGGGCTTGTCACTGTCCTATGGCATCGTGCAGAAGCATGCCGGGCAGATCACCGTGCGCAGCGAGGTGGGCGTGGGCACCACGTTCAGGATCGAATTGCCGATCCGCCAGAGCAAGGCTGCCTGACCATCCCCTGTGGGAGCTGACTTGTTGACGATGGTGACCTCCAGGCCCTCAAGGCATCAGGCCGCTTCCTGGAAATCCATTTCCGGCGGTTGTTTGCGGAAACCACCGGTCAGGAAGCCCAGGTACACCAGGCCGGCCGCCAGCCAGCTCAGGCCCAGGTAGATCGCCAGGTGATCGAGGCTGATCATCAGCCACAGATCCGCCACCAGGCCGATCAGCGGGCACACCAGGAACAGCAGCAGCTCACGCGGTCCACGTTTTTCGCCACCGATCCAGTAGTGGAAAATCACCGACAGGTTCACCAGGCTGAAGGCCAGGAACGCACCGAAGTTGATGAACGAGGTGGAGGTGGTCACGTCCAGTTTCAGCGCCAGCAAGGCCACCACCGCACACAGCAGGATGCTGTTGACCGGCGTACCGAAACGCTCATGCAAGGTGCCGAAGAACGACTTCGGCAACACCCCGTCGCGGCCCATTGCATACAGCAGGCGCGAACCGCTGGCCTGGGCCGACAGACCCGAAGCGAACTGACCGACGATCAGGCCGATCAGGAAGATCGTGACAAACAGATCGCCACCGATATTGCGGGCGATTTCATAGGCAGCCGAATCGACGTTGTCGAACACGAACGACGGATGAGCCAACTGCACGAAGTACGACACCCCAACGAAGATCAGGCCGCCGATCAGGGTGATCAGCATGATCGCCCGCGGAATGGTCCGGCGCGGATCGCGGGTTTCTTCGGTCAGGGTACTCACCGCATCGAAGCCCAGGAATGAATAGCAGGCAATCGCCGCGCCGCTCATGATCAGGGGCATCTGCATATCGCCGCTGAGAAACGGTGCCATCGTCCACAACGGCTTGCTGGCGTCACCGCCGATGTAGTGGATCGCCAGGGCGACAAAGGCCACCAGCACCAGGAACTGCACCAGCATCAGCAAGGCATTGATACCGTTGGCCAGGCGCAGGCCGACGATATTGATCACGCTGGTGATGCCGATAAAGGCCAGCACCCAGACCGCTTGCGGCACCGAGGGGAATGCCGAATTGAGGTACGCCGCACCGATCAACCAGATCGCCATGGGCAGGAACAGGTAGTCGAGCAACACCGCCCAGCCGGCAATAAAGCCCAGCTTGGGGCTGATGGCCTTGCGCACATAGCTGTAGGCCGAGCCCGCCACCGGAAAGGCCGCGGCCATGCGCCCGTAGCTCATGGCGGTGAAGAACATCGCCACCAGCGCGGCGAGATAAGCGGCCGGAACCATGCCGGCCGTGGACTGGGCAAGAATGCCGAAAGTGCCGAGGACAATGATCGGCGTCATATAGGCGATGCCGAACAGCACCACCGACCCCAGTGAAAGGGTGCGTTGCAAACGAGCCATGAGGCGACTACTCCGAATGTTATTGGATTTATGGCAGAGCCGAGTTCGGCAAGGTTGGAGCGGTACTACGAAATTCTTGTTTTGAAAAAAAACCCTGAGAACACCGGGAACCTGTAGGAGCAGGGCTTGCCCGCGAAGCTTTTAGCGGTCTCAAGGGCCTCTTCGCGAGCAAGCTCTGCTCCTACAGTCCTATGCGCCTGGAAGTCCGGATTTCCAGGCGGAGTCAGTCAATCCTTGGGAATCAGCAACTCCCTCGCCCCGTTGGCATGCTCGATGACCTCGCCCGGCAAACGCAGGCGCTGGTCATCCAGATAGCGATAGTCACGCCGTGCCGCCGCCAGTTGGCTCAGGTCCAGTTGCACCGTGAATTGCCCTTCCTCACGTCCGGCTTCGAACAGCAGGCTGCCAAACGGATCCACCAGCGCGCTGCCACCGGCGAACAACAAGCCGCCGTCGCCCTCCTCGACCCGGTTGACCATCAGCGCGAACGCCTGGTTTTCCTGGGCACGGGCCATGATCGCGGTGCGGTGGGTCGGGCCGTAGGGGTCCATGTTGCCGTTGGTGACGATCAACAACTCGGCGCCCAGTTGCGCCAGGGCCCGGGCGGTTTCCGGGAACTCGATGTCGTAGCAGATCAACAGGCCGACGCGGATGCCGTTCCACTCAGTGGTGACGTAGCGATCGCCAGCGGTGAACACGCCACGATCCGAGGCCCACAGATGGGTCTTGCGATAGCGCAGGGCAATGCCTTCGGGGGTGATCAGCAAGGTGGTGTTATAGAACTGCCCGGCGTCGTTTTCGGCGACGCCAATCACCACGGCCCGGTTGTGTTCCCGAGCGGCCTGCTGCACGGCCCGGACGGTTGGGCCATCCAGCGGCTCGGCGGCAGCGGCCACGGTCTCGGCGGACGGAAAGCCCATCAGGTGGGTTTCCGGGAACACGATCAGCTGCGTATCGGCGGCGCAGGCCGCGATAGCCGCCAGGGCGCGCCCGAGGTTGTAGGCGGTATCGTTGTCCCGGCCCGCAAGCTGGGCAAATTCGACCTTCATGGATTTTTCCTTGTTTTCTATAGCCGGCCAGGCTCAATGACGGCGCCGAGCTGGCAGAATGAGTGCCCGGCCATTGTGTGTGGGTCCAGTATGCGCACCGGGGGTGGGCCGTGGGAATTACGCGGCCGGGGTAACCTGATAGGGGTAGATGAATGACACTGATCCTGGACGACATCGCCTGGCACCGTGCGATGGGGCAAATGATCGAGGCCCTCGACAGGCCGAATTTCTGGACGCAACTGGTGCGCCTGCTCGACCAGTACGTGACCTTCGACAGCTGGGTGGTGCTGCTGTTCAGCAACGGCCGGCACCCGGAAGTGTTCGCCGAATGCCCGGGCGAGGACGGCGGCCCGGATCAGTTGTTCCAGGATTACCTGCGCGGCCTGTACCTGCTCGATCCCTTCTACATCGCCAGCCGCGAACAGCAACGCACCGGCCTGTACCGCCTGCCGGAGGTCGCGCCGGAGCATTTCGAACTGACCGAGTACTACCAGCGCTACTTCCGCCTGAATGTGGTGGCCGATGAAATCCAGTTCAACTGCCAGCTCGACGGCGACCGTACCTTGTGCCTGTCGCTGGGTTCCACCACGCCTTTCAGCGCCGAGCAGATCGCCCTGCTCTCCTTGATCCAGCCCTGGGTCCTGGCGCTGCTGCGCCAACGCCTGCCCTACGAAACCCACGAAGCCGTGACCCAACCGAACACCGCCGGGCAAGTCGACTGGCGCACGCAACTGGAAGCCTCGGTGCAACAGCTCAAGGGCGCGCAACTGACTGCCCGTGAACTGGATGTCGGGCGGTTGATGCTCAGCGGTTGTTCAAGCAAGGAAATCGCCCGCAAGCTGGAAATTTCCATCGAGACCGTCAAGGTCCACAAGAAGCACATGTACAGCAAATTGGGGATCAAATCCCAGTCGGAGCTGTTCTCGATATTCCTGCAGGCCCAGCGGGCCTGAGCCATCCAATAGCTCAATGGCTGGATAACCGCCGGTCAGAAATGATCACGACCTGTCATTTCTGACAGTAGACAACCGGCCGGTCCTGATCGAACACTTCCCTCACGAACTGATGGAGTTGCTGTACGCCGACTGCTTGCCTGTACGAAAGGAAAAGACGCCAGGACCGATCCCCATGGGAGCGGTCCCCGCCAGGGACAGGGGAGCCAGTGAATTCGAGCGTTGACGCTTGCGTTTTCACTGATCATTGTCGGCGGGCCACCATGTTTACACGTCGCTCTTTCCTGGCATTTGCAGCACTTTCCCCCTTGTTCGCCGCACTGGGTCCACGACAGTCGGCATTGGCCGATGAACCGCTGAAATTGGGCGACCCGGCCCCCTTCTCCTTCGACAGCCTGATCAAACGCGCCGAAGAAACCGCCCTGAAACCTTATGTACTGACACCCACGGTGCCGGAACAACTGCTGTCCAGAATCGACTACGAAGCCCACGGCAAAATCAGATTCAATCCGGACCATGCGCTGTTTGCCCGCGGCCCCGGACAATTTCCAGTGACCTTCTTCCACCTGGGGACGTTTTTTCGTTTTCCCGTGCGGATGCACGTCGTCAAGCAAGGCAACGCACAGGAAATCCTCTACGACGAAGCGTATTTCGATATGCCCGCCGACAGCCCGGCGCGACAGCTCCCGGCCAACAGCGGGTTTGCCGGCTTTCGTATCCAGGAAAGCCGGCTGGGTCATGAGAAAAACCTCGACTGGCAACAGAACGATTGGCTGGCATTTCTGGGCGCCTCGTATTTCCGCGCGATTGGCGAGTTGTACCAATACGGCCTTTCGGCGCGCGGCATCGCGCTGGAGGTCGCACAGGCCAGTACTGCCGAAGAATTTCCCAACTTCTCGAATATCTGGTTCGAGTCCCCGAGCGATGACCACAGCCGGAGCATGACCCTTTACGTGCTGCTCGAGGGCCCGAGCATTTGCGGCGCGTATCGGTTCGTGATCCAGCGCGACAAAGGAGTGGTCATGGATATCGAGACGGCGCTGTTCCTGCGCCAGAACGTCGGCCGCTTCGGTATCGCCCCGTTGACCTCCATGCACTGGTTCAGCGAAGCCGCCAAACCGACCGCCGCCGACTGGCGCCCCGAAGTCCATGACTCCGACGGCCTCGCGCTCTGGACCGGCAGCGGCGAGCGTATCTGGCGCCCGCTGAACAATCCTCCGCGCACCATGGCCTCGGCCTTCAGCGACCAGCACCCCAAAGGCTTCGGCCTGCTCCAGCGCGACCGCAACTTCGACCACTACCTGGACGGCGTGCATTACGAGCGGCGCCCCAGCCTTTGGGTCGAACCGCTCGGCGACTGGGGCGAGGGCAGCGTACAACTGGTGGAGATCCCCACCGACGACGAGATTCACGACAATATCGTTGCCATGTGGGTCCCCAAGGAGCCTGCCGAGGCGGGTAATCGCTACCGTTTGAGCTATCGCCTGCACTGGCTGGCGGACGAACCCTATCCCTCCCCCCTCGCCCGGTGTGTGGCGACGCGCCTGGGCAACGGCGGTCAGCCCGGTCAACCGCGACCCAAGGGTGTGCGCAAATTCGTCGTCGAGTTCAAGGGCGCGCCGTTGGAAAAACTGGCTTCGGGAGTCAAGCCCGAAGCCGTGCTCGGATCATCGAGAGGGACCTTTTCCAATGTGTTCACCGAAGCGGTGCCGGATGGCGTGATCGGCCACTGGCGGGCCGAGTTCGATTTGAGCGTCGAAGGGCAGGACCCGGTGGAAATGCGCCTGTTCCTGCGCCTGGACGACAAGACACTGTCGGAAACCTGGCTCTATCAGTACCACCCGTTCGACTCCCGGCCCGGGGCGATTGCCCGACAGGCGTCGGGAATCACGGCACTGCCCGGGCACAGGGTCTGAATGTCATGAGTCTCTTTCGCTTGATCCTGGCAGTGCTGTCAGTAGCCTGCGTCGTGGGCGCTTATGCGCGGGCCGAGTCGTTGTCCGACAAGCAGCAGTTTATTGAACAATTGCTCACGCAGATGACATTCGAAGAAAAAGCCGGGCAACTCACCCAACTGGGCGTACAGAAACACCCCACCGGCCCGGTCGTGGAAGACGGCGGCGAAGAGGCGATACGCAGTCCCGGGGTCGGTTCCCTGCTCGGGGCCTACGGCGTGCGGGACACCCGCCAGTTACAACGCCTGGCCGTGGAACAATCGCGCCTGCATATCCCCCTGTTGTTCACGTTCGATGTGATCCATGGTTTTCGCACGATTTTCCCCGTGCCGCTGGCCGAAGCCTCGGCCTGGGACCCGGATCTGGCACAACGCACCGCCCGTGCCGCCGCCATTGAAGCCAGTGCCAGCGGCGTACACTGGACCTACGCCCCCATGGTCGATATTGCCCGAGATCCCCGTTGGGGACGCGTCGTGGAAGGGGCCGGAGAAGACCCCTTCCTCGGTGCCGCACTGGCCGTTGCACGGGTGCGCGGCTTTCACGGGAACGGGCCACCCGACCCGTCCACCTTGCTGAGCACCGCCAAGCATTTCGTCGGTTACGGTGCCGCCGAGGGCGGGCGAGACTACAACACCAGCGATCTCTCAGAACGCACCCTGCTCGAAACCTACCTCCCACCCTTTCGCGCCGCCGTGCAAGCCGGGGTGGACGCCATCATGCCTGGATTCAACGAGTTGGCCGGCGTCCCCATGCACGCCAATGGTCCCTTGCTCAAGGACAGGCTACGTGAGCAGTGGGGCTTTAACAGCATCGTGGTCAGCGACTTCACCGGTGTGCGGGAACTGATGCAACACGGTATCGCCGCCACACCGACGGCGGCGGTCAAACTCGCCTTCGCGGCCACGGTGGATATCGATATGGTCAGCGGTCTCTACGCCCAGGAGTTGCCGGCCATGGTGCGCAGCGGCCAAATCCCGCAACGTGCCCTGGACGATGCCGTACGCCGTGTACTGGAGGCCAAGCAACGGCTTGGGTTGTTCGAGGATCCTTATCGTTACAGCAATGCAGATCGTGAAAAAGCCAGTCTGCTGACCCCCTCAACACGCGCCCTGGCCAGGGAGGCCGCCCAGAAATCCATGGTGCTGTTGAAAAACGACGGGGCCTTGTTGCCCTTGCACAAGGACCTGGCAAAACTCCTGGTGGTAGGCGCACTTGCCGACGACAGACTCTCCACCCTCGGCCCCTGGTCAGGAGATGGGCGCGCCGAAGAATCGATCAGTATTCTGCAAGGCATCAAACAGGCGGTTTCGCCCGCCACGCGGGTGGTCTACCTGCCGGGGGCGTCGCCCGATGACGCCGACCTCTCCGGCATCGACAAGGCGCAGCAAGCGGCCGCCGATGCCGATGTGGTGATTGCCGTGCTCGGCGAGCGCGCGGACATGAGCGGAGAAGCCCACAGCCGCTCCTCCCTCGGTTTACCCGGGGCCCAGGACGCCCTGCTGGCCCAACTGGTCGAAACCGGCAAGCCCTTGGTGGTCATCCTCATGAACGGTCGCCCGCTGGCCATTCCCAGGATGGATGCACAGGTCCCGGCGATTCTCGAGGCCTGGTTCCTGGGCAGCGAAATGGGCAACGCCGTGGCTGATGTCCTGTTCGGCGACGTCAACCCCAGCGGCAAACTGCCCATCACCTTTCCACGCACGGTAGGACAAGTGCCCATCTACTACGGCCACAAGAATACCGGACGACCACCCAGTGACGAAGAGCCCTACACCTCGACCTATATTGACCAGTCCTGGAAACCGCTCTATCCCTTCGGTCATGGACTGAGCTACACGAGCTTCGCCTACGACCCACCCCAGCTCAGCAGCACCCGACTGACCGCCGATGACACCTTGCAAGTCAAGGTCACGGTCCATAACACCGGGGAGCGCGAGGGTGAAGAAATCGTGCAACTCTACCTGCGCGACAATGTCGCCAGCGTGACCCGCCCGGTACGCGCCCTGCGCGGCTTTACCCGGGTGAAACTGAAGCCGGGCGAGGCCCGTACGCTGGACTTCCTGCTCGACAAGGACGACTTCGCCTTTCTGGACAACTACTATCTGCGACGGGTGGAGCCTGGTACGTTTACCGTCTACATCGGGGGCAGTTCCGCCACCGACAATCAGGCAAGCTTCGAAGTGACCCGCCTGGCCCGGGTGGTCGGCCTCGGCTCGGCCATCCCGCGCATGCTGCGCACACCCGCGAACACACCCCACGAGTGACAGGGATTTCGGTGACACACTTTGTATCGCTTTCCCGAGAGGTGCAGAATGCCAGACCTCCCGACGAGTCCGAACCAAAGGAAACCGTATGAGCCTGTCCCTTCTGAGCCGCTACGCCTTCTTTGCCGGTTGTGTGATCTTCACCCTCGCCAGCTTGCCGTTCCTGGCGTATGACTGGCTGTGGCCGTTCACCCTGCTGACCGGCTGCCTGAGCCTGCTGGGCCTGTTTGACCTGCTGCAAAGTCCCCACGCGGTACGCCGCAACTACCCGATCCTGGGCAATATCCGTTACCTGGTGGAAGGCATCCGCCCGGAAATCCGCCAGTACCTGCTGGAATCCGACAGCGATGCCCTGCCCTTCTCCCGTTCCCAACGCTCGCTGGTGTATTCGCGGGCCAAGAACGAAAGCGCCGACAAGCCCTTCGGCACCCTGATCGACGTGTACCAGGGCGGTTTCGAATTTATCGGCCACTCCATGCGCCCGGCGCCGCTGAGCGACCCGAGCGGCTTTCGCGTCATCGTCGGCGGCCCGCAGTGCAAGCAACCGTACTCGGCCTCGGTGTTCAATATCTCGGCGATGAGCTTCGGCTCCCTGAGCGCCAACGCCATCCGCGCCCTGAACCAGGGTGCCAAGCTCGGCAACTTCGCCCATGATACCGGCGAAGGCAGCATCAGCCCCTACCACCGCGAAAATGGCGGCGACCTGACCTGGGAACTGGGCAGCGGTTATTTCGGCTGCCGCACCGCGGACGGCCGTTTCGACCCGGAACGCTTCGCCGCCCAGGCACAGAGCCCCCAGGTGCGGATGATCGAAATCAAGATGAGCCAGGGCGCCAAGCCCGGCCACGGCGGCATCCTGCCCAAGCACAAGGTGACCAAGGAAATCGCTGAAACCCGCGGCATCATGATGGGTGAAGACTGCGTATCGCCATCACGGCACAGTGCGTTTTCCACGCCGGTCGAGATGATGCATTTCATCGCCCAGTTGCGTGAGCTGTCCGGCGGCAAGCCGGTGGGCTTCAAGTTCTGCCTGGGCCACCCGTGGGAATTCATGGGCATTGCCAAGGCCATGCTGGAAACCGGCATCCTCCCGGACTTTATCGTGGTCGACGGCAAGGAAGGCGGTACCGGCGCGGCACCGGTGGAGTTCACCGACCATATCGGCGTTCCGATGCGCGACGGCCTGCTGTTCGTCCACAACACCCTGGTGGGCCTGAACCTGCGGGACAAGATCAAGCTCGGCGCCAGCGGCAAGATCGTCAGCGCCTTCGATATCGCCAGCGTGCTGGCCATCGGCGCCGACTGGGCCAACTCGGCGCGGGGCTTCATGTTCGCCATCGGCTGCATCCAGTCGCAAAGCTGCCATACCAACAAGTGCCCGACCGGCGTGGCGACCCAGGACACCTTGCGCCAACGCGCCCTGGTGGTGCCGGACAAGGCCCAGCGGGTGTTCAACTTCCACCGCAATACCTTGAAGGCGCTGGCCGAAATGCTCGCGGCGGCGGGGCTCGATCACCCCGCGCAGTTGGAGGCCAAGCACTTGGTACGGCGGATGTCGGCGACCGAGATCAAGCTGTTCTCGCAGTTGCATGTGTTCCTCAAGCCGGGGGAGTTGCTGACCGGTGAGGTCAATGGCGAGTTCTATTCACGGATGTGGCAGATGGCACGGGCAGACAGCTTCGAGCCCAATGAAATGGCCGTCGCGTAAAAAGAGTAAAAGCGCCTGGCCGCCAAGAGCCAGGCGCCTTCATTCACACCTGACGGGGTTATCGCCTGGCACACTCCCACAAATCTCATACAACCCCAGAACATTATCGCCCATCACTGTTTGCGTGATCGAATGCCAGCGACGGGGAAGATCAACCTCGTCACCCGGTTTTTTATACGCGTAGTCCAGCCACCATACTCGACCTGTTGCCGTTTCAAGACGATCGAGAGACTCAACATAAGTGTCATCGCCATATTTCATCATCGGGGCAGAAAAGCCTGACGCGATGGGCCGATGGCCTGATGACGACGAAAAGTGCAACAACAGCTTCCGGTGTTTATCGTTGTAAAAATGCCCAGCGTAAAAGAGATAGGCATCGCTCACCACCAATACATCACCGCTCATTGACTTGACGTTAAAATCCTCCATCAGCTCAGCCAGCCTATCGTCAGCCATCCGGTAAGGGTTGTTCATTGTATGTTGTTGACTATAAACATGACTCAGGCCGAAAACCTCTACTGCTAAGCATACGCCCAACGCCATGACAAACCCCCATCTATTACGCAGCTTATCCAGCGCTATCGCCACAAGAAGAGGCATCATCACCGCAGAAAAAAACAAATAGCGTTCTACAAACACAGGCATATAGAAAGAGAATAAAAAAACGACCATCACCGTTAAAAAACCGCATATGACAATCAGCGTTTGCACAGCGTACCGACTGCGGTCTTGCCACACCACGATACCTCCGGTCGCCACATACACGATCGGCACCAGCCAGTAAATAAATGCATTGCAACCACGCCCATCGTTAACGATCAAGAATCTCCATATCGCCGATGGCAGGCTATAACCGGAAATGGGCTGAATCCAACTCACGCCAAAGGTGTTCAACTGGGTAAAAACACTTGACAGCCATGGCAAGTAAAGCAGGACAATCACTCCGTTCGCCAGCCACCACTGAGGCCTCTCTATGCCTCGATGCCGCCCATAAGCCGGCAGACGGATCAACAGCAGGTACAGCCAATGGGAAAGCGCGCAGAAAATCGAAAAATAATGGGTATAAAGTCCACTCACCATCAATAAAACATACATCACCAGGTAGCTACTTTTTTGCGGTTTGAGCACCCAGTACACCAACGCAAGGGTGGCGCCCGTCAGTTCGGCGCCCATCAGCGCATACATGCGCACATCCTGGCTGTAGCGAACCGCGATAGGTAACAACGCCAGCAACAAGCCCGCCGTTATTGCCGCTCGCGGTGTTGAAACCATCCGCACCAGCCAAATGCCAAGTCCGACGTTGACGACGCCAAGCACGGCACTGAAGCCTCTCGTCCAGATCAACGCATTGCTGTCGGTCAGTGCGATCAGCCCATGCAGGAGCATATAAAAAAGAGGGGGATGTACATCGCGGCCACTTAACGTCCAGATATCAGCCAGCGGATAGGCAATCAACTCCAGAGTAAAACCTTCATCGGACCATATGGAGGCGTTGCTCAACAGATAAAAACGCAGCACTGTCGACACGCTAATAATCGCGAAAACCCACCACCCGATGGCGTGTGAACGCGGGGCCGTCACGGCAATTGATGGGATATCACTCATGACGCCACCACTCCTGGACGTTCAGCCTACGGCTTGATCCGTTTCATCATGATAAGTCCTTCTTCCCCACTAAGATAAATGTCATAGAACTTATTATTCACCACCGGCATACTGAAGTCATCGAGTTTATCTTTACTGAGATACGACTCATCAGCGCCCTCGACATTATCCATACCCACTCTTAAAAGAGCCGCTGAACTGACTGCCGCACCCTGCCCCATGATATCGTCAATACCGGGCATTACCGCCAGCGTGCCTTGAGCGGCCGGTACCCAACCTGAATCGTCATCCTGCAAGTGAAATTTTTTGACCTTTCTGAGTTCCACACGGCTGAAAACATCGTAACTCAGATTAAATGAAATTGTCTTTTCCATCTCCTGCCTCATCATCAGTACCCGCCCATAGGCGTAGGAAAAGGACAACATGTACAGCAACGGCACCGCTAGCAAAACCCCGGCTTGTGGATGACACCTCACCAACACCGAAGCACTTAGATAAAACAAGAACATCAGAAGTACCGAAGCCCCAACCAGTGTCCGTGCCCCCAAATTAAAAGGTTCGAACACGAGCATGATCCCGTGAATGGACAGCCCCAGCACACCCAGCAACACACTGTACAATAAGACTCTTATTAATTTTTCTCGAACCCGAATATCAGATCTGAGCATTTCAACAATCACCCAGCAATAGCCGACTGCTGCCACCCCTGACAGGCACAGAACAAGCCCATAGCTTGCGCCGACGAACGCCTCCGGGATTCCGTCGAAAAACAACATGATTCTCGAACCGATTTCCGCGATCGCGGAGGCGTCCAACTTAATCAGTGTCTTACGTTCATCGCCCATTAAAGGGTAGGCCGTTACATAATAAATAACGACACCAATCCCTAACTGAAGCAGTTTATCACCTGTTACCCTGAAGATACGCTCAAGAGGCTCGCCCCTCTCCAGCAACCTGAACACCTCAATACAACACAATCCCACAAATACGTTGATCATAGGCTGATAGAAAGCCGTGAGCACAGCCACCAGTAAAGCCGGTATCGCCGTTCGTTTCCAGAACACCTGCTCTTGGTAGGTCACCGCCAGGATGCTCGCAACAATACCGAGTATCATTGACGGCCCATCATACTGATAAGTCAGATTTTGCAGGAAGAATGGACAATACAGCAAGGGCAAGACGACTAGACAACGGCTGTATGTCAAGTCAGTAAAATAATGCCTGGAGAGACGGGCCAAAGCCAATGCCAATACTGTGATCGCCAGCAGGAGGGCTAACGGAAACATATTAGGCGCGGCATGACTTAACGATAATAGCCCATACAGAATATCCGTCAGAACTCGTCCCTCGTCGGAAAAGTCTGCCCTGGCAAATACAGAACGCCAACCATCATCAATATAGAGATAGTCTGACAATATAAAGGGGAGCACATATAAAAAACTGACAATCAGGTAAAAAGCTACCGCCTCACCTTGCGACAGCTGCTTCTTTAGAACATCAAACTTCATAGCCCACCACTGCCCCTTTTTATTTCACGCTCGACTGCCGAGAAAGCAAACCACCAGGCTTCCCTGAAACCACGTCTTTAACAATATATCTGGGCCGATGTTTAGACTCCATGTAAATTCGCCCTATATACTCCCCCAGCACCCCGATCCCGATCAGTTGCACACCGCCCAAAAACAAAATCGCCGTCATCAACGACGGGTACCCCGGCACATCATTACCAAACAGTATCTTGTCCAACGCCATATAACCGGCATACAGCAACGCCAACACTGAAACCCCGCCGCCGATATAACTCCACAGACGCAACGGCAGGGTACTGAACGAGGTGACCCCGTCGAGTGCCAGGTTCCATAACTTCCAGGCATTGAACTTGCTCCGGCCGCCGACACGGGACGCGCGATCGTATTCAATAATGGCGACCGTGAAACCGGCCCACGACAGCACGCCTTTCATGAACAGTGGCTGTTCAGGTAACGCCTTGATCACGTCCACCACCTTGCGGTCCATCAGGCGGAAATCGCCCACATTTTCCTCGATATGGGTGTAGGCGATGTGCTTGAGCAGGCGGTAGAAGAGCGAGGCACTGTGTCGCTTGAGGTAACCATCACTGGAACGATCCCGACGCTTGGCCAACACCACATCAGCGCCGTTTTGCCAGGCCTGGAGCAATCGGGGGACAACCTTGATCGGATCCTGCAGGTCAACATCGATGGGAATGACCGCCTCACCGCTGGCAAACTCAAGGCCGGCGAACAAGGCCGGTTCTTTACCGAAATTTCGTGAGAAATTGACCAGCACTACATTGTCATCCATCAGTGTCAACGCACGAGCGATGTTTTCCGTAGCATCTAAACTGCCGTCATTGATAAAAACAATTTCGACCTGGTAATGATTCAATCCAGGCTCTTGTCTGACGGTCTGGTAAAAAAGCTCGATGGTCTGTTCTTCATTGAACAGGGGAACCACCAAAGAAATTTTCACGTCGCCGTGCCCCGAAAGACCACGTAGCTGGCATAAAAGTAGCCCACCACCAAGCTGACGCCTGAAAAGACGAACAATGTCACGATGCCGGGCATGGCCAACTCATCCCCAAGCCAGCCGATTGCCAGACTCAAAAAAGCCATGAAACCGATAAACGACAGATAGCGCGCCCAGGATGCAGTGCGCTTGAAGTTATATCGCGAGTTGGCATAAAAGGAGAAGGTCGCTGCCACGGCAAAGGCACAGACATTACTGACAAGCTGACCAACCGACAGGACGCTGTGCAGCGTCAGGAAGACGCCCCAGTGGATCAACGTATTAAGAACGCCAATATAAACGTAGATCGAAAAATGCTTGGGCAACACACACACGGCCATGTCCTTGATTCCGCAGCCGGAAAGAAATACCCACCCGATAAGAGCCGAGGGGCGCTTCCACGTACAACGAAACGCCAGCGTGGTGATAGTTCAACACTAGGCCGCATCAACAGGTCTGTCTACTGTCAGAAATCACAGGTACAAGCGAGTCCCCTTATGGCCTGAGCACTGCGCCGCCACTTCCGACCCGTACACACCTGTTATTTCTGACAGTAGGCAGGTCTGTCGGGACACTCTAGTGTCAAGTTCCTGCCCCGTGGATATCCGTTGCCATAAAAACATGGACGCCAAGAAACGGCATGAGGAAGCGCCTTCCCGCCTGCTCTGCCTGTCTGAAAAACAGCTCTGCTGGCAGGCAACCCTCGACACAAAATTGTGACATTCAGTAATACCCCCGCCTTTGCAATTCCCTCCGACTCACGCCAACCTGCACACCGCCGCTGCGCGCGTGCAATTTCTTACAGCAATAACAGCCCTATTCAACATTCGCCCAAGAGTTTTCCCGTGATGTCCAACGGACGCGATCATCGCATCGACTTTTTCCGCGGGTTGGCGCTGATCTTCATTTTCTGGGATCACGTGCCGCAGAACCCCCTCGCCAGCCTCACCGTGCGCAATTTCGGTTTCAGCGACGCGGCGGAGATCTTTGTCTTTCTCGCCGGTTACGCCGCGATACTGGCCTACGGCAAGATCGCCCGCCGCGACGGCTTTCTGATCGCCAGCGTGCGCATCCTGCGCCGGGCCTGGGTGCTTTATGTGGTGCATATCTTCCTGCTGGCGTTGCTGATGGGCATCGTGTTCTTTGCCAACAGCCAGGTGGAAACCCGTGACCTGGTGCAGGAAATGGGCTTGCAGTATTTCCTCACCCATCCACAGCAGGCGCTGGTGGACGAACTGCTACTGCGCTTCAAACCCAACCTGATGGACCCCCTGCCGTTGTATATCCTGCTACTGCTCGGCCTGCCGCTGATCCTGCCGATGCTGCTGCGCAAAGCCGAATACGTGGTCGGGGTGTCGGTGCTGCTGTACCTGCTGGCGCCCTGGTTCCAGTGGAACCTGGCCGCCCAGGAGGGTGGCGTGTGGTTCTTCAACCCCATGGCCTGGCAGCTGCTGTTCGTGCTCGGTGGCGCGGCGGCGATCCATGGACAGCGGGAAAAGCGCCCGGAACTCCGCCCGCTGTCGCGGCAGCCATTGTTCGTCACCTCGGCGGCCTATCTGCTGGCCTGCGCGGTGATCGCCTTGTCATGGAAATGGCCGCAGATACACGACGCCTTCATGCCCAAGCTGTTGGGCGAGTGGCTCTACCCGATCAGCAAGACCAATCTGTCGCCGGCGCGCCTGCTGCATTTCCTGGCGCTGGCCTATATGGTCGCGAAGCTGTTGCCCAATGGACGCTGGCTGGATCACTGGCTGCCCAGACAGAGTTGCCGGATGGGCCGTTACTCGCTGGAGGTGTTCTGCTTCGGTGTGCTGCTGGCACCGCTGGCGGACATGCTCAATGCCCAGGCCGGGGATGGCTGGCCGGTGCGGGTATTCAGTGCACTGCTGGGCGTGGCGTTGATGGCGGCGCTGGCGGGATGGCTGGACCTCAACAAGCGCCTGGGCCGGCCCGCGCCAGTAGCGATCGCCTGATACGAATCATTCGTCATTGCAGCAGCCATGCCCCCCCTGATGACCTGCCAGAAAAACCTGACCCACTTCACATATTTTTCGCCGCCTCCAAGCAGCGTCTAAGCTTCAGGCAAGTGCGATCAATCTGCGTGAATGGATGAATCGACTATGGGCGCTTTATGGCAATCCGATTCGAGCAACACTGTGGCGCCAGCCAACAGGGAGGATGAAGCGCCTTTACCGAAAAAACCGCGTAAGCGCAGGCTGTGGTGGCGGCTGTTCTGGCTCGTGCTGCTGATTGCCCTGGGATTGCTGGGGTTTGCCGCCTCGCGGGAAATGCGCAGCTCCAAGATCCAGGCACGGGAGTTCAGCCGTCTCGCCGCCGACCTCGGTTATTCGCTGGAGCCCGGGCCCAGTGACTCGATTCTCTATCCCGGCGACGGGCCTTTCGACAAGCGTCTGGGCTACAGCGCCCTCGGTGAATTCCTGCCGCGCCTGTTGAAACGCAATTATCGGATCGAGGCCCAGGCCCGCTTCTCCCCGGCACTCCTGGACTACAGCCAGGAAGGCTTTTTCGTACCATACAAGGAGAAAATCCAGGCCGGACTCTCGATCACCGATTGCCGCGGGGGCGATGTCTACCATTACGACTACCCACAACAACTCTATGCCAGCTTCGAAGCCATTCCGCCGTTGGTGGTCAATAGCCTGCTGTTTATCGAGAACCGTGACCTGCTCGACCCGAAGCAGCCCCAGGCCAACCCCGCCGTGGACTGGCCACGCTTCGGCAAGGCGGTGCTGTCGCAGATTGCCAAGGTCCTGCACATGGGCGGCCAGACCGCCGGCGGCAGCACCCTGGCGACCCAATTGGAAAAATACCGGCACTCGCCGGACGGCCTGACCCTCTCCGGCGGTGAAAAAATCCGCCAGATGATTTCCGCCAGCGTGCGCGCCTACCAGGGCGGGCCGCAAACCCTGGAAGCGCGCAAGGATGTGGTCCGCGACTACCTCAACAGCGTGCCGTTGTCCGCCGTGCCCGGGCATGGCGAAGTGCATGGCATGGCGGAAGGCTTGCGGGTCTGGTACGGCGCGGATTTCGCCCAGGTCAACGCCCGCCTGAACAGCGTGGCCAGCGATCCCCTGAGCCTCTCCCAACGCGGCCTGGCCCTGCGTGAAGTGCTGTCGCTGATGATTGCCCAACGCCGGCCCTCCCATTACCTGGCCCGCGGCCGCGACGAATTGGCCGAACTGACCGACAGCCATATCCGCCTGCTGGCCCAGAACGCGGTGATCGACGGTCCCCTGGCCGCCGCCGCGCTGGCCAGCAAAGTGACCTATCGCGACTGGCAGCAGGAACCGACGATCCAGCCGGTGGAGTCGAACAAGGGCATCAGCGTGGCCCGCAGCCGCCTGTCGGCCATGCTCGACCGCCCACTCTACGACCTCGACCGCCTTGATCTCTCGGCTACCAGCACCTTGCAATCGGACCTGCAAAGCCAGGCCAGCGACTACCTCAAGCGCCTGGCCGACCCTGAGTTCGCCAAGTCCCTGGGCCTGTTGGGCGAACACCTGCTGACCCCCACCAGCACGCAACAGGTGCGCTACAGCTTCACCCTCTTCGAACTCACCCCCGACAGCGCGCGGGTGCGGGTGCAGACCGACAGCACCGACCAGCCCTTCGACATCAACGAAGGCAGCAAGCTCGAACTGGGCTCCACCGCGAAACTGAGGGTGCTGACCAGCTACCTGCAGATCATTTCCGAACTGCACGACCGTTATGGCAACCAGTCACCCGCCGAACTGAAAAAAGTGGCGAGTGACGCCCAGGACCCGATCACCCGCTGGGCAGCGGACTACCTGGCGCAAAACAGCGACCGCTCCTTGCCGAAAATGCTCGACGCGGCCCTCAGCCGGCAATACTCGGCCAACCCCGGCGAAAGCTTCTTCACCGGCGGCGGTTTGCATCACTTCCATAACTTCCGCAAGGAAGACAACGGCCGCAGCCCGACCTTGCGCGAAGCCCTGCGCGAGTCGATCAACCTGCCGTTTATCCGCCTGATGCGCGACCTGGTGCGCTACAGCACCTACCAGGGTCCGAACAACAGCGCCGAATTGCTCAAGGACGACAACGAGCCGCGCCGCCAGGAATACCTGGCCCGCTTTGCCGACCGCGAGGGCACGGCCTTTATGCTGCGCTTCTGGAAGAAGTACCAGAACAAGACGTCCCAGGAGCGCCTGGACACCTTCCTCGACGGCATGCACCCGACGCCGATTCGCCTCGCCGCCGTGCATCGCTACCTGCTGCCGAACGCTCCGCAAGCGGTTTTCAATACCTTTGTCCGGGCCCACCTGAAAACCGAGAAAGTCACCGACGAACGCCTGGCCAAACTCTACAAGACCTACGGCCCCGGCACCTTCGACCTGCCCGACCAGGGCTTTATCGCCAAGGTTCACCCGCTGGACCTGTGGTTGCTCGGCTACCTGTTGAATAACCCCCAGGCGCACTTCAGCCAGGTGGTGGCCGCCAGCGAATTCGAACGCCAGGAAGTCTATGGCTGGCTGTTCAAGAGCAAGCACAAGAGTGCCCGCGACAGCCGGATCCGGGTGATGCTGGAGATCGAAGCCTTCCTCGATATCCATCAGCGCTGGCAACAGGTCGGCTACCCCTTCGATCACCTGGTACCATCGCTGGCCACCGCCATCGGCAGTTCCGGCGACCGTCCGGCGGCGCTGGCCGAATTGGTGGGGATCATCCTCAACGACGGCGTGCGCATGCCGACATTGCGCATCGACAGCCTGCACTTCGCCGCCGGTACACCTTACGAAACCCGCCTGGTCAACGACCCGGACAAAGGCAAACGGGTGATGCCGTCGGAGGTCGCCACGGCCCTGCGCGAAGCCTTGTCACAAGTGGTGGATGCGGGCACCGCACGACGGGTTTCCGGCAGCTTCAAACAGCCGGACGGCACACCGCTGGCCATGGGTGGGAAAACCGGTACCGGCGACAACCGCATCGAAGCCATTGGTGCCGGCGGGCGGGTCTTGAGTTCGAAGTCGATCAACCGCACGGCGACCTTTGTGTTCTACATCGGCGATCATCACTTCGGCACCCTGACCGCGTTCGTGCCGGGGCGCTCGGCCGAGTCGTTCAAGTTCACCTCGGCGTTGCCGGTACAGGTGCTCAAGGGCATGGCGCCGATCCTGACGCCTTACCTGCAACCGGGCAGCAACACCTTGTGCACCGCACAGAAGGTCGCGCAAACGCCCTGACGACAGGAGAAAAACCTCAGCGGGTCGTGTGAAATCGCTTGGCGAGGGTGTAGCTCTTTTTCCAGTAGCTATTGCTCAGCGAATCGATGCGTACCGTCTTGCCGCTGCGCGGCGAGTGAATGAATTTGTCTCCGCCAATATAGAGCCCGACATGATTGACGGTGTTCTGCCCATTGCGCCGGAAGAACACCGCATCGCCGGGCTTGAGGTTTTTCCGTTCGATGGTCTTGGCGTTGGAGCGGCGCATGGCAACGGTGGTGCGCGGCAGCTTGATATCGGCTTCCTGCTGAAACAGATAGACCAGCAAGCCGCTGCAATCAAAGCCGTTGACCGACATCCCGCCCCACCGATAGGGCGTGCCGATCAACTCATGGGCACGGCCCACGACATTGTCGATGGGCGCTGGCGCGGCCTTGGGCCGCAGCCCCTTCAGGACCTTGGCCGATGAAACAGGTTTCGCCACATCGAGGGTGGCGTGAGCCGACAGGAACAGGCCCGGTGACACCCACAGCAGCGCGCCGAACAAGAAACTGGGCATGATAAATCCCGCCTTTTTGACACAAGACGGCATGGTAAAGAGCTGTTCCAGCCTTGCTTAGAGTGCTTTTCTCCAATTGGCGTAGGGAAAAACTCCAAGTCGACACAGAAAACACAACCGAGCCCTGAGAGACGTATAAGCACAAACGGGCCATGCATCCGTTCGTCACTTTTTCTTGTCGAGTGCTTAAGATATATCTTAAGGTATATCTTAACTAGACAGGAGAAAGAGAAATGAGAGAGGAACATCCCCACCATCGTCACCATCCCCGGGAATTCGGCGATGGCCATGACGGCTTCGAACGTCGCCCCGGTCGCGAACGCGGTGGCCGCGGCCCCCGGGTCTTCGCCCCCGGCGACCTGAAGCTGTTGCTGCTGGCATTGATTGCCGAACAGCCGTGCCACGGCTACGACCTGATCCGCCAGATCGAAGGCATGTTCGACGGTGCCTACAGCCCGAGCCCCGGCGTGATCTACCCGACCCTGACCTTCCTCGAAGAAAGCGAAATGATCCTCGGCGACGCGGCTGCCGGGAAAAAGCGCTACAGCGTGACCGACGCCGGACGTCAGTCCCTGATCGAACAGGCCGTGGCCCTCGATGGCGTACGCATGCGCATCGATGTCAGCAAGCGTTCGCTGCGCGGCCATGAACGGCCGCTGGAAATCCACGAGGCAGTGCACAACCTGCGCCACGCCCTGCAACTGCACAACGGTCGCTGGAGCCCGGAAGAAATCCTTCGGGTTCGCGACCTGCTGAACAACACCGCCAAGGCCATCGTCGATGGGCCAGTATCCGCTCCATCCTGCTCGGAGAAACCGGAATGAATGCAGTCAATCAACAAGGGATTCACCGTGTCATGCACGAGATCAAACGACGCCGCCTGGAAGTGTTGCGGGTCGTCGACCTCACCCCGCGCATGCGCCGCATCACCCTGGGCGGGCCGGAGCTGGCGGGCTTTATCAGCCTGGGCACGGACGACCATGTAAAGGTGTTTTTCCCACAGAACGCCGCCGAACAGGCCGCGCTGGAAACGATGGTGCTGGGGGCCAAGGACAATGGCCCGATGCCCGCCATGCGTGACTACACCCCACGGCGTTATGACCTGGAAAGCGGCGAGCTGGATATCGACTTCGTGCTGCATGGCGACGGCCCCGCCGCGACCTGGGCGGCCCAGGCGGCGCCCGGTCAGTTCCTCAATATCGGTGGCCCTCGGGGTTCGATGGTGGTCCCGGATATCTTCGACAGCTACCTGCTGATCGGCGATGAAACCGCGTTGCCAGCCATTGCCCGGCGCCTGGAAGGGCTGGCGGCCAATCGACGGGCTCGGGTGGTGATCGAGGTGGAGAATGCCGGGGAACAGCAGGTGCTGCAGAGCCCGGCACAGGTCGAGGTGACCTGGGTACGACGCGATGCGCCGGAGCAGGATTTGCTGCGCACCGTCGAACAGCTGGATATCCCCGAAGGCAGCCTGTATGCCTGGGTGGCGACCGAAGCGGCGCTGTCGCGCAAGATCCGCAAGGTGCTACTGGGCAGCCATGGTTTGAACGAGGAATTCCTCAAGGCGGTCGGCTACTGGAAACTGGACAACAGCGCCGAGGAGTAATTCGTCGCTAGGGAGGGGCTCTTCGCGGGCAGGCCCTGCTCCTACAGGATTGTGTCGTACACAAGGTCAGTGGACGCCGCGAAACTGTAGGAGCAGGGCTTGCCCGCGAAGGCGTCAACCCGGACACCACGCTCTACCTGCCACCCCGCCACCGATCCACCCCGATCAACACCCCCGACACCAGCAAAAATCCCAGCAGAATCTGCCCGGCATTGATAAACACCTGTGGATAACCCAACTTATCCACATCAAAAAAGGGATACGGGTACACCCCGATCAGATGCCCGCGCAACAGCACATAAGCGAAATAGACCACGGGATAGATCGCCCAGGGCACTCCATCCCACAACCGCAAAGTGCCCTTCCTCACGCAACACCACCAATAGACCACAAACAGCACCGGCATCACGTCGTGCATCAACTCATCGGCCAACCACTGAAACCCCTGGGGATGCCACAGATGGCGCAACAACAGGTTGTAGGCCAGCCCGACCACCACGATGCTCGCCGTCACACCCGTCTGCACCGCCGGTTTGAGAAACCAGCGCCTGCCCGCCGAATCCCGCGAAGTCACCGCACAGGTCAGCACCGTCGCCGCCAGGGTATTGGTCAGCACGGTGAAAAAACTGAAGAAGCTCACCACCCCGCCGATCAGGCTGGCCTCCACCTGCCAGCGAAAAATCAGCAGCAGATAGAGCTGGATCGCCAGTCCGCCCCAGCCCAGGAACGCCGCGCCCAGCAACAGCAGCCGACGCAAACCGCCCGAGGTTTGCACTGCGCCATGCATCGCTGCGCTTTCCGTATTCACAGCTCGCGCTTGGTACGCGCCAGCTTGATATAGAGAGCCTCGACCTTCTCCCGCGCCCAGGGGGTCTTGCGCAGGAACGTCAGGCTCGACTTGATGCTCGGGTCACTCTTGAAGCAGCGGATATCGATGCGTTGCGCCAACCCTTCCCATTCGTAATGGGTCACCAGGGCCGTGAGGATCTGCTCCAGGGTCACGCCGTGCAAAGGGTTGTTGTTCGATGCCGTCATGCCAGGCCTTCAGGTCAGGAAATGGAAGAAGCCGCGCACCTTAGCCGAGCCTTGGGGCGGGGGGAAGAGCCACGGGCGAAGACAAGGCATCCCGCATCTGAAATGACTGTAAGACTTATCTGGCAAGACGCACGACTGGCGACCGAGCACAGTCCCTGTAGGAGCCAGCTTGCTGGCGATCAAACGCAAGAACGCCCCCTATCTCAAGTCTAGCGCTGCCACCGGAAACCCTCGGGGTTTTGTTTTCCTGATAAAAAAGATATGTTATGTCATAACATATGAGAAATATTAACAATCACACCCACCTACCGTTCCAGCCTTTCATCTGACTCAAGGCGCTCTATTTCGCGCCCCGCTTGCCAAGGAAGCACCGATGTCCCTCTCCTCTCCCCTGCGTTCTCACCTGACACCGCTGGCCGCCGCCTTGCTGATGGTCTCCCCGGCCTACGCCCTGGACTTGCAACCCCAGGTCATCACCGGCAACCCATTGGGCAGCCAGCAACTCGCCTCCCCCAGCACCGTACTGGAAGGCGATGACCTGACCCTGCAACAGCAAGGCAGCCTCGGCGAAACCCTGAACAAGCAACCCGGCGTGTCGTCCTCGTATTTCGGCCCGGGGGCCAGCCGGCCGATCATTCGTGGCCAGGACGGCGATCGCATCCGCCTGCTGCGCAATGGCGTCGGCGCGCTGGATGCCTCGGCGCTGTCCTACGACCACGCCGTGCCACTGGACCCGGTCAATGTCGAACGGATTGAAATCGTCCGCGGCCCGGCCGCCCTGCTTTACGGCGGCAGCGCCATCGGCGGCGTGGTCAACACCTTCGACAACCGCATCCCCACCACCGCCATCGACGGTATCCATGGGGCCGGGGAGTTACGCTACGGCGGTGCCGACACCACCCGCAGCAGCGCTGGCAAGCTGGAAGCCGGTGACGGCACCTTCGCCTTGCACCTGGATGCCAACGCCCGCGAGTTCAACGACCTGCGCATTCCAGGCTTCGCCCGCGACCGCAACGCACCAGCCAACGAAGAGGCCGATCAACGCAAGGGGCGCCTGGGCAACAGCGACGGACGCCAGGATGGCGGCGCAATCGGCGGTTCCTACACCTGGGACGATGGCTATGCCGGCTTGTCCTACAGCAACTACGACTCCAACTACGGCTCCCCTGCCGAGCAGGACGTGCGTATTCGCATGCAGCAGGACCATTACGCCTTCGCCTCAGAAATACGCAACCTGCAAGGCCCCTTCAGCTCGGTGAAACTCGATGCCGGCTACACCGAGTACAAGCACAGCGAGATCGAAGACGGGCAAGTCGGCACCACCTTCAAGAACAAGGGTTACGAAGCGCGGGTCGAAGCCCGGCACCTGCCTGTCGGTTCGTTCAACGGGGTGATCGGCGCGCAGGTCAGCCGCAACGAGTTCTCGGCGCTGGGCGAAGAAGCCTTCGTCCCACAGACCGACACCAACAGCGGTGCGCTGTTTCTGCTGGAGGAACTCAAGGCCAGCGAGCGCCTGACCTTCAGCCTCGGCGGCCGCCTGGAACATACGAGCATCGACCCCAACGCCCAGGGCAACGAACGCTTCGCCGCCGCCGACCGTTCCAGCAACTTCACCGCCGGCAGCCTGTCATCGGGCGCGATCTACAGCCTGACGCCGATCTGGTCCGTGGCCGCGACCCTGAACTACACCGAACGCGCACCGACCTTCTACGAGCTGTACGCCAACGGTGCCCATGTGGCGACCGGCACCTATGAACTGGGCGATGCCAACCTGTCGAAGGAAAAAGCCGTGTCCAGCGACCTGGCCCTGCGCTTCGACAACGGCACCCACAAAGGTAGCTTCGGCGTGTTCTACAGCCACTTCTCCAACTACATCGGCCTGCTGGGCACCGGCCGCACCCTCAACGACGAAGGTCAGGAAGACGCGGCCGGAATTCCCGAATACCGCTACTCCGGGGTACGCGCACGTTTCGCCGGTTTCGAGGCGCAGGATCACTGGAAACTTGGCGAAAGCGCCTATGGCAAATTTGCCTTGGAACTGTCCGGGGACTACACCCGAGCCACCAACCTCGACACCGGCGAGGCGCTGCCACGGATTGCCCCGCTGCGCCTGAACAGCGGCCTGCTGTGGGAGTTGGATCGCTGGCAGGCGCGGATCGACGTCGAGCATGCGGCGGGACAAGGACGGGTGCCGGCCAACGAGACCGGCACTTCGGGATACACCACATTCGGCGCCAGCGCCGGTTATCACTTCGACATTGGCAGCAGCCAGTGGCTGGCCTTCGTCAAGGGCGACAACCTGACCAACCAGACCGTGCGCTACGCCAGTTCGATCCTGCGGGATATCGCACCGGCACCGGGGCGTAGCGTGGAGTTTGGGTTGCGTACCACGTTCTAGAAACGGCTCTGCTGCTTCGGGCTCACCCAAGCGCACTCTCGTGTGGGCTTGGGTGGGAAATGCCTCGATAAAAGAGAGACGCTGGAAACCAATCCACGTCCTCGGTTCGGACAACCATTGGTCGCCACTGTCATTTCTGACAGTAGCCGCTGAAATGATCGACTCCTAGCATCGCTTCCATACCGGACGAAAAAAGGCGCGCAGCATCGGTGCTGGCTTCCGTCCATTCCTGGAAACGCTCGCGTTTCTGAAGTCCCGAGCGCTTCTCCCATTCAACCTGATTGAGGGAGAAACACTATGAATACCTCAGACATTGCCGCCATCGACACCCCGGCTCCCGACACCGCCCTGCCCAGCCAGAACGCCTCCCTTTCAGGAACAGGTTTCCCCGGTGCATCGGTCGAAATCTGGCAACAGAATGGCAGTCTCCTCGGACAGGCACAGGTCGATCAGAACAGTCGCTGGAGCACAGTACTCGAGACGAGTCTGCCACTGGGTCCTTTCACTTTCTCCGTACGCCAGCTGCTCGGCGGCGTGACCTCTGAATGGCAGAATTTTTCGTTCTCTGTCAGCAGCTCGTTGTACCCAATCACCAGTGCCCCGCAGATCAACAACCCGACGGGTACCGTCACCTCGCCTTTTTCCATCTCCGGCATGGCCACGCCCGGCGCTACCGTCACGGTCTACCGAACAGGAGGGCAATACACCTTTGGCAGCGTCCAGGTGAACGACAATGGGGAGTGGTCTCTCAACAACATCACCCAGGATCCTGGCCCCGACTCCATCAGCGCCACTCAAACGCTGAATGGTCAAACGTCTGGCTACGCACCTAACCTGCCCTTCCAGGTGCAACCCGCCGCCCCCCTCGACGTCCCCCGGATCGACAATCCGAAAGGCTATGTCAACACCCCTTTCCTCATTTCCGGTACCGCTACTCCCGGCGCCACCGTGACGGTCTACGGGACAGGAGGGACCTACGGAACTGATACGGCCATTGTGAGCGCCTCCGGATACTGGGAAATCCCCAACGTGACGCAATACGCAGGCCACGACTCCATCACCGCCACTCAAACACTGGGCGACCGCCGATCAAGCTTTGCACCGATCCAACAGTTCTGGGTTGACATGAATCCCCCCTCTTTCCCCATTACCTCGGCACCCGTCATCGACAACCCACAATCCGCTGCCTACTCGCCCTTCAGTATTTACGGCAGTGCCACCCCCGGCGCCACGGTGACGGTCTACAGGACAGGCGGCGACTATGTATTTGGCACCGCCAGGGTGGGGCCCGACGGCCATTGGGTCATTCCCAACCTGGCACATGATCCCGGTACGGACTCCATCAGCGCGACCCAGACCCTGTATGGCACAACGTCCGGTTACACGCCCAATGTCCCCTTTACGGTGTACGCGAGGAAAGACCTCAGTCAAACGCTGGAGGACATTGGAAACTATATGAATGATGTGGTGCAACGGGTCAAAAGCGATGCCGATAATGTGGTGGGGACCATCAGTAAATTTCAAAGCCTGGCCGCAAGCTTCACCACTCCCGGGTCCAAAGTCATTGGTTTGGCGGGAGAAATGACCGGTATTGGCTTGAAAATATATGCCGATATCAAAGAGTACGGATTTGTCTGGAACAGGCAGCCCGACACGACCCCGAGAACGGGGTCTGGAGAGATAGTTGAAGTGCCTGCCAACACCAGCGTGGCTCAACGAGCCAGGCAACAGGTGGTGGGCGGTTGGATTGAGACATTCGTTCCCGCCAGTTCGGCGCTTCCGGTTCCTGTTCCACGACCCAACGACAGATGGGCCTGGAGTAAAACAGACTATTGCGACGCGGGAGGCACGGCGGGAAGAATCCCGCCCGCTTCATTTCCCTACACGGGCCCTGGAGCACTGGTAGGTCAGCTTCTCTATAAGTTTGGCCGCTCAGGAAAAAGCAGGCCGATTTACAATGAAGGCTACGCCAACACCCTCAATGACACCGGCAGTCTGTTCTTGAGAATCAACACGCCTGACGATGAGTTGAGAAACAACAAAGGCGAAATGAAAATTTACATTGGCATGTACCTCCCCTCCTGTAAGCCCCTGTTTGTGATGGTCAGCGCCAACGAGGGTTGGGCCAATGAGTTGATCCCCCGCAAGTCCGGCTGGGATGAATACATACCCAGCAGCACATCGACCCCATCGCCCACGGTTCTGTTGGCACTCGAAGCCCCCGCCGTCGCTGAGCGGACGGCGAGCTGGGGCATTTATGTAGCGGGGGTAAACGGTGAAATCGTGACCCAGTGCGGGCCCGCTGGCGTTGAAAGCAGCATCATCAATATCGAAGGCAATAGCCGTTTTCCCTACAGCGGACCTGGCGCACGCCATGGACAGCTTCTTTACAAGTGGGGGGAGAACGGTACGGCACTACCCGTGTGGAATATCAATGAGCTTGGCGCTGATACCCATAGCGGAAATTTATTCATGAGGATCAACGACTACGACATGACGGACAATCAATACGAGATCTACGCCATGGTCAACTGATCAGCGCTCCACTAGCCCGCGAAACCTTCGTCTCGCGGGCTAGTGCTCTGCGGCCCCAGCCGTTTCCCCTGCACCGGCAGGATCAGCCCTTGCCTTTCCACCGATCCACGGCAATCACCACCAGCGATATCACCACAAAGGCCACCAGCACCATCACGGCATTGATAAACACCTGGGGATAACCCAGCTGGCCCACGTCGATAAAGGGATAGGGGTAAGAGCCGACAAAGTAGCCACGCACCAGGGCGTAAACGAAGTAGAGCGCCGGATAGATCAGCCACGGCCAGAAATCCCGCCATTGCAGGGTGCCCTTGGGCACGCAGAACCACCAATAGATTACAAACAGCACCGGCATCACGTCGTGGAGCAATTCATCGGCCACCCACTGCAGGCCCTGGGGGTTCCACGTATGGCGCAGCAACAGGTTGTACGCCAGCCCGACCAGCACGATGGCGGCGGTCACACCGCCCTGGACCTTGGGGTTGAGAAAGAATCGCCGAAACGGCGAATCCCCTGATGTGGCCGCGCAGGTCAGCACGATCGCCACCAGGATATTGGTCAGCACCGTGAAATAGCTGAAAAAGATATCCACCCCGCCCAACAGGCTTTTGTCGCCCTGCCAGCGCGACATCAGGATCAGGTAGAGCTGGAGGGCTAATGCAAGCCATCCCAGCAGGGCCGCGATCTTCACGGCAATACCGCCCGTGCTCTGCGTTAATACCATTTCGTTGCTCATAAGCTGACTCCTGGCCACGCGGCACCTGCGACGGCAAAGCCCCAATCGATTGGACGCTTATAAACAGGCTGTCTATTGAGCAAAACCCTAGAAGAAAGCAGGACAAGACTCTACTGTCAGAAATGACAGTCCTGACCAGCGGTCATCGTCGTTCAACGCTGGCCTCGCCAGCGATCCACCGCAATCAGCAGCACCGACAGCAGCACGAATACCAACACCACCAGCCCGGCATTGATAAACATCCGGGGATAACCCAGCTCCCCCACATCGATGAAGTCATAAGGGTAGGCACCAATCAGGTATCCGCGCACCAGAAGGTAAACGCAGTAGACCAGCAGATAGATCAGCCACGGCAACGCATCCCGCCATAACAAGCGACCCCTTGGCGCACAGAACCACCAATAGAGCAAAAACAGCATCGGCATCACGTCGTGCATCAACTCATCGGGGACCCACTGGAACTCTTGGAAACTCAACGGAACGCGCAACAGCAGGTTGTACACCAGGGCAACAAGAATCATGCCGACCGCCGCGCCACCCTGAACCGAGGGCTGGAGAAAGAAACGCCGCAGGGTCGAATCTCCCGAGGTTGCCACGCAGGTCAACACCAGCGCCGCCAGGATATTGATCAGCACCGTGAGATAACTGAAGAAGTCATCCAGTCCACCCAACAGGCTCCCCGCGGCCTGACAGTTCTGGTAGAGCTGGATGCCCAATGTCGCCCAGCCCAGCAGTGCCGCGCCCTTCAGGGCAATCCCAGCCCAACCCCTGCCATCGCTCATGAGCTTGGTTCCTGACTCTCGTAACCTCTGCGATCCCAAAGATCCCCGTCGGCCGAGCACTCGATACAACACAGTGCCTTTGAGCATGACCCTAGAAGAACGCGAGATAAGGCTCTACTGTCAGAAATGACAGTCCTGACCAACGGCGCCCCCGCTCGCAGACACTTTGGAAAAGCGCTACCGACTGATGAGGCTGGTGCGGCGCGTTAGCGGTCCCTGGAAGGCTTGATGGATCAACCCCGAATGCGACTTTGCTCTTTCATTCGTATGAAGTTTCCTAGAAAATCCTGACCGCTTGCGCCTGCCAAAACACGTGGCTAGTCTTCGTTCGTCACTGCCAATTCAGTGATCGGGTTTAGTCGCCCACTGTTGAGTTAAGGCGCATAGCGCCATCGTCCTGTTCAGGCGCTTTTTTGTTGCCTGCACTTTATGGTGGCTGTGCGCAGGGCGCCCTCGGGCGCGCCGGTTCCTTAGCTCGCCGGTCGACTAACCTGCGTACAGCTGCCACCCCCATCGTTTAGTCGCGACTCGGTAGCAGTTCAACCCATGTTGAGAGAGCTAGACCTATGTCGAAGATTACCCCCGATCCCCCCATCAACCCGCTGTACAAGCACGACAAGACCAGCGACCGGGTATTCGCCCATTACAACCTGCCGCCGCTGGAACCGCCTGAGCCTTACAAACTGCCGGAGAGCCTGTACCGGATCCGCACCGATGTGCGCGCGGAAGAATCGCTGACCGCCGCCTATGAGCTGCTCGAATCTGCCGCCGCGACGGCCTATGAATCCGTGGAAAACCTGAGCGGCGCCAATCGCAAGGTGGTGCTGGGGGTGGTGCACCTGATCGAGTTGGCGAAGGCGTTGGTGGATTCGGCGTTGAATGAGCGTGCCGTAGAGCACCCATAAGATTTGTAGTGTCTGGGCCGGCCTCTTCGCGGACAAGCTCCGCTCCCACATTAGATTTGTGTCGTGCACAACATCCAGGCTCAACGCAAATACTGTGGGAGCGGAGCTTGCCCGCGAAGAGGCCAGTAGCCGTTATGCAAACACTCAGGCAACTACACCTACACAGACAACACCAAATCGCAGCGACTCACCCTAGTGCTGAATAACCTCACCCCGCATCGGCGCCAGCCGGGCAATCAAACGATTCTGCACCGGCACCGGAATGCCCTGGGTATCCATCGCCGCAATCAGGTCTTCCACCAGCGCATTAAAATCGCTGCGGCTGACGTTCTGACCCTTGTGGCTCTCGGCCATGGTGTCGCCGGTGTACACGCAGGGCCCACCCGCCTCGACGCAGAACTGCTCGACCAACTTGTCCCGCAAACGCTGGATATCGATCTTGCGAAAACGCTCGACGATCCGGGGATCGTGGGCAATGTTCAACAGCATGCCCTCGACAATCCGGGTAATCCCCGCCCGCTCGCCCAGGTCACGATAGAGGCTGTCATCCTTGGGTGGCTGCTGGGCACAACCGGCCAGCAGCAGAACCACCAGCAGCAGTTTCAGGCCACGCATCAGAAACTCCCCTGCACGGACAGATAGGTGCCGTTCTGGTTATCCAGGGTCGCGATCTCTCCGAGCTTGGCGTAAGCCAGGACAAAGGACACATGCTTGTTGGGGAAGTAGCCGACAAACAGATCAGCCCAATCGCTCTCACCGGAAAACGACAGGTTGTCCGGCTTCTGCCGATACTCCACGCCCATGGCCCAGCGCGGGTTGAACAGCACCGCCACCGAGCCTTCCTTGAGCAGGCCGCGGGTATCGCGCCGATCGCCGCCGAAGCCCATCAGCCCCAGCTCGTTGGCCCGACTGTAGCGCACGCCGCCGTTGACCAGCAGGTTGTAACCGAAGGCCGCGCCCATGAACAGGCGGCTGACGGCCAGGTAGCCCTCCACATCCTGGTCACGCTTGGCGCCCACCAGTTGCGGAATCTCGAAGTTGGTCTGGTGCTTGTACTCAAGCCCCAGGGACACCTGGGGCAAGCGGTCGTAGATCACATCACCGAACAGGCGCACCTTCAGGCCAAGGATGTCCTGCCCCAGATGATCTTCCGGCAGGCTCAGCTTGCTGACCAGCGACCCGAGGTCGAAGCGCTGGCGGGCAAAGGAAACCTCCACGCGGTTGTCGTAGGACGACGCGACCCCGGCCACATCGAGCCGATAATCCGGGAGATTGACCGTGGTGGCGAACGCGGTGGCGCTCCACTCGTTCTGCTCGCCATAGCCGGTCAGCACCGCCCAGGGCGTGATCCCGCCGCCCGCCGGGCCTTCGAGGCTGCTGGCCCCGCCCGTGGCGATCAAACGGCCGTTGTCGGCCAGAACCGGTTGCGCTCCCAGGCAGGCCAGGCCGCAGAGCAAGAGAGATAAACGCTTCATGGCCGTCAATGAACCACAACGGACGGTGAACCCAAAGGTAAGGCAACCCAGGCCTCGAACGCTGCCGCGGTCAACGGGCGGCTGATCAGGTAACCCTGGGCGGTGTCACAATGCCAGCGCTCCAGCAGACGCAAGCTATGTGCATATTCGACGCCCTCGGCGACCACCTTCAGCCCCAGGTTGTGGCTCATTTCGATGGTCGAACGGACGATCACCGCATCCTCGCTGGTTTCATCCAGGTCGCGGACAAAGGATTGGTCGATCTTCAGTTCCTGCACCGGCAGACGCTTGAGGTGGGCCAGCGACGAGTAACCGGTGCCGAAGTCATCCACCGACAGGCTGATGCCGCACTCGCGCAGCCGGTGCAGGACCTTCAAGGCCTGCTCGGGCTCGCGCATCACGGCGCTTTCGGTGATCTCGAAAATCAATTGTTCGGCCGGCAGCCGGTATTGCTTGAGCAACGCCGAAACCCGGTCGGTCAGGTCGGGGCCGAGCAGGTCCTCCGCCGAAATATTCAACGACAGTTGCAAGCGCAGGCCCCGCTGGTTCCACTCCGACAACTGGCGTATGCCCTCCTCGATCACCCAGTGGGTGAGGATCTGGATGCTGCCGGTGCGTTCGGCCAGGACGATGAACTCCGCCGGCGAAACCATGCCGAACTGCGGGTGTTGCCAGCGCAACAGGGCTTCGGCCTGACGCACGCGACCCTCACGGATATCCAGCTTGGGTTGATAATGCAACAGCAGCTCGCCGTTGGCGGCGGCATGGCGCAGGTCGCGAATCAGGGTGACCTGGCGGCGATGCGCGAGGTCGCGCCCCTGTTCGTAGATCTGGATGCGGCCGGGAATCTGCTCGGCATCTTTCATGGCGATGGCGGCGCGGCTGAGCAGCTCTTCGGCGGACAGGCCATCCCCCGGGAAGGCGGCAATCCCTATCCGGCAATCCAGGGCCACTTCATGCCCGGCAATCCGCTGGGGCTTGAGCAACAGCTGCTGGAGCTTGTCCGCGGTGGCGACCGCGCCGTCGCTGGCGGTACCCTGCAACAGCAGCAGGAACTCGCCGCCGATCAGGTGCGCGACGGTATCGCCGGCACGCAGGGCGCCCAGCAGGCGCTGGCCGACCTGTTGCAGCATCAGGTCCACCGCGTCGGGACCACCGGCTTCGCCGATCGCCCGCAGGTTGTCGATCTCCAGGTAGACCAGGGCCACCGACCGCCCGGCGCTGATCGCACTGCCCAGGCGTTCCATGGCCAGCGCCCGGTTGGGCAGCCCGGTGAGCCCGTCGTGCAAGGCATTGTGCGCCAGTTGCTGCTCGCGCTCGGCAATGCCGCTTTGCATGGAGTTGAAGGCGGTGGCCAGGAGTCCCAGCTCGTCACTGCGCTTGAGCGGCACCGGGGTCTGGTAATCGCCCTGGCCGATCCGTTCCGCCGCCTGGGCCAGCGCCCGCACCGGTTGCGAAACGCTGCGCGCCAGCAACAAGGCACCGGCCAGGGACGCCACGAGCGAGATCAGGGCGATCAGCAGAATGTTCTGGTCGAGGGGCGCGAATGCCTGCATCGCCGCATCCAGTGGACTTTGCAACAAGGCGATGACCTGGTTGTCATTTTCATCGGCGGTGCTGGCCAGCATCAGCGTCTTGCTCAGGAAACTGTGCTGCTCATATTCGGTCAGTTGCTGGATGTGTTTATCGGCGCTGGCGAGCATCAAGTGTTCAATGCTCTGCGCCATGGCCGGCGGCTGGGTGCTCACCAATTGCCCGGGCTGCTGCATATCCACGGTCAGGAACGACACTTCCAGGTTGCTCAACGAACGCAGCTCGCGGGCAAACTCGGTGTCCATGGAAAAGCCCATCACTACCCGGGCGATCGGCAAGGGCGCCAGCACCGTTGCTTCCACCAGCAGGTGCGGATGGCCCTGCAACGGCACGATCAGGGTCGACTGCTTGGCCCGCCGCGCTTCGCGCAACGCGTGGTCATAACGGAACTGCGAACCTTCTGGCATATCGTCCAGGGTACTGGCGAGGACCTTGCCGTCCATGCTCAGGAGGATCATGTCAGTGGCGTTGATGCGCTTGCCGTGGTTGATCAGCACCGAGCGGATGGTCGCCGAATCGCCGCTGGCCACGGCATCGCGAAAGCCGAAGTCCGACGCCAACAGTTGCACGCCATCGCTCAGGCGTCGGCTCTGGACATCCAGCAGGCGTTCGAACACCCGGGTACCGAGCTGCAATTGTTCGCCAGCCTGGCTGCGGATCGCGCTGTTGGTGGCGGCCTTGACGCTGAAATACAGCGCGCCGACCACCACCAGCAACAGCAGGATCAGGACGCAGGCGACCCGCGCCTGAAAGCTACTTCGCAGTTTCACTGACAGCTTTATTGAAGGCATCGCCGAAAGCACTCGGAGCCGGCGCCGCGGGTGCATCCGGCGACAGGGGTTGGATCGACAGGCTGAAGCGTTGCTTCAGGTCCGTGGCGGACACACCGATTTCGCCTCCTGGCTGCGGCAGCATATCGGCCACCTGGGGATGCCAGAGCGTTATGTGGTAGCGGCCGGCCGGCAGTTTGTCGAAGCGGATCAAGCCCTTTTTATCACTGACCGCAAACCAGGGATCGTCGGTCACATAGACATAGCCAAGCATCCAGTCATGGATGTTGCAACCCAACACCACGATACCCGGCTTGTCGAACAGCACCGGGTCCGACGGCGTGCCTTCGTAAAGACGCAGCTCGAAGCGCTTGGGCGCCGAGAAGGAATAGACCTGATGGCGGATATTGTCACTGTTGGGAAAGCGGATCTGGGTGCCGGTATGTACCGCCAGCACATGGGGGGCGTACTGTTTGTCGCGCTGGTCCATATCGGCCTTGAGGCTGAAGATCGGCGGCGGCACATCGCCCTGCAAGGTCAAGACCGCGTTCGGCAAGGGCTTGCCGTCCTGATCGACGATCTCGGCCTGGAAACCGGCGGCCACACCCAGGCCGCTCGACAGCAGACATGCAACAAACAGAAACAATCCGGTCAACGAAGTTGGGCGGGCCATGCAGCAACTACTCATCAGTGTGTGATCGTGGGGGCCGACCTTGGCATGAAAATGTTCCGCGAATGCAGATTACCGGGGGTTGCAGAGAAGAGCACGCGGCAAATACGGCCATTAGCCACTATCCTGGCACAGCCGACGACCAACCGCTTGATCGGCAAAACCTTTACATGCAAAACACTTCTGTACAACGCTTATTGATCAACTATCGGCCGACTTTCGCAAAGCTATACTCCCGGCCATTGAAACCACCGGCGGCTCGCCCCATCTAACTGGCATATATCACTGTGCAGGTGCCCCATGAGCGAGCAGCAGGAATTCCCTGAACATCCGACCCTAGAGGCCGACACCGAACACACCCTTGACGACGCCAACGCCGCGAGCGCCTCCGGCACCGGCCTGGCCCTGCCCGGGCAGAACCTGCCGGACAAGGTCTATATCATCCCGATCCACAACCGCCCGTTCTTCCCGGCCCAGGTGCTGCCGGTGATCGTCAACGAAGAACCCTGGGCCGAAACCCTGGAACTGGTGAGCAAATCCGATCACCACTCCCTGGCGCTGTTCTTCATGGACACGCCCAGCGAAGACACCCGCCATTTCGACACCAAGGCCCTGCCCGAGTATGGCACTCTGGTGAAAGTCCACCATGCCAGTCGCGAAGGCGGCAAATTGCAGTTTGTCGCCCAGGGCCTGACTCGGGTGCGCATCCGCACCTGGCTCAAGCACCATCGCCCACCGTACCTGGTGGAAGTCGAATACCCGCACCAGCCGAGCGAGCCGACCGACGAAGTCAAGGCCTACGGCATGGCCCTGATCAATGCGATCAAGGAGCTCTTGCCGCTCAATCCGCTGTACAGCGAAGAGCTGAAGAATTATCTCAACCGTTTCAGCCCCAACGACCCGTCGCCGCTGACCGACTTCGCCGCCGCCCTGACTTCGGCCACCGGTAACGAGTTGCAGGAAGTGCTCGACTGCGTACCGATGCTCAAGCGCATGGAAAAAGTCCTGCCGATGCTGCGCAAGGAAGTCGAAGTCGCGCGGCTGCAAAAGGAAATCTCCGCCGAGGTGAACCGCAAGATCGGCGAGCACCAGCGCGAGTTCTTCCTCAAGGAGCAGCTCAAGGTCATCCAGCAGGAGCTGGGCCTGACCAAGGACGACCGCAGCGCCGACGTCGAACAGTTCGAACAGCGCTTGCAGGGCAAGGTCCTGCCGGCCCAGGCGCAAAAGCGCATCACCGAGGAAATGAACAAGCTGTCGATCCTCGAGACCGGCTCGCCGGAATACGCCGTCACCCGTAATTACCTGGAATGGGCCACCGCCCTGCCCTGGGGCGTGTATGGCGAAGACAAGCTCGACCTCAAGCACGCGCGCAAGGTCCTCGACCAGCACCATGCCGGCCTGGATGACATCAAGGCGCGGATCCTCGAATTCCTCGCGGTCGGCGCCTACAAGGGCGAGATCAGCGGTTCCATCGTGCTGTTGGTGGGGCCGCCGGGGGTGGGCAAGACCAGCGTCGGCAAATCCATCGCCGAATCCCTCGGGCGGCCGTTCTATCGCTTCAGCGTCGGCGGCATGCGCGATGAAGCCGAGATCAAGGGCCACCGCCGCACCTATATCGGTGCCCAGCCGGGCAAGTTGGTGCAGGCCTTGAAAGAGGTCGAGGTGATGAACCCGGTGATCATGCTCGACGAGATCGACAAGATGGGCCAGAGCTTCCAGGGCGACCCGGCGTCGGCGCTGCTGGAAACCCTCGACCCGGAACAGAACGTGGATTTCCTCGACCACTACCTGGACCTGCGCCTGGACCTGTCGAAAGTGCTGTTCATCTGCACCGCCAACACCCTGGATTCGATCCCGGGTCCGTTGCTGGACCGGATGGAAGTGATTCGCCTGTCGGGCTATATCACCGAGGAAAAAATCGCCATCGCCAAGCGCCACCTGTGGCCCAAGCAGCTGGAAAAAGCCGGCGTCAGCAAAAGCAGCCTGAGCATCAGCGACGGTGCCTTGCGGGCGGTGATCGACGGCTACGCCCGGGAAGCCGGGGTCCGTCAGTTGGAGAAACAACTGGGCAAACTGGTGCGCAAGGCGGTGGTCAAGTTGCTGGACGCGCCGGACACGGCGATCAAGATCGGCAACAAGGACCTTGAAGCCTCGCTGGGCATGCCGGTGTTCCGTAATGAGCAGGTGCTCTCCGGGGTCGGTGTGATCACGGGGCTGGCCTGGACCAGCATGGGTGGCGCCACCTTGCCGATTGAAGCGACTCGCATTCATACGCTCAACCGGGGGTTCAAGCTCACCGGGCAACTGGGTGAGGTGATGAAGGAGTCGGCGGAGATCGCCTATAGCTACGTCAGTTCGCATCTGAAGCAGTTTGGTGGCGATCCGGAGTTTTTCGATAAAGCCTTTGTGCATTTGCATGTGCCAGAGGGCGCGACGCCGAAAGACGGTCCGAGTGCCGGGGTGACCATGGCCAGTGCGTTGCTGTCCCTGGCGCGCAACCAGCCGCCGAAAAAGGGCGTGGCCATGACCGGTGAGCTGACGCTGACCGGGCATGTGCTGCCGATTGGCGGGGTGCGGGAAAAGGTGATTGCGGCGCGGCGGCAGAAGCTGTTCGAGCTGATCCTGCCGGAAGCCAACCGTGGGCATTTCGAGGAGTTGCCGGATTACTTGAAGGAAGGCATTACCGTGCATTTCGCCAAACGTTTCTCGGATGCGGCGAAGATTCTGTTCTAAACAGCAGGCATCTGGCTCGCCCGTGAGATTTTCAGCGTTCTCACGGGCCTCTTCGCGGGCAAGCCCTGCTCCTACAGGATTATGTCGTGCACAAGTTTTGCGTTCGACGATGAACTGTAGGAGCAGGGCTTGCCCGCGAAGCTTTTGGCGGCAATTACCGCCCCTTCAGGATCATATTCGGTCTTGCTTCACAGGCATTAGTGCAACCCCAGCTCCACAGGTTATGCTCGGTCATCGCTGTAACAACTGGAGACACTATGACCCCGACTCGCCTGCTGCTGCCGTTAAGCCTCGCCTTGCTCGCCGCCTGTGCCCAGCAACCGCGCCAGAACGTGACGCTGGAAAAACAAAGTGACTGCCCGATGCAACTCAAGACCGGGCAGAACATGATCCTCAGCCTGCCCAGCAACCCCACCACCGGTTTTCGCTGGGCCATCCAGGACTCGGCGGGCGGCGTGCTGAAAAGCCTCGGCCCGGAGGTCTACCACAATCCCGACGACAACGGCCTGGTGGGCAGCGGCGGGCAATCGACCTGGCGCTTCCAGGCCTTCGCCGCCGGCACCGGGCGCCTGCGCCTGACCTACCAGCAACCCTGGGAACCGGAAGCCACGCCGGCCCAGAGCTTCGACTGCCCGATCACGGTGAACTGACATGCCTTGGCTGATCCTCGCCCTGATGGGGGCTGCCGCGTTCCTCTACGGCGTGAGCATCGAGCTGCCGATGCTGTGCCTGCTGACCAAGCCGGTGCCGGTACTGGTCCTGCTCGGCTGGTTGCACGATGCGCCGGTGACGGAGTATCGCCGCTGGATCGGCCTGGGTTTGATCTTTTCCCTGCTGGGAGACGTGCTGCTGGCCTGGCCGGGCGATCTGTTCGTGTTCGGCCTGGGCGCGTTTCTCGTCGCGCACCTGGCTTATCTCAAGGCTTACCTGGGCGACTGCCGTCGGTTGGCGCCATTGCCCTTGTTGCTGGCCCTGCTGATCGGCGTCGGGTTGCTCGGCATCCTGATGTCCAAGGGCCTGGGCGACCTGCTGATCCCGGTCACGGTTTACGCACTGGCCATCAGCGCCATGCTCTGGCGCGCCCTGGCCCGACTGGGTACCGATGTGCCCAAGCGCTCCGCGCTGTTGGCGGCGGCCGGCGCCCTGACCTTCGCCTTCTCCGACAGCCTGATCGGTATTGATCGCTTCGTGGTCAAGTTCGCTGCCGCGCCCTACCTGATCATCATTGCCTACTGGCTGGGACAATGGGGCATTGCGGCCTCGGCCTTCAGCCAGAAGCCGCGCTGAACGCAGCCTGCTCCTCTGTTCCTCTGTTCCTCTGTTCCTCTGTTCCTCTGCTCCTCTGCTCCTCTGCTCCTCTACTCCTCTACTCTTCTGCCCTTCTGCCCTTCTGCCCTTCTGTAGGAGCGAGCTTGCTCGCGATGAACGCAAGGACACCACTGGCATCCAGATACCCCGCGTTATCGTTGACGCCCATCGCGAGCAAGCTCGCTCCTACAGTTTTAGTTTTCGGGGCGTGCAGGCTTGGCGTTTTATCCGACAAAGCGCGCATCGCGGCGCCAACTTGGCTAAAATGCCGGCCTTTTCAGCATCCGCCGGAACCGTCGTGAGCAAAGAACCCGATCGCCTTTTCGCCCAGCCCCTGGCCCAGGTGCCGGACTTCGCCTTCAACGAAGACGTGGTGCGGGTCTTCCCGGACATGATCAAGCGCTCGGTGCCCGGCTACCCGACCATTGTCGAAAACCTCGGCGTGCTCGCCGCGCAGTTCGCCCAGCCCCACAGCGTGCTCTACGATCTGGGCAGTTCCCTCGGCGCGGTGACCCAGGCCCTGCGCCGCCATGTGCGCAGCGACGGGTGCCGGGTGATCGCGGTGGATAACTCCGCGGCCATGGTCGAACGCTGCCGCCAATACCTCAACGGCCAGGACTCGATGTTCCAGGAGCTGCTGCCGGTGGACGTGATCGAGGGCGATATCCTCGCCCTGGAATTCCAGCCGGCCTCGGTGGTGGCGCTGAACTTCACCCTGCAATTTATCGCCCCCGAACAGCGCCAGGCCCTGCTCGGGCGTATCCGCCAGGCCTTGCTGCCCGGCGGTGCGCTGATTCTCTCGGAGAAACTGCGCTTCAATGATCCCGAAGAACACGCGCTGCTCACCGACCTGCACATCGCCTTCAAACGCGCCAATGGCTACAGCGAACTGGAAATTGCCCAGAAGCGCAGCGCCATCGAAAACGTCATGAAACCCGACAGCCTCGAAGAGCACCGCGAACGCCTGCTGGCCGCAGGTTTCTCGAAAGTCGTGCCCTGGTTCCAATGCCTTAACTTTGCCTCGTTGATTGCCCTGCCATGATCGATCTGTCTCCCCTCGCCCGCCGTCTGGCTGGCACCCCTTTGGCCGAATGGGCCAACGGCCTGCAAGCGCAACTCGATGCCCGCATGGAAAAAGGTCATGGCGACCTGGAACGCTGGCAGAGTGCGCTCGATGCGCTGCCGAAGATCCAGCCGACCCAGGTCGATCTGCTCAACGGCCTGACCCTGGACACGGATTGCGACGAGGCCACCCGCGCGCAGATGCGCACGGCGCTGATGGGCTTGTGCCCGTGGCGCAAAGGCCCGTTCGATCTGTTCGGCGTGCATATCGACACCGAATGGCGCTCGGACTGGAAGTGGTCGCGGGTCGCCCCGCACCTAGACCTCAAGGGCAAGCGCATTCTCGATGTCGGTTGCGGCAACGGCTACTACATGTGGCGCATGCTCGGGGCCGGCGCGGACACGGTGATCGGGGTCGATCCGAACTGGCTGTTCTTCTGCCAGTTCCAGGCGGTGCAACGTTACTTGTCGGAGCCGTCGTCCTGGCACCTGCCATTCCCCTTCGAGGACCTGCCGGCTGAGCTGGAAGGCTTTGACACGGTGTTTTCCATGGGCGTGTTCTACCATCGGCGCTCGCCCATCGAGCATTTGCTGGCGCTCAAGGATTGCCTGGTCAAGGGCGGCGAACTGGTGCTGGAAACCCTGGTGGTGGAAGGTGACGAGCATCAGGTGCTGATGCCGGAAGATCGTTATGCGCAGATGCGCAATGTCTGGTTCCTGCCGTCGGTTCCGGCGCTGGAGCGCTGGCTGCGGCGCGCCGGGTTCAGCGATGTGCGCTGTGTCGATGTGAGCGTGACCACGGTGCAGGAACAGCGCGGGACCGAGTGGATGAAGTATCAGTCGTTGAGTGACTTCCTGGATCCGGAGGATCACAGCAAGACCATCGAAGGGCTGCCGGCGCCGATGCGGGCGGTGATGGTCGCCCGCAAGTAGGCGGTGTCAGATCTGACGCCTTCGCGGGCAAGCTCCGCTCCCACAGTATTTGAGTCGAATCGGAATATTGTGTACGACACAAAACCTGTGGGAGCGGAGCTTGTCGGGACGCCGCACCGCCGCGAAAGGGCCCTCAAGACAGGCCCCCACAACAACCCTACTCAGGACTTGCTTCTGCGGGCCTTGAAGAACTCGCTGAGGATCGCCCCGCACTCCTCGGCCAGTACCCCACCTTCGAACAACACCCGGTGATTGAGAAAGTCCTGGGTAAAGAACTGCCCCTGGCTCTGCACGATCCCGGCCTTGGGTTCCAGTGCGCCGTAGACCACCCGCGCGATCCGCGAATGCACGATCAACCCGGCGCACATGCTGCACGGCTCCAGGGTCACGTACAGCGTGCTGCCCGGCAGCCGGTAGTTGTCGAGCGCCTGGGCGGCGGCGCGGATGGCGACCATCTCGGCATGGGCGCTCGGATCACTGCCGCTGATCGGGCAATTGAAGCCACGCCCGATGATCTCGCCGTCCTGCACCAGTACCGCACCCACCGGCACCTCGCCCAACAAGGCACCTTGGGCAGCCAGCGCCAGGGCTTCACGCATGAAGTCCTGGTCGCGGCTGCGGTCGATGATCGGCGCCGGCCGTATCTGACGCATCAGGCCACCTCGATGGCGGCCATCAGGCCGGTTTCCATATGGTCGATCACATGGCAATGGAACATCCACACCCCCGGGTTATCCGCCACCAACGCCACCCGCGCCCGCTCGTTCTTGCCCAGCAGGTAGGTGTCGGTGAAGTACGGCGTGATCGCCTTGCGGTTCGAGGCGATGACCTTGAAGCTCATGCCGTGCAAGTGGATCGGGTGCTGATACTGGGTCATGTTCTTCAATTCGAAAATATAGCTCTTGCCCTTCACCAGCTTGGCGATGGGTCGGTCGGCGCAGGTCTTGTCGGTGATGTCCCAGGCCTTGCCATTGATCTGCCAGAGGCTCGGCGGCTGGCCATTATCGACGTTCACCGAAACCGAGCCAACCCATTCGAAATTGAAGTTGAGCTTTTCTGCGTTCGCCAGGTCCGGCTCGGCTATGGGATTGGCCGGCAAGGCCTTCGGCCAGTCGGTCGCCATGCCGCTGTCGGCCACCGAACGAAAGGTCGCCAGACGCACCGGACCGTTACGCAGCGATAGCTCTTCACCAGCCGCCGGCGCCTTGATCGCCAGGCAGATGCGCATCCCCGGTCCCAGCCAGTATTCCTTGCCCAACGGACGCGGCTCCACCGGATTGCCGTCCAGCGCATAGATCTGCGCCTCGACACCGGGGATATTGAGCCGATAGGTCAGGGTGTTGTCGAGGTTGAGCAGGCGAACCCGAGTGATCTCTCCGGCCGGTAAGTCGACCACGGCTTGCGACACGCCATTGACGGTCGACAGGCGCCCCGCCGTGCCCCCACGCGCGGCTTCACGGGGAATGCTGAAAGGCACGAAGGCGCCGGCTTCATCGACGTGCCAGCTTTTCAGGCTCAAGGTGCGTTCGTGCTGGAAACCGCTGGGCTCTCGCTCTTCGACGATCAGCGGGCCGACCAGCCCGCGCCCCAGTTCCTCACTGCTGTTGACGTGGGGGTGATACCAGTAGCTGCCGGCATCCGGGACACGAAACTTGTAGTCGAAGTATTCGCCGGGCAATACCGGCAGTTGCGACACGTAGGGCACGCCGTCCATTTCCAGCGGCAGGCGGATACCGTGCCAGTGAATGGTGGTAGCCACCGGCAGGTGGTTGATAAAGCGCACCCGCAGCCACTCGCCCTGACGCACCCGCAACTCGGTGCCCGGTGCCGACGGGCCGAAGGCCCAGGCCGGGGTTTGATGCCCGGCCACCAGCTCTACGTCCAGGGGCGCGGCGATCAGCTCATAGTCATGGCCGGCATCGGCGTCGGCCATTTTCCCCAACCAGTAACGCGATGCACCGCCGGCGCCAACGCCCACCACTGCAAGACCGGCCAGTCCACCGAGTATCTGTCGACGGGTAAAGGACATGAACGCAACCACCTCACCTATTCAGCCGCGCACCAGGGCGCGCAAAAGGCGAATACGATACACCCGCAGTTGCGAAACCGTAAGAAAATCAGTCCAGACCCAACAACAAATGGGTCACGCCACCGGCCAATATCATCACGCCGGCGACACCCGCCGCCCGCAATGCCGACTGATCGATCCGGGCACTGTCATTCAAGGCCACACGCAGGCGGGTCAGGGCCACGCGCTGGTGGGACTTGAGATTGCCTTCGCCACCCAGGGCCGCGACGATCTCCGGGCGCAACGCCTCTTCTGCCGTGGCAACCGGCGTACTCGGTTGATCCGCCACCAGGTCCGGCGTCAGGGCTTTCCAGAATGCCCGCTGAAATTTCTCGAACATGTTCAGTTCTCCAGGACCCGCGGCTGCAGCGCCGTGGTGTGTTGATGATCGAGCAAGGCTTCACGCACCTGCCCGGCGTTTTCCAGGCCAAGAATCCGTTGCGCCAGTACCTGGCACTCCGTCAACTCGACCTCGCGGACCGCGGCCTTGATCGCCGGAATCAGCGGTACGCTGACCGACAACTCATCCACGCCCAGGCCCAGCAACACCGGCACCGCCAAGGCCTCGGAGGCCAGCGCGCCACACACGCTGACCGGCTTGCCATGGGCATGGGCGGCTTTCACGGTGGTGGCGATCAGGCGCAATACCGCCGGGTGCAGGCTGTCGGCCTGGCTCGCCAGTTGCGGGTGATCACGGTCCATGGCCAGGGTGTATTGGGTCAGGTCATTGGTGCCGATGGAAAAGAAGTCCACCTCGGGGGCGAACAGATCGGCCATCAGGGCCGCCGCCGGCACTTCGATCATGATCCCCAGTTTCGGCAACGCCTTGAGGCCCAGCGCCAGGGCCTCATCCTCGAGGAACTGGCGCGCCTGACGCAACTCGGACAGTTGAGTAATCATCGGCAGCATGATGTGCAACTGGGTCAGCCCGGCACAGGCAAGAATCCCCCGCAATTGCTGACGCAGCAGTTCCGGGCGTTGCAGGCACAAACGAATGCCGCGCATACCGAGGAAAGGGTTGGCCTCGGTGTCCATCGGCACGTAGGCCAGGGGTTTGTCGCCACCGACGTCAAGGGTCCGTACCACCAGATTGCGCTGCGGCCCCAAGGCGCGGGCAATGGCCGAATAAGTCGCCGCCTGCTCCTCGACACTCGGCGCACTCTGGCGTTCCAGATAGAGAAACTCGGAGCGCAGCAAACCGACCCCTTCGCCGCCCAGGGTCAAAGACTGCTCCACCTCTTGCAGCGAGGCGACGTTGGCGGTCACCTCGAAATGATGACCGTCACGGGTGCGCGCCGCCTCGGACGCCTGTTCCTTCTCGCGCTGGTGGCGCTGGTGTTGCTGCTGGCGCTTGACCAAGAGGCGTTGCACATCCGCCTCTTCCGGCATCAGGTGCAGGCGCCCGAGGTCGGCATCGAGCAGCACCTGGGTACCGGCGGGCACCTTCAGGACCTCGGCGGGCAAACCACAGAGCGCCGGCAAACCGAATGCCCGGGCCAGGATCGCCACATGGCTGGTCGCCCCACCACCGACGGTGACGAAGCCGAGGACCCGACGGGTATCGAGTGCGGCCGTTTGCGACGGGGTCAGTTGCTCGGCAATCAGGATGGCGTCGTCCGGCATCTCGGTGACCCGCTCCTCGACCCCGAGAATCAGCCGCAGCACGCGCTGGCCGACGTCCTTCAAATCCAGCGCGCGCTCCGCCAGCAAGCTGCTGCCCAGGCGTTCGAACAACGCGCAGGTGTCCTCGGTGACCTGGCGCCAGGCGAACGCCGCGCTTTTACCCTGGGCGAGCAGGACCCGGGCCTGCTCCAGCAGGCTCGGGTCTTCCAGCAATTCCTGATGCGCGCGGAAAATCTGCGCCTGAGCGCTGCCCTCGGTGTTGTCCCGCAGCCGCTGCAAGGCCTGGGTCGCCTCGTCCAGAGCCCGTTCGAGCGATGCGCGCTCATGGGGCTCGTCGGAACCGAATTCCGGAACTTCCAGCCGCTGTTCGGCCACCTGCACCACCCGACCGAACGCCGAACCCGGCGAAGCACAAACGCCGCGCAACAGGCTCGGTGAAGACGCCTCGACCACCACGGGAATATCGATCACCGCCGCAGGCTCGACCGACTCACCACACCCCTCGGCCAGCAAGGCCGCCAACGCTTCGATGGCGGCCTGGGCATCCTCGCCCACCGCACTGACCTGCAACACATCGCCACGCACCGTCTGCAAGGCCATGATCGCCACCAGGGACTTGGCATTCGCGCTGTCCTGGCGCCGATGCACCACGATGCTCGCGGCAAAACCCTTGGCCGCCTGGGCCAGCACCGCCGCCGGACGGGCGTGCAGACCGTTGGTGTTGGGCAAGGTCACGGGGCTTGAGAACAACGCCTCGCCTTCCTCTTCCACCACCGGGCCCGCCGATGCGCCGTTGTGCTCGATCCGCAACAGTGGCGCGCCGCTTTCAATCAAACCACTGGCCGGAGCCAGCCGGGTGAACGTCTCGCCACTGACCACCAACACCAGGGTCAACAGACTGCGGGCGTGCAAGGCGATGTAGTCGACATCGAACTCGATCAGCGCCTGCCCGGCCGTCACCCGCTCGCCCTCACGGACCAGTGCGGTGAAACCCTTGCCCTGCAACTGCACGGTGTCCAGGCCGATATGCATCAGCACCTGCACGCCCAGATCATCGGTAATGCTGATGGCATGGCCGCTGGCCTGGAGATTGCTCACCACCCCGGCCAACGGTGCGCAGAGCACCGCGGAGGTCGGGTCGATGCACAGGCCGTCGCCGATCATGCGACTGGAGAACACCGGATCAGGCACCTGATCCAGTTCGATCAGCACCCCGGACAGGGGCGCGAGCAGTTCCAGGGAAGAGGTTGCGGTCATGACATCACCTTTATCATTGTTCTTTGAAGCGCCGGCGCGGCGAAGGCCACGCCAGCATAGGACTTATTCCCACCAATACTCGACCTGCACACCGAAATTGGAGCCATGCAGGGCGCTGCCGAAACTACCGGTATCGGACAACGCCGACCCCGCATCGAACTGATTGGCCGCACGCTGGGCCGCCGCGTTCCAGCTGGCATAGGTGTAGTAGAGGCGTATCTCCGGCCGAGTCCAGAAATCCGGACCTCTGGGTGACCAGGTAGGGGCGAAGGTAAACTTGCTGAGCTTGCGGGTACCGCCCGGCGCCTCGATCTGGTCATGGCCCAGTTCGGTCACCAGCTTGAACTGTTCGGTAATGGCGTAGGTCGGACGTACCCCCAGGGAGATCCAGTTCTGGCCCTGGCCGTCGGGACGAATGTCCTTCTGGTACACGGCCTCGATCTGCCCACCGAATTGTCGGGTGATCTGCCAGTCGAAAAACTCGACCGCGCGGTAGCTCTTGTTGCTGGTGTCCAGGGTCGGATCGCCGGTGTAGCCCAGCCCGGTACCCGGTCCCTCGCCGTATTGCAGGGCGAACTTGTTCTTGCCGCCGAGGAAGTTCTTCTGCACATGCTGCGCGGTGATGGCCCAGCCTTGGTGGGTGTCGCGGCGATTCGGTGCATCGAGGTAACTGGCACCGAGTTCCACTTCGCCATCGGTATTGGTCTTGAAGCCGGCGACGTTGAAGTCGTGACGATTGATATAGTCCTTCTGGTACAGGTTGTCCTTGCGCGAGAAGGCATAGCTGTATTTCAGGTCGCCGATCTTCACATTCTCGATACCACCGCCCGTGGCGCTCTGGTTCCAGTAGTAGAAGTCGGAGATATGGATGTCGTTACGCTTGTAGTAACGCCGCCCGGCCCACACCGAGCCGCCATTGAGCGAGGGCAGGTTCGACCACTTGGCGAACATCTGCGGCATCCGCACCGTGCCGTTGTCACCGTCGAAACTGGGATTGTGATCGTACTTGTTGTACAGCGACGCCATCCCGTCGACGCTGACCACCGACCCGTCATCGAGTTTCAGCACGTCCTGGCGCAACTCAAGTTCCCCGTACTGTTCACACTCGTTACCCAGGCGATACTTGGATTGCGCACCAGGCAAATGGAAACAGCTTTGCGAGCCGCCGCCGGTCGAACCGCCCAGGCCGCTACGCAAGTAACCGGCGAACTCCAGGGCCTGGGCCGAGAATGGCAACCCCAGGCATACGCAAGACACCACAAGACCGCGATTTATTGTTGTTTTCATTGGCTCCCCCATTATTTTTATTGTGTAGTGCTTGTTGATTATCGGGCGCGGCTCTCCCGCGCACGATTTGATGCGAACGGCATTTAATGAATGAAACGTCTTACTTTTCTGACAGGTGCAATACAAAAGATTCGTAAGGTTTCAGCGACAGATATCGGCTACGCGGCACGTCGTCGATGTAGTTGCCGATCACCAGACGCTGGCTCTGGCCGTCGATGAAAACGCCTTCGGGCAACGCCACTTCGCAAGGCTCGGCATAGAAGTTGTTCACCACCAACAGTCGCTCGCCCTGCCCTTCCCGCACATAGGCCCAGACCCGTGGATGATCGGGCAACAACTGGCGGTAGACGCCGTCCACCATCAGCGCTTCGCTGCGCCGCAAACCGACCAGGGCGCGGTAGTGATGCAGCACCGAGCCGGCATCGTCGAACTGCTTGTCGACGTTGATCCAGGCCGCATTCGGCGGCACATCGATCCAGGGTTGGGCAGTGCTGAAACCGGCGTTCGGCTGCGCATTCCATTGCATCGGCGTGCGACTGTTGTCGCGGGATTTCTGCATGATCGCCGCCATGCTCCGGGCTTCGGACTCGCCGGCCTCGCGCTTGAGCCGGTAGATGTTCAGGGTCTCGACATCGCGGTACTGCTCGATGGACTCGAAACCCGGATTGGTCATGCCCAGCTCTTCGCCTTGATAGATGTACGGCGTGCCCTGGAGGAAATGCAACGCGGTGGCGAGCATCTTCGCCGACACGTCCCGGTATTCACCGTCATGACCGAAGCGCGAGACCACCCGCGGCTGGTCGTGGTTACACCAGAACAGCGCATTCCAGCCACCACCGGCCTGCATGCCGGTCTGCCAGTCGGAGAGGATGCGCTTGAGTTCTAGGAAATCGAAATCGGCGCGAACCCATTTCTCCATGTTCGGATAATCGACCTTCAGGTGATGGAAATTGAAGGTCATCGACAGCTCGCGGGACTGCGGATGCGAATAGCGGATGCAGTGCGCAAGGCTGGTGGAGGACATTTCGCCGACATTGATCAGGTCATGGCCTTCGAAGACTTCGCGATGCATTTCCTGCAGGTAGTCGTGCACGTTCGGACCGTCGGTGTAGAAACGGCGGCCGTCGCTGGCGTCCTCGGGAAAGTCGGCGGGCTTGGAGATCAGGTTGATCACATCCAGGCGGAAACCACCGACACCCTTGTCGCGCCAGAAGCGCATCATCTTGAACACTTCCTGGCGCACCTGGGGATTGTCCCAGTTCAGGTCGGCCTGGGTGTGGTCGAACAGGTGCAGGTAGTACTGGCCGGTCTGGGCCTCATACTCCCAGGCATTGCCGCCGAACTTCGACTCCCAGTTGTTCGGCTGGTCGCGCCAGATGTAGAAGTCCCGGTAGGGGTTGTCGAGGCTGCTGCGGGCCTGGCGGAACCATTCGTGCTCGATGGAGGTGTGGTTGACCACGATATCGAGCATCAGCGTGATGCCACGCTTGCCGGCTTCGGCGATCAGCAGGTCGCAGTCGGCCATGGTCCCGTAGCTCGGGTCGATGGCGTAGTAGTCGCTGATGTCGTAGCCGTTGTCACGCTGCGGCGAACGCAGGAACGGCGTGATCCACAGGCAATCGACGCCCAGCCACTTGAGGTAGTCGAGCTTGTCGACCACCCCCAGCAGATCGCCGGTGGCCTGGCCTGAGTGGCTGTAGAAACTTTTCGGGTAGATCTGGTAGATCACCGAACGCTGCCAGTCTTGCATGGGGATTCCTTGGTAGTGCCAGTGGTAGCTGTGTGGTGTTTTGCGGCGTCAGCGCGAGCACCCTCGCGCTGACGCTGCCGGATCAGGCGACGCGGTAGCCGGGCCGGACGATTTTCAGGCTCAACCCGCAGGTCAGCACGAACGGCACGACCATGGCGATGACCATGCCGACGATAAACATCGGGATGTATTGCGGAATGATCGAGATAAAGCCCGGCAGGCCACCCACGCCGATGGCCGAGGCCTGGACCTTGTTCAGCGAGAGGAAGATGCTGCCCAGCGCCGAACCGATCAGCGCGGCATAGAACGGAAACTTGTAGCGCAGGTTGACGCCGAACATCGCCGGCTCCGTGATACCGAAGTAGGCGGAAATCGCCGAGGTCGACGCCATGCTGCGGTCCCGTGCATTGCGGCTCATGTAGAACACCGCCAGTGCCGCGCTGCCCTGGGCCAGGTTGGACATGACGATCATCGGCCAGATAAAGGTGCCGCCCTGGGTGGCGATCAGTTGCAGGTCCACCGCGAGGAACATGTGGTGCATGCCGGTGATCACCAGTGGCGCGTAGAGCAGGCCGAAGATCGCGCCGCCGAGCACCGGGGCCACATCGAACAGCATGACCACGCCTTCGGTGATCAGGATGCCCAGGTGACGGGTCACCGGACCGATGACCGCCAGCGCCAGCACGCCGGTCACGACGATGGTGGTAATCGGCACCACCAGCAGTTGAATGGCATTCGGCACCCGCGCCCGCAGCCATTTCTCGATGACGCTCATGACATAGGCGGCCATCAGGATCGGCAGGATCTGCCCTTGGTAGCCAACCTTCTCGATCCGGAACCAGCCGAAGATGTTGAAGTACGGCAGGCTCTGGCCGTCCAGGCCGGCGACCGCCTTGCCGTAGTTCCAGGCATTGAGCAGGTCGGGGTGCACCAGCATCAGGCCGAGCACGATGCCGAGGATTTCACTGCCGCCAAACCGCTTGGCCGCCGACCAGCCGACCAGGGCCGGGAGGAACACGAAGGAGGTGTTGGCCATCAGGTTGATCAGGCTCCACACACCATCCAGGGACGGATAGGCCTCCAGCAGGGTCTTGCCGTCGATGAACATGCCCTTGGCGCCCATGAGGTTGTTCACCCCCATCAGCAGGCCGGCAATGATCAGCGCCGGCAGGATCGGCATGAACACATCGGAGAACACCCGCACCAGACGCTGTACCGCGTTGATCTTGTCGGCGCTCTTCTGCTTGACGTCGGCGATGGTCGAGGCGGCCAGCCCGGTGATTTCGCGCAAGGCGGCGTAGACCCGCTCCACTTCCCCCGGACCGATGACGATCTGGAACAAGCCGCCGGTGAAGAAGGTGCCTTTCACCAGGTCGATATTGGACAACGCGGCCTTGTCGACCAGGCTCGGGTCCTTGAGGGCCAGACGCAGACGGGTGACACAGTGAGCGGCCTGCTCGAGGTTTTCAGCGCCACCGAGGCCTTGCAGCAGCTCGCGGGCGATATTCGGATAGTCGTGGCTCATGCTTTTCTTCCACTGTTTCTTGTTATTGGAGGGTGTTGGCAGCACACAGGAATGAAAAATACTCGTCTGTACGAGTTAAAGCAATAACTCGTACAGACGAGTTATGGGTTTATCGGTAAAAGATCCGACAAATGGACAAAGTTTCGGCCTGCCCTTAAGGTTCAGGATCACAGCACATAGCGTCGGCTACCCTGTTGGCGAGTACTTTCGATCCAGAGCGACCAGCATGAGCAAATACAACCAGATCTACAGTGATCTGCTTGCCAGCATTACCACAGAGCAATTGGAAAAAGGCGCCCGACTGCCGTCGGAAACCGAACTGATGGACAGCTACCAGGCCAGCCGCGGCACCGTGCGCAAGGCCATCGAGCAACTGCAGGAACGCGGTTTCGCCCAGAAGATCCATGGCAAGGGCACCTTCGTGCTGTCACGCAGCCCGATCGAGTTTCAATTGGGCGGCATCGTCAGTTTCCAGGAGGCCCACTCCAGTCTTGGCAGCAATATTGGCACCGAAGTGGTGGAGTTCAGCGAGATCGCCCTTGAGGGCTCGCTTCAGGAACGCCTGGATGCCGAACCGGGCAGTTCGGTGATTCGCATCAAGCGGGTGCGGCGGATCGACGGCAAGCGGATCATCCTCGACATCAACTATTTCGTCGCCGACCTGATCCCCGGCCTGACCCGGGAGATCGCCGAACAGTCGATCTATGCCTATATCGAGAAAACCCTGCAACTGAGCATCAGCTTTGCCCAGCGCACCATCGAGGCGGCCCGTTGCAGCCGGGACGATGTGCTGCACCTGGACCTGGATGGGGCCAGCCATGTGATCGTGGTGAAGAACCAGACGTTTTTGCAGGACGGCCGACAGTTCGAATACACCGAGTCGCGGCACACCCTGGACAAGTTCTACTTCTCGGATGTGGCAAGGCGCTGAGCCGCTGATGTCGGGCGATTCATAGCACCAGCGCCAGCCACTCGGGGTTCACCGAGCCGAGCTTGCTGGTGGCTTTCGTGAGGTTGATATCCTGGGCCGCCTGCGCGGTTTCAATCATCAAGGGCTGAAGGTCATAGCCGCGGCCTTCGAGCCAGCCCAGGACTTCCGCCAGGTGCCAGACGGAAGCGCTGCCTTCGTGGACCGCCAACGGAAATGACGCGCCATGACTGAGCATGAGCTTGCGCATGTTCTGCCGCGAAACACCGACGATATCGGCGATATCTGAAAGGCCGACCAGGTCGGGCACAACCTCTATGAGACGCGCATCGGGGATAGCACGCTTGACGTCCTGCAAAGCGCTAAGCAATGCCTGAGCGGCGCTGTCGGCATCCCGGGAGAACTTCAGCGCCAGCCTTCCAGGGATTCCGCAGCCGATCAGTGAGTCATCGCAACCGCACTCAAACAAGAGCTCAATCAATACATCCGGATCGTTGTTCTGCTCCGAGAGCTGGTACCTCAGGGTGAATTCATACTCCATGGTTCGACTCCTTGGGAGAAGCGATCAGGGGATCGCCATTAGCGTGGTTGATGACACAACCATCAACCACCCGCTGCAAATTGCGGGCATGACTGATCAGGTCACGCGGCGTACTCCATATGCTAGTGATACAGTGATCCTGGCAACGGCACAGCCCACTGTTAAGCGGGCAGTACATCCTGCCCCAGGCATGCGAACCACCTACTTTGATTCGCCAGCCAAATTCCTCTGCATAACGCAGTACGCTCTCGATCTCCTTGATCGGGTGTCTTGCTCTAGCCATCCATAGCCTCCAGTCTTGCGCCAGGCGCAATGGTTGTCAACTGACAACCAAATCCATTTATCGACAAAAAATGACACTCCCGGCACTTCAATTCAGTGCCGGTTTCTTGAGTGTAGGGAGGGATGGCGTCGAGGCTCAGCGAGGTATTTACGAGGTGTTGCGAGGGCTGGATGAACGCTTCAAACCGCATCCCAATAAGGAGGGCTCCCAAATGCCTCACGAAGCCAGTCCGCCAGCGCCCTGAGCTTCGCCGAGGGGCGCTGACCGTCAGGATGTGCGATATAGATGAACTCCTGCTCAGCCTCTATGCCGATATCGATCTTCACCAGGGAGCCGGCCTTGAGAGCCTCGCCGACAATGAACTGCGGCAGCAAGGTAATGCCCAGACCGGCCACCGCCGCATCCCGCATCAGGTCCCCATTGTTGAGCACCAAATCGGACCGGCCATGGACGATGAGGGTGTGTCCTTGCTGCATGAAACGCCAATCCGCACCACCGCGATTCGAGTAGAAAATACCTCGATGCCCTTCCAGCTCAGCAGGGGTGGTCGGCTTGCCATTGCGCGCCAGGTACTCCGGCGACGCTACAAGTACACGCCGACTGGTGGCCAACGTCCAGGCCACCAGATAGCGGTCCTGGATCACGCCGTGCCGCACGATGGCGTCAAACCCGTCAGCGGAGGGGTCCACCCGGCGATCATTCAAATCCAGCGTGATCTGTATATCCGGGTGCTGCGCCATAAAGGGGTACAAGGCCGGCCCAAGATGCATTCGCCCAAATGTCACAGGAGCCGAGATCCGCAGCGAGCCGGAAAGCGTATCCCGGCGCTTGGACATGGCGGCTGACGCCTCCTCGACCTCCTTTACAATTCGGATTGCGCGCCCCAGAAACTCATGCCCGTCTTCAGTCACTGAAATCTTGCGAGTCGTTCTCTGCAGCAGGCTGGTGCCCAGCTCTTTTTCGAGCTCGGCAATTCGATCGCTCACCACGGATCGGGATACACGGAGCCTGAGAGCGGCCTCAGTCAGGGACTTGCATTCGGCGACCATCACAAAGGTCGCAATTCCATCGAGCTTCATGATTGTTCGGTTTTTCCGAAATCCTGATCAGGAATTCGAAGGCTACTCCTTCGAATTGCCCGGGGCCACACTGGCGTCACTCCCTCGGGCTCACAGTGATCGCCAAGTGGCCATCCCCGCAGGGTTAGGAGTCCATCATGCTCAAATACTTTGCCGCGACTGCGATCGCATTGGCTCTGGCCCTGCCGGCAGCCGCCGAAGTCCGGCCATTCCCCAAGTCCTTCCACGCCCAAGAGATTCAAGCCAACGGCGCGACCCTCCATGTCGTGACTGGCGGACAAGGCTCAGCGGTCGTACTGATCCACGGCTTCGGCGACACTGGCGATATGTGGTCTCCGTTGGCGGCCGAGTTGGCCAAGACCCATACCGTGGTCGTACCCGACCTGCGTGGCATGGGGCTGTCGTCTCATCCTGAAGGGGGTTACGACAAATGGAACCAGGCGGCGGATATCCGCGCCGTGCTGGGCAAGCTGGGGATCGACCATGCCGCGATAGTCGGGCATGACATCGGCACCATGGTCGCCTACGCCTATGCCGCTCGCTACCCGGACAAGACTGATCGCCTGGTCGTGATGGATGCCCCGGTACCGGGTATCCCACCGTGGGATCAGATCGTACGGATGCCTGCGCTGTGGCATTTCAATTTCGGTGGGAAGGATGCCGAACGCCTGGTTGCTGGTCGCGAGCGAATTTATCTGGATCGATTCTGGAACGAGTTCGCCGGCGATCCCGCGAAAATCGACGAAGCGACCCGCCAGCACTACACCCGGTTCTATGCTCGCCCAGGTGCAATGCATTCGGCATTCGCGCAGTTCCTGAGTATCAACCAGGACGCGGAGCAGAACCAGAAGGTGATGGGCAACAAGCTGAACATGCCGGTGCTGGCAATAGGGGGCGCCAAGTCCTTTGGCGCGAACGAAGCCATCGTGATGCGCAATGCCGCCACCGATGTCACCGAGGTGGTGATTCCCGATGCGGGTCACTGGCTGATGGAAGAGGCGCCGGTGCCGACGATTGCGGCGATCAAAGGCTTTATCAAGTAAGGCCTTTGCCTCTCACCCGATGGGAACCCATTTTCAAAGAGATAACGCGCGCGCCTCAAACCTCGCAGCGGCACGCTTGATCCGACGGGCCTTCTCCTGGCGAACTATTAGGATTTTCCTAATAGTTGCGTCAGCCTGGATTTCCCTCTCGGGATAGCATGTTGTTAGGTGCTCGTTGATGGCAGGAAAGCGCCCAATACCTACCCGTTAAGAACCAATCTCAAATCAGGCCGAGTTCAGCTTCAACCCCCCTCAACGTTCGGTATTAGGCGAAAGTCGTTTTCGTATCAGGATCATGCAAACCGAATTCAGGGAAGGGCCGCAATAAAACCCAACGGGTTATCGCGGCCTCAGCAGAGTGTTGAGTAAAAATCAGCAGACGCGCCGCTCTGCCATCAGGCCACGCCGTTGAATCACCGCGAAGACATCATTGACGTCCTGCAACAGGATTCGACTGATGTTGGCGATAGAAGCAATGTCACCTGGATCGCTGTCATTCAAGCTACAACAAGAAAAAAGACTCAGGATATTACCCAAGGCACCGATGCGCTCGCTGACGCAGGCATGCAGGTCAACCAAGGGAGCATGGCTATCGATGTACAGGACTGGGCGCTCGGAAGCTACGGTATCGACGGGGGTAAAGCGTTCGTTACTTTGCATGGTAGGAATTCCCTTAAATGTCTTAAAGGGTCACCACCGTCCGCTGCGAAACGAAATGGGTGGCAACTGTGCGCGGGTTCGCAGACCGGTAATTCCAACCATAAACCCGGCAGACCCGAAGGTCTCCCACGCACAGTCGCCATGGAAGCTTATTGGAGGCGAGAGAAAACGCCAACAACAGGCTTGCGGCGCTGTTGGTTAGAATGTGTACGGACTGCGAAATCCGTTCGCTGATTTAGCAGCGAAGCACAGACTATAAGCGCCTATCAGCTCACCAGGCGATCAGAGTAATGAGTGCAATTGTGTCGGAGTGTGATGCCTCCAAAGACCATCAGACTTGAATCCCCGAAGCATCCGAGCACAAATGAAAATGCCAGTCAGCGTGACTGACTGGCATTGGGCTAAAGCGCCTATTCTTCACCCCGCTGACGCGAGGATGAAGCCATCATTCCCACTCAATCGTCGCCGGCGGCTTGCTCGACACGTCGTAGGTGACACGGGAGATGCCTTCGATCTCATTGATGATCCGGCCGCTGACGGTTTCCAGCAGTTCGTACGGCAGGTGCGCCCAACGGGCGGTCATGAAGTCGATGGTTTCCACCGCACGCAGGGCCACGACCCAGGCGTAACGACGGCCATCACCGACCACACCCACCGATTTCACCGGCTGGAACACCACGAACGCCTGGCTGACCTTGTGGTACCAGTCAGCCTTGCGCAGTTCTTCGATAAAGATATGGTCGGCGCGACGCAGCAGGTCGGCGTATTCCTTCTTCACTTCACCGAGGATCCGCACACCCAGGCCCGGGCCCGGGAACGGGTGACGGTAGACCATGTCGTACGGCAGGCCGAGTTCCAGGCCAAGGCGACGGACCTCATCCTTGAACAGCTCGCGCAGCGGCTCGACCAGCTTGAGGTTCATCTCTTCCGGCAGGCCACCGACGTTGTGGTGGGACTTGATCACATGGGCCTTGCCGCTTTTCGCGCCAGCCGACTCGATCACGTCCGGGTAGATGGTGCCCTGGGCCAGGTACTTGATGTTGTCCAGTTTGTTGGACTGGGCATCAAACACGTCGATAAAGGTGCGACCGATGATCTTGCGCTTCTTCTCCGGGTCCGACTCGCCGGCCAGGTTGTTCAGGAACTGCTCTTCGGCGTTGGCGCGGATCACCTTGACGCCCATGTTCTCGGCGAACATGGCCATCACTTGCTCGCCTTCGTGCAGGCGCAGCAGGCCGTTGTCGACGAAGACGCAGGTCAGCTGGTCGCCGATGGCCTTGTGCAGCAACGCCGCAACCACCGAGGAGTCAACACCGCCGGACAGGCCCAGCAGGACGTTGTCGGTGCCGACCTGGGCACGGACGTTGGCGATGGCGTCTTCAGCGATTTTCGATGGCGTCCACAGTGCTTCGCAGCCGCAGATATCGAGAATGAAGCGCGACAGGATGCGACCACCCTGCTTGGTGTGGGTCACTTCCGGGTGGAACTGCACGCCGTAGTAACGCAGGTCGTCGTTGAACATGCCGGCAATCGGGCAGCTCGGGGTGCTGGCCAGGATGTGGAAGTCTTCCGGCATCCGGGTGACCTTGTCGCCGTGGCTCATCCAGACGTCGAGGCCGAACAGGCCGTCGGCGTCGACGTGGTCTTCGATACCCTCGAGCAGGAGGCTCTTGCCGACCACATCAACGCGGGCATAACCGAACTCACGCAACTCGGAACCTTCGACCTTGCCGCCCAACTGCTCGGCCATGGTCTGCATGCCGTAGCAGATACCGAAGACCGGAACGCCCAGGTCAAACACGGCTTGCGGGCAGCGAGGGCTGTTGGCTTCGTGCACGGACTCGGGACCGCCGGCGAGGATGACGCCTTTTGGAGCGAATTCGCGAATCGCTTCGTCGTCCATGTCGAACGGATGCAGTTCGCAGTACACGCCGATTTCACGCACGCGGCGGGCAATCAGCTGGGTGTACTGGGAACCGAAGTCGAGGATCAGGATGCGGTGGGCGTGAATGTCGAGGGCCATGAGTCATTCTCGTCAGTGAAATCAGAAACAACACGGGGCTGTCATCAACAGCCCCGGTTCAAATTCGTCAATCGCCTCCCGACCTCGGCCAGGAGGCGATCACTATCAACCTACGCGATAGTTTGGAGCTTCCTTGGTGATCTGCACGTCGTGAACGTGAGATTCGGCCATGCCGGCGCCGGTGATACGCACGAATTCAGGCTTGGTACGCATTTCTTCGATATCGGCGCTACCGGTGTAGCCCATCGAGGAGCGCAGGCCGCCCATCAGTTGATGGACGATGGCGCTCAGGCTGCCCTTGTAGGGGACACGCCCTTCGATGCCTTCCGGTACCAGCTTCTCGGCACCCGCGGAGGAGTCCTGGAAGTAGCGGTCGGAAGAACCCTGGGACTGCGACATCGCACCCAGCGAACCCATGCCACGGTAAGCCTTGTAGGAACGGCCCTGGAACAGTTCGATTTCGCCCGGCGCCTCTTCGGTACCGGCGAACATCGAGCCCATCATCACGCAGGAAGCACCGGCGACGATGGCCTTGGACAGGTCACCGGAGAAACGGATGCCGCCGTCGGCGATCAAGGGTACGCCGGTGCCTTCAAGGGCGGCGGCGACGTTGGCGATGGCACTGATTTGCGGTACACCGACACCGGCGACGATACGGGTGGTGCAGATCGAGCCAGGGCCGATACCGACCTTGACCGCATCCGCGCCCGCTTCGGCCAGTGCCTTGGCGGCAGCGCCGGTGGCGATGTTGCCGCCGATCACCTGGACTTCAGGGAAGTTCTGCTTGACCCAGCGAACGCGGTCGATCACACCCTTGGAGTGACCGTGGGCGGTGTCGACCACCACCACGTCGACACCGGCATGGACCAGTGCGGCCACACGATCGGCGGTGTCTTTACCGGTGCCGACCGCGGCGCCGACACGCAGACGACCCTGGTCGTCCTTGCTGGCCAGTGGATAGGCCTTGGATTTTTCGATGTCCTTGACGGTCATCATGCCCTTGAGGGCGAACTTGTCGTCGACGATCAGGACTTTTTCCAGACGGTGCTTGTGCAGCAACTCGCGGACTTCGTTCTTGTTGGCGCCTTCGCGGACGGTGACCAGGCGCTCTTTCGGCGTCATCACTTCGCGAACCGGGACATCCATGCGGGTTTCGAAACGCACGTCACGGGAAGTGACGATACCGACCAGGTCGCCGTCATGCAGCACCGGCACGCCGGAGATGTTGTGCATGCGGGTCAGTTCGAGCAGTTCACGCACCGTGGCATCGGCCTCGATGGTGATCGGGTCCTTGACCACACCGGCTTCGAACTTCTTGACCTTGCGCACTTCGACAGCTTGCTGCTCGATGGTCATGTTCTTGTGGATGATACCGATACCGCCTTCCTGGGCCATGGCAATGGCCAGACGGGCTTCGGTCACGGTATCCATGGCGGCGGAAACCAGCGGAATATTCAGCTCGATGCCACGGGTAAGGCGGGTCTTGAGACTGACTTCGTTAGGGAGTACCTCGGAATAACCGGGCACTAGGAGAATGTCGTCGAAGGTCAGAGCTTCTTGGCTGATACGCAGCATCGCGGGGGCTCCCGAGCGGGAAAATGGAAGCGCGCCATTATACTCAGATGGACCCTTGGGCTCAATGTAAACCTTGGCTTATTTAAAGCTCCACTTTTACCCAGGCGACGGGCTGATCCAGCCAGTCGGCGAACTCGTCGAGAAAGCTCTGCTTGAAGCCGGCTTCAGCCCAGTTATTGAAGATAAATCCGAGGTTGGAGAAGGCGCATTCCTGCAGGAACAGAAAGCCGTTGATATCGTCTTCATGGCCGCACAGCGGGCAGATGAAGTTCTCGGTGCGCCCCGGCATCCACTCTTCGAGGCTGTCGAACAACGCCTCGCCGACTTCCTTGCGGCACTCGGCGCAGCCCGCCTCTTCGAGAAAGCCCTTGGCCGGGGTATAGATGCAGCGCTTGGTGACGATCTCCAGACCGTTGATCGGCTCATTGAACGGCAGCGCGTCGGGGTGCAGGACCACGCTGGCGGCGCCCGGGGCGATGGCATGGGCCATGCGGTTGCCGGTGCGACCGCAGGTGCTCAGTTGCTCCTCGATGATGTTCTTGCGCACCAGCCAGCGCACGACGGCCCGGGCCCGGGGTTCATGGACCGGCAAGGTGGAAATCTTCGGGACGATGATGCTTTGCGAATTCATGGGGACGGCCTGGAGCGTTTGCGACCCGGCAGCTTAATCCCTGAAACCCCGAGGTCAAGTGCTGAAGTAACGGGTGATCAGGGCAATTCCACTGGCCAGCACCAACCAGGTCACCAGGCGTACGAAGGCCTCACGCGATAGCCGGCGGGTCAAACGCCTGCCGATCCAGAGACCCAGCGCCATTGCCGGCAGCAAACAGACCGCCAACATCAATAAGGGTAGCTCGGCATAGACCCCGGCGATCACGAATAGCGACAGACGCACCACCGTGCTGCAACTGATCAGCGCACTTTGGGTGGCACGGGCCGCGTCCTTGGGCAAGCGGCTGTTGAGGTAGATCGCATAAAGAAAGCCGCCGCTGCCAAACAGCGCGCCGAACATTCCGCCCACCGTGCCCATGGGCACCGCCCAACCCGCCGCCAGTTGGGTCGGTCGCGCCTTGACCGACAGGCTGTAGACCGCATAGGCGCTGATAAACAAGCCCATCAGCAGCAACAGGATGTCGGACTTGAGATTCAACAGGAAGATCACCCCCAGGGTGCAACCCACCGCCATGCACGGCAGCAACCGCAGCAACTCGGGTTTGGCGACATCCTTGCGCGAAGGCAGCAGATTGCCAAAGGCCGCGACGAAATCCAGCAGCACCAGCAAGGGCACGATTTTCGACAGCGGCATAAACAGGATCAGGATCGGCCCCGCCACCAGCGCCGTGCCAAAACCGGCCACGCCGAAAACGATATAGGCCAAGGCCACGCCCAGCTCCACCACCAGCCAATCGGTGGCACTGAACGGCCACTGGTTCAATAGGGCAACAAGACTCATGAAGAACACTTCCACAATGGGTTCGATTGACTTTAGCCAGTGGCGAGCCTTGCGACTAATATATTCAAAGCCCGCCACCCATCTCGAAAAGGCATGACTCGTGATTTCCACCCGCCAACTGCGCTACTTCGTTGAAATCGCCGAATCCGGCAGTTTCAGCGCCGCCGCCGAACGCCTGTTTATCGCGCAGTCGGCCTTGAGCCGGCAGATCAAGGAACTGGAAAATCATTTGCAGACGCCCTTGTTCGAACGTACGGCGCGCCAGCCAAGACTGACCGCGGCAGGCGAGGCGTTTTATCCGCGGGCAAGAAATCTGTTGAGCGAACTGAACAAGGCCAGCGAGTTGGCGACCCAGGTGGGCAAAGGACAACTGGGAACCTTGCGTCTGAGTCATTCCAGCACGGTGCCGATGAGCGGTCGATTGCTACGGGCAATCAGTCATTTTCTGGAGCAGAGTCCGGGGGCGTCGATGGATATCGTCAAGCTGTCCTCCGAAGCCCAACTCGAAGAACTGGCCGAGGGGCGACTGGACATCGGCCTGCTGCGCCTGCCGGTACTGCGCCAGCGCGAGGGTGTGCAGATCCTGCCGCTGTTCAGCGAGCGCCTGCTGCTGGCGGTGCCGCCGAATCATCCGTTGGCGGGCTCGACCGAGGGCATCGACCTGGCGGTGCTGAAGGACGAAGCCTTTATTTCCATTCCGCATCCGCAGCGGGGTGGCTTGAGTTATCTCTCGGCCGAGCTGTGCATGCGCCAGGGTTTCTTTCCCCGGGCGGCGCGGGTGGTGTCGCGCAAGACCACTCAATTGCAGTTGATCCAGGCTGGGTTCGGTATTGCGCTGCTGCCCGAGTCGATGCGGGACATCGCACCGACGAATATCCATTTCCTGCCCCTCAAGGACCCGGATTGTCAGAGCACCCTGGCCTTGGCCTGCCGCCAGGAGCCGACGCCGCTGGTGGCGCAGTTTGTCGAGAGGTTCAGCGAAGATCTGCGACGCCCTTGAAAACACCGCGAAACTCATAGGAGCAGGGCTTGTGTGGGAGCGGAGCTTGCCCGCGAAGCTTTTAGCGCCCTCGCGGCCGCCTTCGCGAGCAAGCTCTGCTCCCACATTAGATTCGGGCAGGAGACAAAATCTGCGTTCGACGACATAACGTAGAGATTGCCGGTCGAATGCCTTTATCATGCCCCCATGATTAAAGATCCCTTTTCACGCCTGGGCCTCGACCGCGAAGTCCTCACCGTCAGCCAGCTCAACGGCCGCGCCCGGGTGCTGCTCGAAGACGTGTTCAGCAATATCTGGGTCGAAGGCGAAATCTCCAACCTCGCCCGCCCGGCGTCCGGCCATATCTATTTCACCCTCAAGGACAGCGGCGCCCAGGTGCGTTGCGCACTGTTCCGGCAGAACGCCGCCCGGGTGCGCCAGGCGCTGAAGGACGGTTTGGCGGTCAAGGTCCGGGGCAAGGTCTCGCTGTTCGAAGGCCGTGGCGACTACCAACTGATCCTCGACACCGTGGAGCCGGCCGGCGATGGCGCCCTGCGCCTGGCCTTCGATGCCCTGAAGGAAAAACTCAGCGCCGAAGGCCTGTTCAGCGCCGAGCGCAAGGTCCCGTTGCCCGCCCATCCGCAACGCATCGGCATTATCAGTTCGCCCACCGGTGCGGTGATCCGCGACATTATTAGTGTCTTTCGCCGCCGAGCTCCGCAGGTCGAACTGACGCTGATCCCCACCGCCGTACAGGGCCGCGAAGCCATCACGCAAATCGTCCGAGCGCTGAAACTGGCCGATGCCAAGGGCTTCGACGCGCTGATCCTGGCCCGTGGCGGCGGCTCGCTGGAAGACCTCTGGTGCTTCAACGAAGAAGCCGTGGCCCGGGCGGTGGACGCCTGTATCACGCCCATCGTCAGCGCCATCGGCCATGAAACCGATGTGTCCATCAGCGATTTTGTCGCCGACGTCCGCGCCCCCACTCCCTCCGCCGCCGCAGAACTGCTGGCCCCGGACTCCAGCGACCTGCAACGCCGGGTCGAGAGCCTGCACCGCCGCCTGGTGATGCGTATCCGCGACCGCCTGATGCGCGACCGCCTGCGCCTCGACGGCCTGGCCCGACGCCTGCGCCACCCCGGTGAACGTCTGCGCCAACAGGCCCAACGCCTGGATGACCTGGACATGCGCATGCGCCGGGCGTTCGAGCGCCAGCTCAATACCCGCCGGGAAAAACTGATCCGCCTGGAAACCCGCCTCGCCGGGCAACATCCGGGGCGGCAACTGGCGCTTCTGCGTCAACGCCTGGACAGTCTCTCCGAACGCCTGCCCCGAGCCATGCGCGAGGGCCTGAAAGCCCGGCGCCTGCAACTGCAAAGCCAGATGCAGACACTTCATGTAGTAAGTCCCCTGGCCACACTCGGCCGTGGCTACAGTATCCTGCTGGACGAACGTGGCCAGGCGATCCGCAGTGCCGAGCAGACCCACACCGGCCAACGCCTCAAGGCGAAACTCGGTGAAGGGGAATTGCAGGTGCGGGTCGAGGACAATCACCTGACGCCCGTCACCCTTTCTTTACTGGACTGATTTTCAAGGGATCCGAGCATGCCCCGTTTTCTTGGTGCCCTGCTGTTGCTGGGCCTCGCCTTCAACGCCCACGCCGACAGCTATCTCACCCGCCTGCTGAACAAGCCGGTGCCCGGCGGCGTGGCCGTGGTCGATCTCGGAGCAAACGCCCAGGCGCCCAAGGCCAGCTACCAGGGCAAGCCGGTTTTGGTGGTCAAGGAACAGAACAACTGGCTGGCGATTGTCGGTATCCCCCTGACGGTGAAGCCCGGCAGCCAACAGATCAGTTCGGCCGGTCGCAGCCTGAGTTTCAATGTCGGCGGCAAAAAGTACCCGGAACAGCACATCACCTTGAAGAACACCCGCCAGGTCAACCCGAACCCGGCCGACCTCAAGCGCATCGATGAAGAACTGGCGGTACAGGTTCGCGCCTATCGCAGCTTCAGTCCCGGCACGCCGAGCAACCTGTTGCTGGACAAGCCGGTCAACGGCCCGCTGTCGAGCCGCTTCGGCGTGCGCCGCTTCTTCAACGGCGAGGAACGTAATCCCCACGCCGGGCTGGACTTCGCGGTTCCGGCGGGTACGCCGATCAAGACCCCGGCAGCGGGCAAGGTGATTCTGATCGGCAATTACTTCTTCAATGGCAATACGGTGTTCGTCGACCACGGCCAGGGCTTTATCAGCATGTTCTGCCATATGTCGAAGATCGACGTGCAGGTGGGCCAGTCACTGGCCCGTGGTGCGGTGGTGGGCAAGGTCGGCTCCACAGGGCGGGCGACCGGCCCCCATATGCACTGGAACGTCAGCCTGAATGACGCGCGGGTCGATCCGGCGATCTTTATCGGCGCGTTCCATCCCTGATCCCCGGAACACCACCGCCCCCCCCTGTAGGAGCGAGCTTGCTCGCGATGGTAGTCCAGGCACCACTGGGTATCAGGTGCCCCCGCGTTATCGTTGACGTCCATCGCGAGCAAGCTCGCTCCTACAAGGACCTCGTTCGGTCTGGGCGACCGATGTTGCAGCCAACCATCCCAGCGGCAAAGATTGCGCAGGTCCAAAATAGTGCGCAATTGTTCTAGATTTTTAGTCGTTCAAGCAGAATAAAATCTCGGAAAAGCCGATTTTCCGAGTATTTCTCTCAATTTTTTCCACAGGCTTGCCATCTTTCACCCCAGTGGTTAGGGTTGAAGACATGAAAACTTCTCACACCCTCATTCAGCGACGTCAACATCGCAGCCTCTGCCTCGTCAGCGCACGACTGCCAGGCTGAATCGAACGACCTCGTCCCCGGTTTTCTCCCTGATAACGCATTACCGGCTGGCCGCCTTTTTTCGGCCCTGACCCCAAGGAATTTCCCCATGAGCATGCTCAAAGACCCGTCTTCGAAGTACCGCGCGTTTCCGACCATCGATCTCCCTGATCGCACCTGGCCGTCGAAAACCATCACCAGCGCGCCGATCTGGTGCAGCTCCGACCTGCGCGACGGCAACCAGTCGCTGATCGAGCCGATGGACGCGGTGAAAAAACTGCGCTTCTGGAAAACCCTGGTCAGCGTCGGCGTGAAGGAAATCGAAGCCTCGTTCCCGGCCGCTTCGCAAACCGACTTCGACTTCGTCCGTACCCTGATCGAAGACAACCACATCCCCGAGGACACCACCATCCAGGTGCTGACCCAGGGCCGTGAAGACTTGATCGAGCGCACTTTCGAATCCCTGCGCGGGGCGAAGAAAGCCATCGTTCACCTGTACAACGCCACCTCGCCGTCCTTCCGCCGCATTGTCTTCAACCAGGACAAGGACGGGATCAAGGCCATCGCGGTCAACGCCGCCAAGCTGTTCGTCAAATACGCCGCCCAGCAGCCGGACACCCAGTGGCAGTTCGAATACTCCCCGGAAACCTTCAGCGCCACCGAGCTTGAGTTCGCCAAGGAAGTCTGCGACGCGGTCATCGAAGTCTGGAACCCGACGCCCGAGCACAAGGTGATCCTCAACCTGCCCGCCACGGTCGAGTGTGCCACCCCGAACATCTATGCCGACCAGATCGAGTGGTTCGGTCGCCATATCAACCGTCGTGACAGCGTGATCATCAGCCTGCACACCCACAACGACCGTGGCACCGGCGTGGCCGCCACCGAACTGGGCCTGATGGCCGGCGCCGACCGTGTCGAAGGCTGCCTGTTCGGCAACGGCGAGCGTACCGGTAACGTCGACCTGGTCACCGTGGCCCTGAACATGTACACCCAGGGTCTCGACCCACAGCTGGACTTCTCCGATATCGACGGCGTGCGCAAGGTGGTCGAGGAGTGCAACCAGATTCCGGTGCACCCACGTCACCCGTATGTCGGCGACCTGGTCCATACCGCCTTCTCCGGCTCCCACCAGGATGCGATCCGCAAGGGCTTCGCCCAGCAGCAAGCCGACGCCCTGTGGGAAGTGCCGTACCTGCCGATCGACCCGGCCGATATCGGCCGCAGCTACGAGGCGGTGATCCGCGTCAACAGCCAGTCGGGCAAGGGCGGTATCGCCTACCTGCTGGAGCAGGAATACGGCATCAGCCTGCCGCGTCGCATGCAGATCGAGTTCAGCCAGGTGGTGCAGCGTGAAACCGACCGCCTCGGCCTGGAAATGACCGCGCAGCAGATTCATGCCCTGCTGCACAGCGAGTACCTGCAAGCCAACACCCCGTATGCGCTGGTCAGCCATCGCCTGCAGGAAGAGAACGGCAACAGTGCGGTGGAAGTGGAAGTGTCCGGCAAGGGCCAGGGCGAGACCAATCTGCACTGGCGCGGCAAGGGCAACGGTGCCCTGGAGGCGCTGGTGGCCGGTCTGCCGATACCAGTGGAAATCATGGACTACAACGAGCACGCCATCGGCGCCGGGACCAACGCCAAGGCCGCGGCCTATATCGAGCTGCGGGTGAACGGCGAACGTGCGGTGCACGGCGTAGGGATCGATGAAAACATCACCACCGCCAGCTTCAAGGCGCTGTTCAGCGCGCTGAACCGCTCGCTGAGCCAGCTGGATACCAGCAAGGCGGCGTAAGCGTCGGCAGAAATAAAAAGGCCCCGGCGGTGTGAACCCCCGGGGCCTTTTTGTGCGTCTGAGTCCGTCATCGCCGGCTTGCTGGCGATGAACGATAACGCGGTGTTACTGATTCAACTCAAAGCTGTCGGCATCCAGGTAGGCCGGAAACCGCGTCCGATAGGCCGCCAGTTCCGCCGCACTCAAGGTGACCTGGAACACACCGTCGGCCTCCCCCGCCCCCAGCAACGACTCGCCCTGGAAATCCAGCACCTGGCTGTCGCCGGTATAGGCGAAACCCTTGCCATCGGTGCCGACCCGATTCACCGCCGCCACATAACACAGGTTTTCAATTGCCCGCGCCGGCAACAATCGGTTCCAGTGCAAGCGCCGCGCACCCGGCCAGTTGGCGGTGTACAGCAGCAGGTCGGTGTCCTGGGCATCGCGGCTCCACACCGGAAAACGCAGGTCGTAGCAGATCAGCGGACGCACCCGCCAGCCCTTGAGCTCGAACTGCATCTGGCGCTCGCCCGGGGTGTAGTGGTTATGCTCGCCGGCCATGCGGAACAGGTGGCGCTTGTCGTAGTGCAACACCTCGCCATCCGGCCGCGCCCACAACAGACGATTGCGGTGACTGCCGTCGGCTGCGCGGACGATCACGCTGCCGGTGATCACCGCATCAAGCTTTTTCGCCTGCCCGCGCAGCCAGACACTGGTCGGGCCGTTTTCGGCTTCGGCCAGGGTCTGCGACTCCATGGAAAAACCGGTGGTGAACATCTCCGGCAGGATCACCAGATCAGCCCCCGCGGCCTGCTCCAGCAGCACGTCGAAGTGCTCGAGGTTGGCCTGACGGTCATGCCAGGCCAAGGTGGTCTGCACCAATGCGAGTTTCAGGTCCGGCAACGCACTCAGATCACGCATAGTTTTGCCGCTGCTTCACGCAGCGTCTCCTCGCGCTTGGCAAAACACAGGCGCACCAGGCGCTGTCCTTCCGGCGGGTTCTGGTAGAACACCGACACCGGAATACTTGCCACGCCATGTTCGCGGGTCATCCACACGGCCATGTCGACGTCGTTCAGGTCCGGGCGAATCTGCGAGTAGTCGACCAATTGGAAATAGGTCCCCGCCGCCCGTTTGAAGCTGAATCGCGACTCGCCCAGCAGGTCGCAGAACAGATCGCGCTTCTCCTGATAGAACACCGGCAGTTCCTCGACATGCTCCGGACGCATCGCCATAAAGTCGGCCAGTGCATACTGCAATGGCGTCACGCCGCAGAAGCTGATGTACTGGTGCACTTTGCGCAGTTCGGCGGTGAGGGCCGGCGGTGCCACCACATAGCCGGTTTTCCAACCGGTGACGTGGTAGGTCTTGCCGAACGAGCTGACCACAAAGGCGCGCTGATACAAGGCCTCATGGGCCAGGACACTGGCATGGGGCACGCCGTCGAACACCAGGTGCTCATAGACTTCATCACTGACCAGATAGATATCGCGGTCGGCGATCAGCTTTGCCAACTGGTCCAGCTCGGCATGGCTGATCAGCGCGCCGCTGGGATTGTGCGGGCTGTTGAGGATGATCATGCGGGTGCGCGGGCTCAGCGCGTCGGTGAGCTTCTGCCAATCGATGGAGAAGTCTTCCAACCCGAGCTGCACATGCACGCAACGCCCACCGGCCAACTCCACCGAAGGTTCATAACTGTCGTAGCAAGGGTCGAAAACGATCACCTCGTCGCCGGGGTGGATCACCGCCTGGATAGCACAGAAGATCGCCTGGGTCGCGCCGGGGGTGATGGTGATCTCTGCATCGGCGTTCACGTGCACGCCGTAGCTGCGGGCGATTTTCGTCGCCACCTGCTGGCGCAGGGCCGGCAGCCCGGTCATCGGGGCATACTGGTTGTGACCGTTGTTCACATGCCGGCAAACCGCATCATGCAGGGCCTGCGGGCCCTCGAAATCCGGGAAGCCCTGGGACAGGTTGAGCGCACCGGTTTCCACCGCAAGCGCAGACATACGGGTAAAGATGGTGGTGCCGACATTCGGCAACTTACTGCTGATCATGGGGGCGTTTTCCCTGCTGAACATCCGGCTCTACGGGGCACGGGAGCGTTCGAGGATAACGTAAACGCCAGGCATGAAAAAGGGCGCCGAAGCGCCCGTTTTCCTGACCTGTATCAGCGTTTCTTGTCGCGACGCTTTTTATCGGCCTGCTTGTGGTGCGACATCATCCGGCGCTTCTTGTTGACCTGACGGTCAGTCAGCGCGGTCTTCTTGCCTTCGTACGGGTTCTCGCCGCCCTTGAATTCGATGCGGATCGGCGTCCCCACCAACTTCAGTACACGGCGGTAGGTGTTTTCCAGGTAGCGAACATAGGACTTCGGCACCTTCTCCACCTGATTACCGTGGATCACGATCAGCGGCGGGTTGGCCCCGCCCAAGTGCGCGTAGCGCAGCTTGATCCGACGGCTGTTGACCATCGGAGGCGCGTGCTCGGTCACCGCATCTTCGAGGATCTGGGTCAGGCGGCTGGTCGGCCAGCGGGTTACCGCCGACTTGAAGGAGTTCTGTACCGACTGGTACAGGTTACCCACGCCGGTGCCGTGCAAGGCCGAGATAAAGTGGATGTCGGCGAAGTCGACGAAGAACAACCGGCGCTCCAGCTCGATCTTCACGAAATCACGTTCGCCCGGGGTCATGCCGTCCCATTTGTTCAGGGCGATCACCAGCGCGCGACCCGACTCCAGGGCAAACCCGAGCAGGTTGAGGTCGTGGTCGACCACCCCTTCGCGGGCGTCCATGACGAAGATCACGACGTTGGCGTCCTTGATCGCCTGCAAGGTTTTCACCACGGAGAACTTTTCGACTTCCTCGTGGATCTTGCCGCGCTTACGCACACCGGCGGTGTCGATCAGCGTGTACTTCTCGTCGTTACGCTCGAACGGGATGTAGATACTGTCGCGGGTGGTACCAGGCTCGTCATAGACGATCACCCGGTCTTCACCGAGCATGCGGTTGACCAGGGTCGACTTGCCGACGTTCGGGCGACCGATAATGGCGATCTTGATGCCATCTTTTTCGCTCGGGCCAGGAATACGCTTGGCTTCTTCACCTTCGGCAACGTCTTCGATCTCGCCGTCTTCCGGCTCGTCTTCGTCGTCTTTCGGGAAATCGCTCAGGGCGATTTCCAGCATCTGGGTGATGCCGCGACCATGGGCACCGGCGATCGGGATCGCGTCGCCCAGGCCCATCGGGCTGAATTCGGCGCGGGCCATATCCGGGTCGATGTTATCGACCTTGTTCGCCACCACGTAGGAGCGCTTGTTACGTTTGCGCAGGTGCTCGCCGATCATCTGGTCAGCGGCGGTGAAGCCGGCTTTGGCATCCACCAGGAACAGCACGACATCGGCTTCTTCAATGGCCAGCAGCGACTGCTCGGCCATTTTTTCGTCCATGCCATGCTCGTCGCCGGAAATACCGCCGGTGTCGATCAGGATATAGGTGCGCCCTTGCCACTTAGCCTCACCGTATTGGCGATCACGGGTCAGACCGGACAAGTCGCCTACAATGGCGTCGCGAGTCCTGGTCAGGCGGTTGAACAGGGTGGATTTACCGACGTTCGGTCGGCCCACCAGGGCGATTACGGGAACCATGCGGCTCTCCACTTCGTTATTTCAGAAAATACAAAAGCCGCTGCAAGGCAGCGGCTGGTGCTCGGGGCAGCACCGGGAGGTGCCGCAAACCTCATGAAACGAGGCCGCCTGTGGGATCAACGCCGAACCTGTAGGAGCGAGCTTGCTCGCGATGGTCGTTAACGATAACGCGGGGCACTGGTTCTTTCGCGGTGCCCTTACGTTCATCGCGAGCAAGCTCGCTCCTACAAGTGATGCGTTGGGGTACCCCCAAGCATAGTCAAACCTTTACTTGATGGTCAGGGCTTCCAGTTTGCCGCTGTTGCCATACACGTAAATCATGTCACCCATCACCAGCGGACGTGCACGCAGGCCATCGCTGTCAATGCGCTCGCGACCGACGAAGCGACCGTCCACCTGGCTCAGCAGGTGCAGGTAGCCTTCGAAGTCGCCGACTGCGACGTAGCTGGAGAACACTTCCGGTGCCGTCAGCTGGCGACGAGCCAGGGCGTCATTGCTCCAGATCGCCGTGGTGGAACGTTCGTCAACGCCTTCAACCGTGCCGGACGCCAAGGCGACATAAACACTGCCGAAGCCCTGGGCAACGCCCGAGTAGCTGGAAGCATCACGCTGCCAGAGCACTCGACCGCTTTCCAGCTCCAGTGCCGCCATGCGGCCCTGGTAGCTGGCGACATACAGGTTGCCGCCGGACAACAGCAGGCCGCCGTCGATGTCGACGATGCGCTCCAGTTCCGAACGCCCTTGCGGGATGGCCACGCGGGTTTCCCACGCCGGCACGCCGTTATGGGTATCCAGGGCGACCACTTTACCGCTGGACAGACCCGCCACCGCCAGATGGTTGGTCACCAAGGGTGCACCCGTACCACGCAAGGTCAGGACCGCCGGGCTGCTGTCGTACAACCAGCGCTGGTTGCCGGTGTCGGCATCGAGGCCGATCACACGGTCGTCCTGGGTCTGCACAACCACCACGTCACCGTTGGTGGCCGGCGGCGCCAGCACTTCGCTGGTCACCTGGGCGCGCCATTTCTGCTCGCCGCTGCTGGCATCCAGGGCAATCACTTCGCCCTTGAGGGTGCCCATCAACACCAGGCCGTAGCCGACGCCGATGGCGCCGGAAACCGGCACTTCCAGGTCTTTCTTCCACTTCACGTCGCCGTTCATGCGATCCATCGCGATCACGACGCCAGTGTCATCGGCCGCGTAGATGGTATCGCCGTCAATCGCCGGCACCAGCATGTTGTAGATCTTGCCCTGGCCGTCACCGATGGAACGGCTCCACTCTTTGTGCAGAACCACTTCTTCCTTGAAGGAGGTCAGTTCGGCCGGTGGCAGTTCTTTCTTGCTGTTGCTGCTGCAACCCGCGGCCAGAATGGCCAGAGCCAGCAATGCTGCATGTTTCCAACGGATCACGTCACGCATCCCCTTTGGCCAGGTCGTCCAGCTTGATTTGTAAGCCACCGACCGCTGCTTCATCAGACAGCGCCGCTTTGGCCTTTTGGTACGCGGCATGAGCTTCATCGGTCCGACCCAGTTGAACCAACAGGTCCCCCTTGAGTTCTTCGCGACTGGCCAGGAACGCCTTGTCAGCATCGCCGTCGAGCAGTTTCAGTGCGTCGTCGACTTTGTTCTGTGCCGCCAGCACCTGGGCCAGGCGCTGACGCGCGACTTCGCCGAGGGTGATGTTGGCCGGTTTGTCGGTAATGGCTTTCAGCTCACGCGCGGCGTCGTCGAGTTTACCGGTATCGACCGCAACTTTCGCTACGAACAGACTGCCGTACTGCGCATAGGCGCTGCCGGCGAAATCGGTGTTGAGCTTGTTGGCCAGGTCCGCCACGCGTCCAGGGTCGGGCTTGCCGTCCGGCGTCAGCGTGGTTTCCAGCAGTTGCTGATAAAGCATCGAGGCGCCCTGCGCCTGGTTGCTCTGGTATTTGTGCCAGGCCTGCCAGCCGAACACCACCACCAGGGCCAGCAAGCCGCCAGTGACCAAGGGTTTGCCGTTACGCTGCCACCAGTCCTTCAACTCCGCCAACTGATCATCTTCGGTACTCGACACCCCAATACTCCTTATTCTCTAAATCGGCTGTTTTACAGCTTCAACCCTGCACGACGCAGGTGGCCAAGTGCTCGGAAAGAGCCTCCCAGGCAATGCTTTGTTGCTCGCCCTGGCCACGCAGGGGTTTGAAACCTACCACTTGCTGAGCCAATTCGTCGTCACCGAGAATCAAGGCGTACAGCGCACCGCTTTTGTCAGCTTTCTTGAACTGGCTCTTGAAGCTGCCGGCACCGGCGTTGACCTGCAAACGCAGGTTCGGCAGCTGGTCACGGACCTTCTCGCTCAGGGCCAGGGCCGCGAGTTCCGCGGCCTCGCCGAAGGCGCACAGGTAGACGTCGACCTGACGGGCGATTTCTTCCGGGACCTGCTCCAGGGTTTCCAGCAGCAGGATCAACCGCTCGATACCCATGGCAAAACCCACGCCGGGAGTCGGCTTGCCGCCCATCTGCTCCACCAGGCCATCGTAGCGACCACCGGCACAGACGGTGCCCTGGGCGCCCAACTGGTCGGTGACCCATTCGAAAACGGTCTTGCTGTAGTAATCCAGCCCGCGCACCAGCTTGGGATTGATCACGTACGGGATACCGGCCGCATCGAGACGGGCCTTGAGGCCTTCGAAGTGCAGGCGCGATTCCTCGTCGAGGTAGTCGGCGAGTTTCGGCGCATCCACCAGCGCGGCCTGGGTGTCCGGGTTCTTGGTGTCGAGCACCCGCAGCGGGTTGGTCTTCAGGCGGCGTTGGCTGTCTTCATCCAACAGCTCGAGACGTGCGCTGAGGAACTCCACCAGGGCCTCGCGATAACGGCCACGGGACTCGCTGGTGCCCAGGCTGTTGAGTTCGAGCTTGACCGCGCCGCGGATGCCCAGCAGGCCCCACAGGCGCCAGGTCAGCACGATCAGCTCGGCGTCGATGTCCGGGCCGTCGATATTGAAGACTTCGCAGCCGATCTGGTGGAACTGGCGATAACGGCCTTTCTGCGGACGCTCGTGGCGGAACATCGGGCCGATGTACCAGAGCTTCTGCGGCTGACCACCACCGGTGATGCCGTGTTCCAGCACGGCGCGCACGCAGGCCGCGGTACCTTCCGGACGCAGGGTCAGGGAATCGCCGTTGCGGTCCTCGAAGGTGTACATCTCTTTTTCGACGATGTCGGTCACTTCACCGATGGAGCGTTTGAACAGCTCGGTGAACTCGACGATCGGCATGCGGATCTGCTTGTAGCCGTAGTTATCCAGCAGACGCGCGACAGTGCCCTCGAAATAGCGCCACAGGGGCGTCTGCTCGGGCAGGATGTCGTTCATGCCACGAATGGCTTGCAAAGACTTGCTCACAAAATATCCTTAAATTCTTCGATCAGCCGCGGGCGATCAGCGCCGCGTCGGCGTCGACCTTTTCGGCCGCCTTCTGCCGGATCAGCCTTTCGAGCTCATCCACCAGATTGTCATTCGTCAGTTTCTGCGCCGGCTTGCCGTCGATGTAGATCAGGTTCGGCGTGCCACCGGTCAGGCCGATATGAGCCTCTTTGGCCTCACCCGGTCCGTTGACCACACAGCCGATCACGGCCACATCCAGCGGCACCAGCAGATCTTCCAGGCGCCCTTCCAGCTCGTTCATGGTCTTGACCACATCGAAGTTCTGCCGCGAGCAGCTCGGGCAGGCGATGAAGTTGATACCACGGGAACGCAGGTGCAGGGACTTGAGGATGTCGTAGCCGACTTTCACTTCCTCGACCGGGTCGGCCGCCAACGAGATGCGGATAGTATCGCCAATCCCTTCGGCCAGCAGCATACCGAGGCCGACGGCGGATTTCACCGTGCCTGAACGCAAACCACCGGCTTCGGTGATCCCCAGGTGCAGCGGCTGGACGATTTCCTTGGCCAGCAGGCGGTAGGCGGCTACCGCCATGAACACGTCGGAAGCCTTTACGCTGACCTTGAAGTCCTGGAAGTTCAGGCGCTCCAGGTGCTCGACATGGCGCAGGGCGGACTCCACCAGCGCCTCTGGCGTGGGCTCGCCGTACTTTTTCTGCAGGTCTTTTTCCAGGGAACCGGCGTTGACGCCGATACGGATCGGGATACCACGATCACGGGCGGCATCGACCACCGCGCGCACGCGGTCTTCGCGACCGATATTGCCCGGGTTGATCCGCAGGCAGTCGACACCCAGTTCGGCCACGCGCAGGGCGATCTTGTAGTCGAAGTGGATATCGGCGACCAGCGGTACCTTGACCAACTGCTTGATCCGACCGAAGGCCTCGGCGGCGTCCATGTCCGGCACGGAAATGCGCACGATATCGACGCCCGCGGCTTCCAGGCGATTGATCTGCGCCACGGTAGCCGCGACGTCATTGGTGTCGCTGTTGGTCATGCTCTGCACCGCGATCGGTGCATCACCGCCTACGGGTACCGAGCCGACCCAGATTTTACGGGACTCGCGACGCTTGATAGGAGATTGGCCGTGCATGACTTATTGACCTAGCTTCAGGCGAGCGGTCTCGCCACTGGTGAACGGGGCGATATCGACCGGCTGACCGTTGTATGTGATCTGGGCACCGCGGGCATAGCCCAGGCGCACGGCAAACGGCGGCTTGCCGCTGAGCTCAAGGTTCTCGCCCTTGCGCTTGAGGCCGCTGACCAGCACCTTGCCGTTGCCGTCGGTGACCTGGGTCCAGCAATCGGCGACGAAGGTCAGGTGGACCTGGCCGGCGCCGGCCACGGGCTCGGCGGCAGCGGGTGCACCGCTGACCGGAGCGCCTGACGCGACTGTCGACACCGGGGCTGGGGCTTGCGTAGGGGCCACCACCAGGGTCTGCGCCGAATGCGGCACAGGCACCACAGCCGGGGTCGCCGGAGTACTGGCCGCAGCCGCCGGGGCCGCAGGCTGGGCCTCGGCCGCGCCTTCAGGTGCCGGCGCCTCGGAGGCCGCCTGGTTCTCGGTCACGGCCTGGTCTTCCGGCTCGTCGATCGGATGAATCTGCGTGGTGCCATCGGCGCTTTCGACTTCGACGTGCTCCATATTGACCGCCGCCTGATCCTTGGAGCGCAGGCTGGCCTGGTCCTGCCACCAGACGAAGCCGCCGCCGATCACGGCGATCAGCAACAGCAGGCTGACGATACGCAACAGGGTGTGGGAAAACCGCACCGGCTCTTCGATCCGCCCCAGGGCCTGGACACTGCTGCCCTGGGAGTCGGTGCCGGTGCTCTGGTCGAACTGCTGGACCAGGACGGCCTGGTCCATGCCGAGCAACTTGGCGTAGGCGCGGATATAACCCCGGGCAAAGGTATGCCCCGGCAGCTTGTCGAAGGCACCGGCTTCCAGGTTGCTCAGGGACGACACCGTGAGGTTGAGCTTCACGGCCACCTCGGCCAACGTCCAACCATTGCTTTCGCGGGCCTGACGCAGGGTCTCACCGGGGTTGACGCGAGTCGCTGCTACAAATTCGGGTTGCGCCGCTTTCATCTTTGCTCCGACAGGTATTGCTGATATTCCGGCGTACCGGGATAGAGTCGTTTTAGTTGCAAGCCGTAACTGGCGGCTTTGTCACGATCTTCGTAGATTTTCGCCAGGCGGATACCGAGCAATAGACTACGTGCATTTTGCTCGCTCAGCAGGCTGAAGCGCGCGTAATAATCGCGTGCGGGCACATAATGCCTGTCTTCGTAAGACAACTCAGCCATTTCCAGCAAAGCACGTGGCTGTTGGCGGTTCAGGCGCAGGGATTTGTCGAAATGCTGCAGGGCCAGATCGCGCTGGCCAAGGGCCAGCGCCGTAAGGCCGAGGTTTTCGAAAACCCGCGAACGTTCGGTATAGAGGCTGTCGTTGGCGGCCTGTTCAAAACGCTCGTAGGCGTCCTTGTAACGCTTGAGTTCGAACAGGAAGCTGCCGTAATTGTTGAGCGTGCGCGCGTCGTTCGGACGCGAGGACAGGGCCTTGTGGAAATGCTCCTCGGCCAGTTGCGTTTCGCCTTCGGCCTGGAACACCAGCGCCAGGGCGCCGTTGGCATCCGGATCGGAGCTGTCCATCTCCAGGGCTTTCTTGAGCGGCACCTTGGCCTGCTCGGTCTGGCCTTGCTGCAGATAGCCGATGCCCAGTTGCACATAGGCCGTGCGCGCTTCATCGCGCCCCTTGCTGGTACTCAGCGGGTCGACATTACCCGTTGAAACGCAGCCGGCCAGCAGGCCGACGAATACGACAAGGAGCGCAGCGCGCAGGGTCATGGAGGTCCTCTCTCAGTTTCGGTTCGCGGCGCTTTGCCCACTTTCGGCATCGGCGCTCAGCTCACGTACGGCAATGTAGCGTTCGCTGCGACGGGTGCGATCCAGCACCTGCCCCACCAACTGACCACAGGCCGCGTCGATGTCTTCACCGCGGGTGGTACGTACCGTGACGTTATAACCGGCCTGATGCAACAAGTCCTGGAAACGCCGGATCGCATTGTTGCTCGGGCGCTCGTAGCCCGAATGCGGGAACGGGTTGAACGGAATCAGGTTGATCTTGCACGGCGTGTCCTTGAGCAGCTCGATCATCTCGACGGCATGCTCGACCTGGTCGTTGACATCCTTGAGCAGGGTGTACTCGATGGTCAGGACGCGCTTCTCGCCGAGGGTCGCCATGTAGCGACGGCACGACTCGAGCAACATCTTAAGCGGATACTTCTTGTTGATCGGCACCAATTGGTTACGCAATGCGTCATTCGGTGCGTGCAGCGACAGCGCCAGGGAGACGTCGATGTGCTCGGCGAGCACGTCGATCATCGGAACCACGCCGGAGGTCGACAGGGTCACGCGGCGCTTGGAGATGCCGTAGCCCAGGTCGTCCATCATCAGGTGCATGGCCGCGATGACGTTGTCGAAGTTCAGCAGCGGCTCACCCATGCCCATCATCACCACGTTGGTGATGGCACGGTCGACGGTCGCCGGGACGCTGCCAAAGGATTTGTTGGCAATCCACACCTGGCCGATGACTTCGGCGGCGGTGAGGTTGCTGTTGAAGCCTTGCTTGCCGGTGGAGCAGAAACTGCAGTCCAGGGCACAGCCCGCCTGGGACGAAACGCACAAGGTGCCACGTTTGCCCTGGGGAATGTAGACGGTCTCGACGCAGCTGCCGGACGCCACGCGCACCACCCATTTACGGGTGCCGTCGGTGGAAATGTCCTCGCTGACGACTTCAGGACCGCGTACTTCAGCAACAGTCTTGAGCTTTTCACGCAAGGCCTTGCTGACGTTCGTCATGGCGTCGAAATCATCGACGCCAAAGTGGTGAATCCACTTCATGACCTGACCGGCACGGAAACGCTTCTCCCCGATTGAGTCGAAGAATTTTTCCATTTCCGGCTGAGTCAGACCCAACAGGTTTATTTTGCCGATTGATACAGTCATGGATTCACCCTCACTCGAAAGCCTTTGCTTAGCGAGCGGTTACTTCGGTAGCTGCGAAGAAGTACGAGATTTCGCGAGCGGCAGCGGCTTCGGAGTCCGAACCGTGTACAGCGTTGGCGTCGATGGAATCAGCGAAGTCAGCACGGATGGTGCCGGCAGCGGCTTCTTTAGGGTTGGTAGCGCCCATCAGCTCACGGTTCAGAGCGATGGCGTTTTCGCCTTCCAGAACCTGGACAACAACCGGGCCGGAGATCATGAAGGCAACCAGGTCGCCGAAGAAACCACGAGCGCTGTGCTCAGCGTAGAAGCCTTCGGCTTCGGCTTTGGACAGTTGCTTCATTTTCGAAGCAACAACGCGCAGGCCGGCGTCTTCGAAACGGGAAACGATCTTGCCGATCACGTTTTTTGCAACGGCGTCAGGCTTGATGATGGAGAAAGTGCGTTGAACAGCCATGGTGTAACTCCAGAAACAGTGATTTGCCAAAAATTAAACCCGCGAATTATACGCGGGTTCCCAAGTATTGCCTAACCTGCCGCGCTGCTCAGTCGCGTTCTTCGATCCACTGGGCCTGAATGGCCTCCAGAATCTTCTCGCCGCAGTGCTCAGGCTTGTCGTCGAACTCGGGCAATTCCATCACCCACTTGCGTAGATCGACGAAGTTGACCGACATTGGATCGACTTCCGGCTTGCTTTCAGCCAGTTGAATTGCGATCTCCAGCACATCAACCCATTTCAGGCTCATGATAATTCCTTGAATCAATGCGGCGCTTCGGCGGCGTGGTTGAGCGAGTACTTCGGAATCTCGACGGTCAGGTCCTCAGTCCCGACTTTGGCCTGACAGGCCAGGCGCGACTGGGCTTCCAGCCCCCAAGCCTTGTCAAGGTAGTCCTCTTCCAGCTCATCGGCCTCTTCCAGCGAGTCGAAACCTTCGCGAATCAGGCAATGGCAAGTGGTACAGGCGCAGACACCGCCACAGGCACTTTCCATTTCGATATGGTGCTCATGGGCCAATTCGAGGATCGAGATCCCCGTTTCTGCCTCCACGACCAAGCCCTCAGGACAAAACTTCTCGTGAGGCAGAAAAATCACCTGCGGCATCGTTATTCCCCAATCTCATTCAGGTTGCGCCCCGCCAGCGCGGCTTTCACCGTCGAATCCAGGCGGCGGGCAGCAAAAGCATCGGTCACTTGCGACAGACGCTTGGTCTGCTGCTCGATGGCATAACCATCGGTGCCTTTCATCAGTTCGGTCAGTTCCTGGACCTGCAGGTCGATAACCATGCGTTCATCGGCATCCAACAAGCGTTCGCCATCGGCCTCCAAAGCCGCTTGCACGGCTTCGACCAGGCGCTGGGCATCGACCTGCTGCTCGCGCAGCACGCGAGCGACCTTGTCGTCACCGGCATACTGGAACGAATCCTTGAGCATCCTGGCGATTTCGCCGTCGGTCAGGCCGTAGGACGGCTTGACCTGGATGCTCGCCTCGACGCCCGAACCCAGTTCGCGGGCCGAGACATCGAGCAGACCGTCGGCATCGACCTGGAAGGTCACGCGGATCTTCGCCGCGCCCGCGACCATGGCCGGAATACCGCGCAGTTCGAAACGCGCCAGGGAGCGGCAGTCACTGATCAATTCACGCTCGCCTTGCAGCACGTGAATCATCATGGCCGACTGGCCGTCTTTATAAGTAGTGAAGTCCTGGGCACGGGCGACCGGGATGGTGGTGTTACGCGGAATCACCTTCTCCATCAGGCCGCCCATGGTTTCCAGGCCCAGGGACAACGGAATCACGTCCAGCAGCAGCAATTCGCCGCCATCGCGCTTGTTGCCGGCCAGGGTATCAGCCTGGATCGCGGCACCAATGGCCACCACCTGATCCGGGTCGATCTCGGTCAACGGCTGACGGCCGAACATCTCGGCGACCGCCTCGCGAACACGCGGCACACGGGTCGAGCCGCCGACCATGACCACGGCCTGGACCTCGTCGAGCTCCACGTTCGAGTCACGCACGGCGCGCCGGCAAGCCTTGAGGCTGCGGGCAACCATGGGCTCGATCAGCGCGTCGAAGGCTTCACGGCTCAACGCCGCGCGCCAGTCGCCATAGACCACCTCGACCGAAGCCGCATCGGTCAGGGCTTCCTTGGCGGCGCAAGCGGTTTGCAGCAGATGACGCTGTGTACCCGGATCGAGATCGGCGGACAACCCTGCCTGCTCGATGATCCAGCCGGCAATCGCATGGTCGAAGTCATCGCCACCCAGGGCGCTGTCGCCACCGGTGGCCAGTACCTCGAAGACACCACGGGTCAGGCGCAGGATCGAAATATCGAAAGTACCGCCGCCCAGGTCATAGATGGCAACCACGCCTTCGGCGTTCTGATCCAGACCGTAAGCCACCGCCGCCGCCGTCGGCTCATTGAGCAGGCGCAGCACGTTGAGTCCGGCCAGTCGGGCCGCATCCTTGGTTGCCTGGCGCTGGGGCTCGTCGAAATAAGCCGGCACGGTGATCACCGCCCCCACCAGTTCGCCACCCAGGCTTGCCTCGGCGCGCAGACGCAGCACCTTGAGGATCTCGGCGGACACTTCCACCGGGCTTTTCGGGCCCTGCACGGTATCGATGAACGGCATGTGCGACTCGCCGCCGACAAAGCGGTAAGGCAGTTGTTCGCCCAGTTGCTTGACGTCCGCCAGGCCACGGCCCATCAGGCGCTTCACCGACATCACGGTATTGAGCGGATCACCGGCGGCAGCCAACTTGGCCGACTGGCCGACTTCAACACGGTCGGCGTGATAGCGCACCGCGGACGGCAGGATCACCTGCCCGTCGGCATCGGGCAACGGCTCGGAAAGACCACTGCGCAATGCAGCGACCAGCGAATTGGTAGTGCCCAAGTCGATCCCCACAGCCAGGCGACGCTGGTGCGGTTGAGGACTCTGGCCGGGTTCGGCGATCTGCAGTAGGGCCATCGTTATCTGGACTTATCTGAATATCAGGCGTGCGACCGAGGCGGCACTGGGTTAATCGTCGAGGCGCTCTTCTAACTGGCGCACTTCGTAGGTGAGCTTGTCGAGAAACTGCATGCGCCGCATCAGGCGTTCGGCCTGTTCGCGTTGCGCGGCATCGTTCCAACAAGCTGCGAAGCTGTCGTTCAATTGATCCTGGGCGACTTTCAAGCGGCGCTTGAACGTGGCGATACCGGGCAGGTTCGCTTCGTCCTGCAACTCCTCGAGCTCCTCGCGCCATTGCATCTGCTGCATAAGGAAATCGGGGTCGTGCACCGTGACCTCCAGCGGCAACTCGCGACCGCCCATGGCGAGCAGGTAGCGCGCGCGCTTGGGAGGACTCTTGAGGGTCTGGTAGGCCTCGTTGAGGCTGGCGGACTGCTCCAGGGCCAGGCGTTGCTCACGCTCTGAAGCGTCGGCAAAGCGGTCCGGGTGCACACCGCGCGCCAGTTCTCGATAGCGCGCGGCCAACTGTTCGAGATCCAGCGTAAAGCTCGGCTGCAACTCGAATAAAGCGAAATGACAAGGAGTACCCACAACAAGAAGCCTCAGATGTTGAAGCTTTCGCCGCAGCCACATTCACCGCGCACGTTGGGGTTGTTGAACTTGAAGCCTTCGTTCAACCCTTCCTTGACGAAATCGAGCTCGGTGCCGTCCAGGTAGGTGAGGCTTTTCGGGTCGATGATCACTTTTTCGCCGTGACTCTCGAACACCTGATCTTCCGCCACCACTTCGTCGACGAACTCCAGCACATAGGCAAGGCCGGAACAGCCCGTGGTGCGAACACCCAGACGAATCCCTTCACCTTTGCCGCGCCCGTCAAGGGAGCGTCGCACGTGTCGAGCAGCCGCTTCTGTCATGCTGATAGCCATCGGTGACTCCTTACTAATCGCTTGAACGCCAGATCGTTTAGATCAGGCCTTTCTTCTGCTTGTAATCGCGAACGGCGGCCTTGATGGCGTCTTCGGCGAGGACCGAGCAGTGGATCTTCACTGGCGGCAGGGCCAGTTCTTCAGCCAGCTGAGTGTTCTTGATGGTCTCTGCTTCATCCAGAGTCTTGCCTTTCATCCACTCGGTAGCCAGGGAGCTGGAGGCGATAGCCGAACCGCAACCGTAGGTCTTGAACTTGGCGTCTTCGATGATGCCTTGCTCGTTGACCTTGATCTGCAGGCGCATCACGTCGCCGCACGCCGGAGCGCCGACCATGCCGGTGCCGACATCCGGGTCTTCGGCGTCCATCTTGCCGACGTTACGCGGGTTTTCGTAGTGGTCGATGACCTTTTCGCTGTAAGCCATGGTACTTAATCCTCACTCATCAGGGCCGCTCTCGGTCCTGTCGTTACGTCAGCCGTTGATTGCCGCGTCGCTACAGGACCTGTATGTGGCGGCTTCTTTATTTAGTGTGCCGCCCACTCGATCTTCGAGATATCGACGCCGTCTTTGAACATGTCCCACAGCGGCGACAGAGCGCGCAGCTTGGTGACGGCCTCGCAGACTTTCTGCGCGGCATAATCGATTTCTTCTTCGGTGGTGAAGCGACCGAAGGTGAAGCGGATCGAGCTGTGGGCCAGTTCGTCGTTGCGGCCCAGGGCGCGCAATACGTACGAAGGCTCCAGCGAAGCCGAGGTACAAGCGGAACCGGAGGAAACCGCGAGATCCTTGAGCGCCATGATCAGCGACTCGCCTTCGACGTAGTTGAAGCTCAGGTTCAGGTTGTGCGGTACACGGGCGGTCATGCTGCCGTTGATGTACAGCTCTTCCAGATGCTCGACCTGCTTGTAGAAGCGGTCGCTCAAGGCTTTGATGCGCAGGTTCTCGGCAGCCATGTCTTCCTTGGCCACGCGGAACGCTTCGCCCATGCCGACGATCTGGTGGGTCGCCAGGGTACCGGAACGCATGCCGCGCTCGTGACCGCCGCCGTGCATGGTCGCTTCGAGGCGAACACGCGGCTTGCGGCTGACATACAGCGCGCCGATGCCTTTAGGGCCGTAGGTCTTGTGGGCCGAGAAGGACATCAGGTCGACTTTCAGCTTCTGCAGGTCGATATCGACCTTGCCGGTGGACTGAGCGGCATCGACGTGGAACAGCACGCCACGGGAGCGGGTCAGCTCGCCGATGGCGGCGATGTCGTTGACGGTGCCGATCTCGTTGTTCACGTGCATGATCGAGACCAGGATGGTGTCGTCGCGCAGGGCGGCTTCAACCATGGCCGGAGTGATCAGGCCATCTTCACGAGGCTCGATGTAGGTGACTTCGAAACCTTCGCGCTCCAGTTGGCGCATGGTGTCGAGGACCGCCTTGTGTTCGATCTTGCTGGTGATCAGGTGCTTGCCCTTGGTGCCGTAGAAATGCGCAACCCCCTTGATCGCCAGGTTGTCGGACTCGGTGGCACCGGAGGTCCAGACGATTTCACGCGGGTCGGCATTGACCAGGTCGGCCACCTGGCGACGTGCGTTTTCCACGGACTCTTCGGCTTTCCAGCCGAACACGTGGGAACGGGACGCCGGGTTACCGAAGTTTCCGTCGACCAGCAGGCATTCACTCATTTTTTGCGCGACACGCGGATCAACCGGGGTAGTCGCTGAGTAATCAAGGTAAATCGGCAATTTCATGGATACTCTCCTAAATCAGGCTGGCTGGCGCACCGTTGGCTCTTTGGCTGTCATTCGACGGTGGACGCTTCGATCTTGTCCAGGTGTAGCGCCCTGCTATTACCGCGGCGCTGATCCTGACGCTGGGCGACTTCTTGCACTTCACGGCGAGTGACAAGGTCCGCCAAGCTGATACCGCTGAGAAATTCGTGGATCTGCAGGCTGAGGTCGCACCACAGATGGTGGGTCAGGCAGGTATCGCCGCCATGGCAATCGCCCAGCCCCTGGCATTTGGTGGCATCGACCGATTCGTTCACGGCATCGATCACCTGGGCGACCTGGATCCCCTGCATGTCACGCGACAGCTGGTAGCCGCCGCCGGGACCGCGCACACTGGACACCAGGTTGCTGCGGCGCAACTTGGCGAAAAGCTGTTCGAGGTAGGACAGGGAGATGCCTTGGCGCTCGGAGATATCGGCCAGAGACACCGGCCCGCGTTGCGCGTGCAACGCCAGGTCGAGCATGGCGGTCACGGCGTATCGGCCTTTTGTAGTCAGTCGCATGGACAGGTACCACGGAGTTACGGGATCGGGATGGGGAAGAGTATGCTATTCCCGAGTATTTAAGTCAACTATAAGACCTAGTGCTTTAGTCGGGTTTACCGCGAAAAGCGCGCGCAAATTGTAGCAAAGTCTGGGGCGTAATGGCATCACCGCCGTCGTGACTGACTGGTGGTTCCTTGGCGCCCTTCAGGACGTCTTCGCGGGCAAGCTCCGCTCCCACAGGTTTTGCGCCGTACGTGATGTATGTGTACGACGCGGATCACTGTGGGAGCGGAGCTTGCCCGCGAATGAGGCCGGCAAGTCCGACAAAGATCAGCCCGCTTTGGCCTCGGCCTCGCTCTTCACCTCGACAAACCCATCACACTGCAACTCCGGCAGCTCCTTGGCGCAATACGTGCTGCCCAGGTCCTTCAGCGCCCCACACACCCCCTCCAGACGCCCATCCACCGCCTGCAGGTGATCGAGCAACTGGCCAATGGCCCGCGCCACCGGGTCCGGCATATCTTCGCTGACGCCATAGGCATCGAAACCAATCTTCTCCGCCATGGCCTTGCGCTTGGCTTCGACCTGATCGTCGGCCTTCATGATGATCCGCCCAGGAATCCCCACTACGGTCGCACCGGCCGGCACCGCCTTGGTCACCACCGCATTGGACCCGACCTTGGCCCCGGCACCGACGGTAAACGGCCCGAGCACCTTGGCACCGGCGCCCACCACCACGCCATCCTCCAAAGTCGGATGACGCTTGCCCTTGTTCCAACTGGTACCGCCCAGGGTCACTCCCTGGTAGATGGTCACGTCATCGCCGATCTCGGCGGTTTCGCCGATCACGATGCCCATGCCATGGTCGATAAAGAACCGCCGCCCGACCTTGGCCCCGGGGTGGATCTCGATGCCGGTCAGCCAACGACCGAAGTTCGACACCACCCGCGCCAGCCATTTCCAGCCCATGCCCCACAAGGCATGACCCAGGCGATGCAGCCAGATGGCATGCAGGCCCGGGTAGCAGGTCAGCACTTCGAAGGCATTACGCGCCGCCGGATCACGGTGGAATACGCTCTGGATATCTTCTCGCAAACGCTCGAACATCACTGATCCTTCCGCTTAAGGAGCTCGCCCCGGGCCGCTTTTTCGGTTTCCGTGAGGATGCCCCGCAAAATATTCATCTCGGCCCGACTGACCGAACTGCGCCCGTACAGGCGACGCAACCGTGCCATCAAATGGCGCGGTTTTTCGGGGTCGAGGAAGTCGATGGCCACCAGGGTCTGTTCCAGATGGCCGTAGAACCGCTCCATCTCATCCATGGTCGCCAGCTCTTCGCTGCGCGTCGACGCCACTTCATGCTTCTCTACCTTGCTCGGCTGCCCGACGGCCGCCAGCCAGGACATCCGCACTTCATAGCTCAGCACCTGCACCGCCGTGGCGAGGTTGAGCGAACTGAAGTCCGGATCGGACGGGATATGTACGTGATAATGACATCGCTGCAGCTCGTCGTTGGTCAGGCCGGAATCTTCACGACCGAACACCAGCGCGATCTCGGCACCCTGCCCGGCCTCCTCGACCACCTTCAACCCGGATTCACGGGGATCGAGCAACGGCCACGGAATCCGCCGATCGCGAGCACTGGTACCAAACACCAGGTTGCAACCGACCAATGCGTCTTCCAAGGTGGCGACGACTTGCGCGTTTTCAAGGATATCGGTAGCACCAGAAGCCCGCGCATCGGCTTCAGCGGACGGAAAGATCCGCGGCTCCACCAGCACCAGGCGCGACAGCCCCATGTTCTTCATGGCCCGCGCGGCCCCGCCGATATTGCCCGGATGACTGGTATTGACCAGGACAACACGAATATTTTGCAGCACGAGAGACACTCTCAGACTCGGCGAAGGGGAGCAAATCTTACAGAAGCACTGGGGATTGCGCCACGAGCGCCAACGTCGTCCTTCTCCCCCGGGACTTTTCTGGTAGAATGTTCGGCTTTCTTTAACACTCTAGGTGAAACGTCCATGCAGCCCATGCTGAATATCGCGCTGCGCGCCGCCCGCAGCGCCAGTGAATTGATTTTCCGCTCCATCGAGCGCCTGGATACCATCAAGGTCGACGAAAAAGACGCCAAGGACTATGTGTCCGAAGTGGATCGCGCCGCCGAACAGAAAATTATCGACGCGCTGCGCAAGGCCTATCCGACCCACGCCATTCGTGGCGAAGAAACCGGCTTCCACGCCGGCAGCGGCGAAGGCGAAGAATACCTGTGGATCATCGACCCACTGGATGGCACCACCAACTTCCTGCGTGGCATCCCGCACTTCGCGGTCAGCATCGCCTGCAAATACCGTGGTCGCCTGGAACACGCCGTGGTCCTCGACCCGGTCCGCCAGGAAGAATTCACCGCCTCCCGTGGCCGTGGCGCCCAGCTCAATGGCCGTCGCCTGCGCGTCAGCGGTCGCACCAGCCTGGACGGCGCCCTGCTGGGTACCGGTTTCCCGTTCCGTGACGACCAGATGGACAACCTGGACAACTACCTGGGCATGTTCCGCGCCCTGGTCGGCCAGACCGCCGGCATCCGCCGCGCCGGTGCCGCGAGCCTGGACCTGGCCTATGTGGCCGCCGGTCGTTTCGATGCATTCTGGGAATCGGGCCTGTCCGAGTGGGACATGGCGGCGGGCGCCCTGCTGATCCAGGAAGCCGGCGGCCTGGTGAGCGACTTCACCGGCGGTCACGACTTCCTGGAAAAAGGCCATATCGTTGCCGGCAACACCAAGTGCTTCAAGGCCGTACTGACGGCGATCCAGCCGCACCTGCCGGCTTCGCTGAAGCGCTAAGCTTTCGCCGAACATAAAAATGCCCCGTATCTTGCGATACGGGGCATTTTTTATGTCCCTACAACAGTAGCCGTTACTGGCCCGGCTGCGGAGCTGGCTGACCCTGGTTCTGACTCAGGACCAGATGACCATCCTTGTCCACCGGGATCTGGTTGCCCGGATCACGATCCATCCGGATCTTGCCTTCCTTGCCGCCCAACTGATAACGCACGTCGTAGCCGACCACCTTGTCGCTGACATCGTTGACCGTGTTGCAGCGTTTCTGGGTCGTGGTGTAGGTGTCACGCTCCTGCATGCCCTCCTGCACCTTGTTACCGGCATAACCGCCGCCGACCGCACCGACCACGGTGGCCAGGGTCTTGCCGCGACCGCCGCCGACCAGGCTGCCGAGCAGACCACCGCCGACCGCACCCAACGCGGTACCGGCCAGGCGGTGCTCATCCTGGACCGGCTTCTGCCGGGTCACCGCGACATCTTCACAGACTTGGCGCGGGGTCTTGATCTGGGTCTTGACCGGCTCTACCGCCAATACTTGCGCATACTCAGGGCCGCTTTTTACCAGGCTGTAGGTGGCAACAGCACCTCCGGCAGTGACACCGACAGCACCCAATACCGCACCTACCAGCAACGACTTGTTCACGTGAACCTCCTGACCATCACAAGTGGATCGGTGCCCACTTTTCTCTATGGCTTTGGAGTACAAAAAAAGGCGCGAGTTCAACACTCGCGCCTTTATCAGCAAACAGCCCGAAGAAAGATTTCCGTCAAGGACGGTCGTCGACTTCCTTCTGGGTATTGGCCGGAGGAATCAGGTCCTCGCTGTTCAGGTTCAGCCAGATCAGCACCACGTTGGCGATGTAGATCGACGAGTAGGTACCCGCCAACACACCGATAAACAGGGCGATGGAGAAACCGAACAGGTTATCGCCACCGAAGAACAGCAGCGCGGAAATCGCCAGCAAGGTGGAGATCGACGTCGCCATGGTCCGCAGCAGGGTCTGGGTGGTCGAGACGTTGATGTTCTCGATCAGAGTGGCCTTGCGCAGCACACGGAAGTTCTCACGCACCCGGTCGAAGACCACGATGGTGTCATTGAGCGAGTAACCGATGATCGCCAGTACCGCCGCCAGCACCGTCAGGTCGAAGGTGACCTGGAAGAACGAGAGGATACCCACCGTCACCACCACGTCGTGGACCAGCGAGACGATGGCGCCCACCGCGAACTTCCACTGGAAGCGGAACGCCAGGTAGATCAATACGCCGCCCAGCGCCATGAGCATGCCGAGGCCGCCCTGGTCGCGCAGCTCTTCACCGACCTGCGGGCCGACGAACTCGACGCGCTTGATCTGTACCGGGTTGTCGCCGCCCAGTTTCTGCAGCGCCTCGGCGACCTGATGGCCCAGCTGCGGGTCTTCACCCGGCATGCGCACCAGCAAGTCGGTGGTCGCGCCGAAACTCTGCACGATCGCCTCGTGATAACCGGCCTCAGCCAGCTCTCCGCGCACCTTGGTGACATCCGCCGCATGCTCGTAGGTCAGCTCGATGAGCGTACCGCCGGTGAAGTCCAGACCGTAGTTCATGCCCTTGTGAAAGCAGCTGAACAAGGCCAATGCGGTGAGGAACAGGGTGACGCCGAACGCAACGTTGCGAACACCCATGAAGTTGATAGTACGTAACATGGCAGCCCCTTAAATCCACAACTTCTTGAAGTCACGACCGCCGAAGATCAGGTTGACCATCGCGCGGGTCACCAGAATGGCCGTGAACATCGAGGTAAAGATCCCGAGGGACATGGTCACCGCAAAGCCCTTGACCGGGCCGGTCCCCATGGCAAAGAGGATGCCGCCCACCAGCAAGGTGGTCAGGTTGGCGTCGATAATCGCCGTGAACGCACGACCAAAGCCTTCGTTGATCGCTCGCTGCACCGTCATTCCCGCGGCGATCTCTTCACGTATCCGCGAGAAGATCAGCACGTTGGCGTCCACCGCCATACCCATGGTCAGGACGATACCGGCAATACCCGGCAGGGTCAGCGTTGCCCCCAGCAAGGACATCAGCGCCAGCAAGGCGACCATGTTGAAGGCCAGGGCCACGGTGGCGATGATGCCGAAAAAGCGGTAGATGGCGATGATGAACAGCGAGACGAACAGCATGCCCCACAGCGACGCATCGATACCCTTGGTGATGTTGTCGGCACCCAGGCTTGGACCGATGGTACGTTCTTCCGCGAAGTACATCGGCGCGGCCAGACCACCGGCACGCAGCAGCAGCGCCAGTTCCGAGGACTCGCCCTGGCCGTTCAGGCCGGTGATGCGGAACTGACTGCCCAGCGGCGACTGGATGGTCGCCAGGCTGATGATCTTCTTCTCTTCCTTGAAGGTCTGCACCGGCACGTCTTTTTCGACGCCATCCACAACCTGCTTGGTGTAGGTGGTGATCGGCTTCTGCTCGATGAAGATCACCGCCATGCTGCGACCGACGTTGCTGCGGGTCGCGCGGCTCATCAGGTCACCACCGTGGCCATCGAGCTTGATGTTCACCTGCGGACGACCGTGTTCGTCGAAACCCGCCTGGGCATCGGTCACCTGGTCACCGGTGATGATCAGACCACGCTCGATCTGCGCCGGAGGACGATTGCCTTCACGGAACTCGAACTCTTCGGAAGTCGCCTTCGAAGCACCCGGTTCAGCGGCCAGACGGAACTCCAGGTTGGCGGTCTTGCCGAGGATCCGCTTGGCTTCAGCGGTGTCCTGTACGCCTGGCAGTTCGACCACGATGCGGTTGGCACCCTGACGTTGCACCAGCGGCTCGGCCACACCCAGCTCGTTGACGCGGTTACGGACCGTGGTCAAGTTCTGCTTGATGGAGTATTCGCGGATTTCCGCCAGCTTGGCCGGGGTCATCGCCAGACGCAGTACCGGCTGCTCGCCGAGGTCGGCCGTTACAATGTCGAAATCGTTGAAGTTCTTGCGAATCAGCGCACGGGCCTGTTCACGGGTATCCGCGTCAGCAAAGCCCAACTGGATGGCGCCATTGAACGGTGGCAGGGTGCGATAACGCACACGCTCCTTGCGCAACAGGCTCTTGACGTCGCCGTCATAGACTTTCAGGCGGGCGTCGACGGCTTTTTCCATGTCCACTTCCAGCAGGAAGTGCACACCACCGGACAAGTCCAGACCCAGCTTCATCGGGTGCGCGCCAAGGCTGCGCAACCATTGTGGAGTGGTCTGTGCCAGGTTCAGGGCCACGACATAGTCGTCGCCGAGGGCTTTACGCACCACGTCCTTGGCCGGCAGTTGGTCTTCCTGCCTGGTCAGACGAATCAGGCCGCCCTTGCCGCCGGCAGCCAGAGTGGCGCCCTTGACGGTGATCTTGGCGTCGGTGAGCGCTTTGCTCACGCGGTCCAGATCGGCCTGGGTGACCTGCAGTGCAGTGCTTGCGCCGCTGACCTGGATCGCCGGATCGTCTGGATAGAGATTGGGAGCGGAATAAATAAAACCGATCGCCAGCACCGCCAGGATCAGTAGGTATTTCCACAGAGGGTATTTGTTCAGCATCACGCCGCCCGCTTATGACGCGGGGCGCCTTGCGCGCCCCGTCGATTGTTAAGAGTTGAAACCTAGATCGCTTTCAGCGTGCCTTTAGGCAGGGTGGCCGCGATGGCCCCCTTCTGAAACTTCATTTCGACGGTGTCGGACACTTCCAGAACCACGAAATCGTCGCTCACTTTGGTGATCTTGCCGGCGATACCGCCGGTGGTGACCACTTCGTCACCCTTGGCCAGGTTGCCCAGCAGGTTCTTCTGCTCCTTGGCGCGCTTGGCCTGCGGACGCCAGATCATCAGGTAGAAGATGACCAGGAAGCCGACCAGGAAGATCCATTCGAAACCACCGCCCATCGGGCCTGCAGCAGCAGGCGCGGCGCCGTCGGCGAACGCGTTAGAGATGAAAAAGCTCATTTAGCACTCCAGTTGCAATCATTCAATTCTGAAAAATTCAGTCCAAAGGCGGTACGGGAAGCCCGCGTTTGGCGTAGAAGGCATCGACAAAGGCGGCCAATGTACCCTGTTGAATAGCCTCGCGCAAACCAGCCATCAGGCGCTGGTAATGGCGCAAATTGTGGATCGTATTCAACATGCTCCCCAGCATTTCGCCGCACTTGTCCAAATGATGCAGATAAGCACGGGAGAAGTTCTGGCAGGTGTAGCAATCGCAGGTCGGATCCAGCGGCGATTCATCATGGCGATGGAACGCGTTGCGGATCTTCAGCACGCCGGTATCGATGAACAGATGCCCATTGCGGGCATTACGGGTTGGCATCACGCAATCGAACATGTCCACCCCGCGGCGCACACCCTCCACCAGATCTTCCGGCTTGCCAACGCCCATAAGGTAACGAGGTTTGTCAGCAGGCATCAGGCCGGGCAGGTAATCCAGCACCTTGATCATTTCGTGCTTGGGCTCGCCCACCGACAGGCCGCCGATGGCCAGGCCGTCGAAGCCGATCTGGTCGAGGCCTTCGAGGGAGCGCTTGCGCAGGCTTTCGTGCATGCCGCCCTGGACGATGCCGAACAACGCGGCGGTGTTTTCGCCGTGGGCGTTTTTCGAGCGCTGGGCCCAACGCAGCGACAGCTCCATGGACACACGGGCGACGTCTTCGTCAGCCGGGTACGGGGTGCACTCGTCGAAAATCATCACGATGTCCGAGCCCAGGTCGCGCTGGACCTGCATCGACTCTTCCGGGCCCATGAAGACCTTGGCGCCGTCGACCGGCGAGGCGAAGGTCACGCCCTCCTCCTTGATCTTGCGCATGGCGCCCAGGCTGAACACCTGGAAACCACCGGAGTCGGTGAGGATCGGGCCTTTCCACTGCATGAAATCGTGCAGGTCGCCGTGGGCCTTGATCACCTCGGTGCCGGGACGCAGCCACAGGTGGAAGGTGTTGCCGAGGATGATTTCGGCGCCAGTGGCGACGATATCCCGAGGCAGCATGCCCTTGACCGTGCCGTAGGTACCCACGGGCATGAAGGCCGGGGTTTCGACGGTACCGCGGGGGAAGGTCAGGCGACCGCGACGAGCCTTGCCATCAGTGGCGAGCAGCTCGAACGACATACGACAGTTGCGACTCATGCTTGGTCCTCTGGGGCCCGATCCTTGGGTGCGGCAGGCGCCGGGTTGCGGGTGATGAACATCGCATCACCGTAGCTGAAGAAGCGGTAGCCGTTGTCCACGGCGGCCTTGTAGGCGGCCATGGTCTCGGGGTAACCGGCGAAGGCCGAAACCAGCATCAGCAGCGTGGATTCGGGCAGGTGGAAATTGGTCACCAGGGCATCGACCACATGGAAGGGACGGCCCGGGTAGATAAAGATGTCGGTGTCGCCACTGAACGGCTTGAGCACACCATCGCGGGCGGCGCTTTCCAGCGAACGGACGCTGGTGGTGCCCACGGCGATCACCCGACCGCCGCGTGCACGACAGGCGGCAACGGCATCGACCACTTCCTGGCTGACTTCCAGCCATTCGTGGTGCATATGGTGGTCTTCGAGACGCTCCACACGGACCGGCTGGAAGGTCCCGGCGCCGACGTGCAGGGTGACGAAAGCGCGTTCAACACCCTTGGCGGCGATGGCATCCAGCAGCGGCTGATCGAAATGCAGCCCGGCGGTGGGGGCGGCCACGGCGCCGAGGCGCTCGGCGTAGACGGTCTGATAACGCTCGCGGTCGGCGCCTTCGTCGGGGCGATCTATATAAGGAGGCAACGGCATATGGCCGACGCGTTCCAGCAGCGGCAGCACTTCTTCGGCGAAGCCCAGTTCGAAGAGCGTGTCGTGGCGGGCGAGCATCTCGGCTTCGCCGCCGCCATCGATCAGGATCTTCGAGCCGGGTTTGGGCGACTTGCTGGAGCGCACATGGGCCAGCACGCGGTGGGTATCGAGGACCCTTTCCACGAGGATTTCCAGCTTGCCGCCGGAGGCTTTCTGGCCGAACAGGCGGGCCGGAATGACCCGGGTATTGTTGAACACCATCAGATCGCCTGGGCGTAAATGCTCAAGCAAATCAGTGAATTGACGGTGTGCAAGAGCGCCGCTGGGGCCGTCGAGGGTCAGCAGGCGACTGAGGCGTCGCTCGGCCAAAGGATGGCGAGCGATCAGGGAATCGGGGAGCTCGAAAGTAAAGTCAGCGACGCGCATGATGGGGTTCGTTCAGCAGGGCCGGGAAGTTTAGCGGAAATCGTAAAAATTGACCACGAAAGCCGATTGACCAACGGTAATCACGTCTCTATACTTCGCCGCCATTGAGCCCTGATGGCGGAATTGGTAGACGCGGCGGATTCAAAATCCGTTTTCGAAAGGAGTGGGAGTTCGAGTCTCCCTCGGGGCACCATCTTAAAAAAGACCTTGAATTTCAAGGTCTTTTTTTTCGCCTACAGAAAAGCGAAAGGCACCACGATCCCTGTAGGAGCCGAGCTTGCTCGCGAAGAACGATAATGCGGTGAGCCTGCCGTGCGCCGCCGCCAATCCCGACATCAATCGAAGATCGCCCGGTCCTTACCCCCTCTCCCCACGCAACATCCCCTGCGTCAAATCGTCGATGACGGCCTTGCCCATCTCGCCCAGGTAATGCGAGGCCCAGGCATAGCGTTCACCGTCGCTTTCCAGGGCAGCATCGAGAGAAAGTGCTTTGGCGCAATAGAGCAGGAGGGACGCGTGCTCCATGGCTTCCAGAATGGGAACGCCGGGGTTCACACGGAACAGTTCACGACCTTGGGAGCCGCACTTGGAAAAAGTGATGACACCAAGGGTTTTGCTTGTGGGTGGATTGGTCATTGGACACCTCCGGCGTGGACCCGGGTACCGAGGGTAAGAACATGCAAAGTCGACCCATCAAAAACGTTCATACGCAGGACTCCTAATGTGAGGGAGCTACCACGTTCGTTTCCAGGCGAATGGGTGGCAGCTGTACGCAGGCTGGAAACCGGGACAATAGGAAAACCCGGCAGACCCAAGGGCCTCCCGCGCACAGCCGCCATAACACGCAGAGACTGGCACAAAAAAGCACCAGCAGTCGTGATGAATGGTGGCGCCTATGCGCCCATTGTTCCACAGGTTTCCAGGCCCGGTCGCCGAATTGGCAGCGACAGGAAAAAGGTAGCGCGCACAGTGGGGAGCTGCAATGTGAGTGGTGGAGGTATGTAAGTCGAAAAATTTCAGTCGGCGTAGAAGATCGTTCACAGCCCCAAGCTAGACCCTAATCTACCCGAAGTGCATTACGATCATTCAGGGATGACGTCTTGGGCTGCGGCAAAAATAAATCCGTCACCATTTCCACAGTCACCATTTCCGCAATGAGGTCGCCCAGCGGGCGAAGATATCCAAGCTAAGCATCTATCGGCACTTCGAGAACAAGGAGGTGCTGTTCAGCGCGGCCATCGCGGCCCACTGCCAGCAGTTTGCACCACAGGCCCTCTTTGAAGGCTTCGGCGATTAGGAGCTTAATTGCCCCGGCCAGCCTGGCCAGCGCCCCTGCTGGCCAAGCTGGCGGCGGCGCGATCGCATCGGCATTCAAAGGGGATGCGTTTCCGATGCAGTAGCCAAGAGTGCTCTTGCTTCCTGCAAGTGCTTGCGGAACCGGATGACATAGTCCTCTGCAACTGCCGCCTGAATGCTGAAACGGCTGGCCAGCGCACGACGCCAATCAGCCACTCGACTCAGTCCATCGAACAACTGATGATTGGGCTCGAATCCAAGTATGTCGAAATAGCGAAAAACTGGAGCCACGGCGATGTCGACCATGCTGAGCCTCTCGCCGAAGAAATAAGGGCCGTCCGATATTTCACTGTCGAATCGTTCCAGCTTTCCTCTCAACGCTGCAGATTTGCCAAGGGCCGTCTGCTGGTCGGTGGCGTTCAAAAATCCCCATGCATCCGCCAGCGTGGCAGAGGCGAATTCGATCCATGCACGGTGTTGTGCTCGGATCAACGCATTCATTGGATGTAACGCAGGTTCCGGGTACACCTCCTCCAGGTATTCGCAAATGGCGACGCTCTCGAATAGAACGGACTCGCCTTCACTGCCGTCTGGAACCTTGAGCAGCGGAACCTTACCGCTTGGCGACATCGCCAGAAACCAGTCCGGCCTGTCGCGAAGATCGACATCGATACGCTGAAAGGTAATACCTTTTTCGAGTAACACGATGGCCACTCGCTGAACGAATGGGCATAACGGATGGCTGACAAGTGTGAACTGTGACTGTGGCATTGGAATAGACCCACTGAAGAATCAAAGCCCGCCGCCACGAGTGGGGGCGGGCCGTATAGAAGCTACGTCCGTGACTTCAAGAAAGCCTGAATGGCAATCAATTTTCCGTAAAAGCGCAGGAGACGTTCCTTCGCGTATCGTTGGCAGCTAAAGCGAGCGGCCACCGTCGACGATGAGTTCCGAGCCAACCGTCCATCGTGACTCGTCTGACGCCAGGTACAGCACGGCCTTGGCCACTTCCTCGGGCGTACCAAACCGGCCAAACGGAATGGTCGCGGCGATATCCTGGTTGAGCTGTTCGCGATAGGCATCGGGAATGCCGAGCTTGTCGTAAAGCGGCGTATCAATCGGACCAGGGCTGACTGCATTGAGGCGAATACCACGCGGGAGCAGTTCGCTAGAAAGCGTCTTCGACATGTTCAGGAACGCGGCCTTGGTCGCGCCATAAACTGATGAACGCGCGGCGCCGAGGTGTGCACTAACCGAGGTATTGAGAACCACCGACGCAGGGTTCGCGAAGACTGGTAGCAATGCCTGGATCAGAAAGTACGGCCCCTTAACGTTGATGTCGAAGGAGCGATCGAACATTTCCTCCGTCCACTCTTCGATCGGCAGCCAAACGGATACGCCTGCATTGAGAAAGGCAACATCGAGTTGGCCATAGTGAGCCTGAACGGCCTGCGCCAGTTCCTTCTGCGCATCGATGCTGGCTGAGTCAGCACGCAGTACCAATACTTCGCTTCCCAGTTCCGCCTGGGCCTTTGCGATGGACTCCGGATTGACTCCGGTAACGATCACGCGCGCGCCTTCGGCGAGGAACTGCTTAGCCGTTTCCAGGCCAATGCCGCTGGTACCGCCGGTGATGAGAGTGCGTTTGCCTTGCAATCGGGACATGTAAGTTTCCTTTTCGGTTTTTCACGGTCAGTCGATGTACTGACCTGCCAGAGGGAAACTATGTATTCATACCTGCGCGTTGATAAGATGGCCTATTCGAATACATTTCATGCTGGTATTGCATGAATGAGAGGCCTAGATGGATCGACTACTGCTGATGACCTGCTTTGTTCGCGCTGTTGAGACAGGAAGCTTCTCGGCTGCGGGGCGTGACCTGGGGCTGGGGCAGCCTAACGTCAGCCGCTATGTGGCGGCGCTGGAAGATCATTTGCAAACCAGGCTGCTTCACCGATCCACACGAAAGCTTGCCCTCACTCCCGAGGGAGCACGCTATTACGCAGATGCCCGGCGCATTCTCGATGCCGTGGAAGAATCGGAGTCGTCCTTCAGGGAGAACGTCGCCCCGTCCGGATTGTTGCGAGTCGCCTGCCCGACCGCGCTAGCCCATGCATTCGTGGTGCCGCATGTATCCACATTTCTGGAGCGCTATCCAGAGTTGACGCTCGACCTGCAGATCAATGATCGCTATGTGAATCTGGTCGACGAAGGGGCTGAACTGGCGATCCGCATCGGACATCTGGAAGACAGCGCAATGCGTGCCCGGCCGCTAGGCTGGTTCGAGCGTGTATGCGTTGCCAGCAAGGGATACCTGGCCAAACGCGGAATCCCCACGACGCCCAATGATCTGAGAACGCACGATTGCCTGATCTACACCCTGCTGTCGACAGGCACCACATGGCGCTTTCGGGATATCGATGTTCCCGTTTCTGGCAGGCTTCGGGTCAACTCGCCTGAGGCCATACGAAAGTGTGTAAACGAGGGACTGGGGATCGCACAGGGGCCCGAATGGCTTTACGAGGAAGGGCTGAAAAATGGCAATCTGCGGGTGTTGCTTAGGGACTACGCAGCTCCGGCTGTCCCCGTGCAAGTCATTTACGTTGCCGACCGGCTTCTCCCCAAAAGGGCCATTGTATTCATGGATTTCATCGCCGGGGTGTTCGCAAAAAACTCTGCATTTAACGATCAACCCAGACCATCATAATTGCAGTAGTCAGCTTGGTGTGCTCATGACGCCCGACTAATCATGAAAATTCGCCAGGTGCCGGTTCGGCAGATGGGGATCTAATGTATAAGTGGAAAGGCTTATGACCATTTATCCGCTATTAGCTGTTTTTAGTATATTTTTCATGCTCTTTGGTATTGGCTTGTCAACCTATGTCGTCAATACAAAATTGGATCTGGTCGAGCCCTACTTCAATAATAATGCAATGATAATCGGTGATCGCCGCTGGTGGGGCGGAAGCTCGTTCAAAGATCGCTCGATGAGACAAGGGGTGATCAGCATGATGATCATATTCCCCAAGATGTTTATCTGGCGTGGGCTCTTGACCCAACAAGAGGTCGATGCCATTCCGCCGAAACTCAAGCGATGGATCAAAGCCCCATTGTATTTTGAGATCCCTTTTTTTCTTGCCGCTATCGCATTCTGTATAGGGGAACAATTCCAGCGAGCGTTAAACCATGCAAAGCGTGTATATACTCGCTACCCAACTACACCGACGCTCAACCCGAGTCGCTCTATAATCACTCTATAATTCACCATAATCTGCCCCACCCCTTCTAAACCGGGCACTATAATAGGTCTATAATTGCTCTATAATTCTCTATAAACCGGTCCTGAGCAGGAGCGTGCCAATGTCCGAACTTGATTTCTTGAGAACGAAGACCTGAAGCAAGCACCCATTGTGTGACCGCATTAATCAAGATATGTCAGTGCAAGGCAATCTCTTGGTGCTTCTGGAAACCTTCGGTCACACCCAAATATTGCGAGCGGAAAAAGGTCTCAGTAAAATGAGTTTCCACGTCGATGGTCTCTGTGAGATATGCAAGCTGGCTTTATGCCAGACTTGCGGAAAAAACCGCCCTACTAAGGCGGTTTTTTTTCGCCTCCACTTTCTGGAAAAAGAGGCACCCCGCCCCCTCGTGGACAACACCTCGGTCAGCACTCATCTAGACTCAACAGGCGGTCGCAAAAAGAACCGCGTACGTCGCTTTGGTGCAGGCGAATCATAGGCCGCGTGGCAAGCTGCCTTTTATGCCCTGAAGAGGTGCGGCAAAGACCGCATCGGGCCCAACAAGATGCCCGCCCAGGGTGCCTGGCCAACGGCCTGAAATGCCACGATACCGTGACGTGGCGTGAGTGCCGCAGCCGACACTTTCGGACAACCGACAACCGCCTGGTTTGTCCGTGACCGTGAGGAATGCCGTATGCCTGATGAGATGTTGCACCTGCCTATGGTCAACAACGTGCTGGAGCGCCACAAGGGCTCCCCCGGCGCACTGTTGCCCATCCTTCATGAGATTCAGGCGGGCATCGGCTACATCCCCGATGCCGCCGTCCCCGAGATTGCCCACGCCCTCAACCTGAGCCAGGCCGAGGTACGCGGGGTGATCAGCTTCTACCACGACTTCCGCACCGCGCCCCCGGCCCGGCATATCCTGCGTCTTTGCCGTGCCGAGTCCTGCCAGAGCCGCGGCGCCGAGCAGCTCGCCGCGCAGTTGCGCGAACGCCTGCAACTGGACGACCACGGCAGCAGTGCCGACGGCAACATCAGCCTGCGCCCAGTCTATTGCCTCGGCGCCTGCGCCTGCTCGCCGGCCCTCGAACTGGACGGCCAGGTGCATGCGCGGCTCAGCGCCGAGCGCCTGGATGCCCTGCTCGATACCTGCCGGGAGGACGCATGATGCCGATCCTCTATCTCCCCGCCGATTCCCTTGCCCGTGCCGTGGGTGCCGATGAGGTCGCCGTGGCCCTGGCCACCCAGGCCCGCGAACGCAATCTGCCGCTGGACCTGCAACGCACCAGCTCCCGTGGCCTGTACTGGCTGGAGCCGCTGCTGGAAATCGACAGCCCGCAAGGCCGAATCGGCTTCGGCCCGCTGACGGTTGCCGATGTGCCATCCCTGCTCGATGCGCTGCAAGGCGATCCATCCGCCCATCCCCTGGCCCTGGGCCCGGTGGAACAGTTGCCTTATCTGAAGACACAACAACGCCTGCTGTTCGCCCGCGCCGGGATTACCCGGCCGCTATCTCTCGAGGACTACCAAGCCCACGGCGGCTTCGAGGGCCTGACCCAGGCCATCGCCCTGGGCGGCGAGCAGACCGCCAGCGCCGTGTTCGACTCAGGCCTGCGTGGCCGTGGCGGCGCGGCCTTCCCCGCCGGGATCAAATGGCGCACGGTGCGCAGCGCCCAGGCGGCGCAGAAATACATTGTCTGCAACGCCGACGAAGGCGACTCCGGCACCTTCGCCGACCGCATGTTGATGGAAGGCGACCCCTTCCTGCTGATCGAAGGCATGGCCATCGCCGGTATCAGCGTCGGCGCCAGCTACGGCTACATCTATGTGCGCTCGGAATATCCACAGGCCGTGGCCACACTGCGCGACGCACTGGATATCGCCCGCGCCGCTGGTTACCTCGGATCTAATGTCAGCGGCAGCGGCCTGGCCTTTGATATGGAAGTGCGCGTCGGTGCCGGCGCCTATATCTGCGGCGAGGAAACCGCGCTGCTGGACTCCCTCGAAGGCAAGCGCGGGATCGTCCGCGCCAAGCCGCCGATTCCCGCCCTGAAGGGTCTGTTCGGCCTGCCGACCCTGGTGCACAACGTGCTGACCCTGGCCTCGGTGCCGCTGATCCTGGCCAAGGGCGCGCAGTTCTATCGCGATTACGGCATGGGCCGCTCCCTGGGCACCATGCCCTTCCAACTAGCCGGCAATATTCGTCACGGCGGCCTGGTGGAACGGGCATTTGGCCTGACCTTGCGGGAACTGGTGGAAGACTACGGCGGAGGTACTGCCAGCGGTCGGCCACTGAAGGCCGCCCAGGTCGGTGGCCCCCTCGGCGCTTGGGTGCCACCCAGCCAATTCGACACGCCCCTGGATTACGAAGCCTTCGCCGCCATCGGCGCCATGCTCGGTCACGGTGGCGTGGTAGTGGCTGATGACAGCCTGGACATGGCCCGCATGGCGCGCTTCGCCCTGCAGTTCTGCGCCGAGGAATCCTGCGGTAAATGCACCCCTTGCCGCATCGGCTCGACCCGTGGCGTGGAAGTCATTGACCGCCTGCTCGCCGCACCGGACCAGAACGGTCGTGATACCCAGGCGCTCATCCTCAAGGACCTGTGCGACACCCTGCAATACGGTTCGCTCTGCGCACTGGGCGGCATGACTTCCTATCCGGTGGCCAGCGCCCTCAAGTACTTCCCCGCCGACTTCGGTCTGCAATCCTCGGAGGCCGAGCAATGATCACTCTCTTCGACCCGAATACCGATATCGACCTCGGCACCCCGGCCCGCGACAGCCAGGTGCAGGTCACCCTGAATATCGACGGCCGCAGCATCAGCGTGCCCGAAGGCACCTCGGTGATGCGTGCCGCCGCGCTGCTGGGCACCACCATTCCCAAGCTGTGTGCCACCGACAGCCTGGAAGCCTTCGGCTCCTGCCGCATGTGCCTGGTGGAAATCGACGGCATGCGCGGCTACCCGGCGTCCTGTACCACGCCGGTCAGCGAAGGCATGAGCGTGCACACCCAGACACCGAAGCTCGCCAGCCTGCGCCGCAACGTCATGGAGCTGTACATCTCCGATCACCCGCTGGACTGCCTGACCTGCTCGGCCAACGGCAACTGCGAACTGCAGACCGTCGCCGGCCAGGTCGGCCTGCGGGAGGTGCGCTACGGCTATGAAGGTGAAAACCACCTGGCCGACCAGAAAGACACCTCCAACCCCTACTTCGACTACGACCCGAGCAAGTGCATCGTCTGCAACCGCTGCGTGCGCGCCTGCGAAGAAACCCAGGGCACCTTTGCCCTGACCATTACCGGACGCGGGTTCGAATCCCGGGTCTCAGCCGCCGGTGGCGATAATTTCCTCGACTCGGAATGCGTGTCCTGCGGCGCCTGTGTGCAGGCCTGCCCCACCGCGACCCTGATGGAAAAAAGCGTGGTCGAACTGGGCCAGCCCGAACGCGCCGTGATCACCACCTGTGCCTATTGCGGCGTGGGTTGCTCGTTCCGCGCCGAGATGAAAGGCGACAAGCTGGTGCGTATGGTTCCCGACAAGAACGGCCACGCCAACCACGGCCACTCCTGCGTCAAGGGACGTTTTGCCTGGGGCTACGCCAGCCACCCGGATCGCATCACCAAGCCGATGATCCGCAAGCACATCAACGATCCCTGGCAGGAAGTCAGCTGGGATGAAGCAGTAACTTATGCCGCCAGCGAATTCCGCCGGCTGCAGCAGAAATACGGCCGCGACTCCATCGGCGGCATCACCTCCAGCCGCTGCACCAACGAAGAAACCTACCTGGTGCAAAAACTGGTGCGCGCCGCCTTCGGCAACAACAACGTCGACACCTGTGCGCGGGTCTGCCACTCGCCGACCGGCTATGGCCTGAAACAAACCCTGGGCGAATCCGCCGGGACCCAGAGTTTCGACTCGGTGATGCAGGCCGATGTGATCCTGGTGATGGGCGCCAACCCCAGCGATGCCCACCCGGTGTTTGCCTCCCAACTTAAACGCCGCCTGCGTGAAGGCGCGCGGCTGATCGTTATCGACCCACGGCGCATCGACCTGGTGGACGCCGTGCATGGTCGCGCCGACCTGCACCTGGCCCTGCGCCCGGGCACCAACGTTGCCATGCTCAATGCCCTGGCCCACGTCATCGTCACCGAAGGGCTGCTCGACCAGGCCTTTATCGACGCCCGCTGCGAGGGCAACGATTTCGCCCGCTGGAGCGAATTCGTCAGCCGCGCGGAAAACTCGCCGGAAGTCCTTGGCCCGATCTGCGGCGTCGCCGCTGCCGATATCCGTGCCGCCGCCCGCCTGTATGCCGGCGGCAACAACGCGGCGATCTACTACGGCCTGGGCGTCACCGAACACAGCCAGGGCAGCACCGCGGTGATGGGTATCGCCAACCTGGCCATGGCCACCGGCAATATCGGTCGCGAAGGCGTGGGCGTGAACCCGCTGCGGGGTCAGAACAACGTGCAGGGCTCCTGCGACATGGGCTCCTTTCCCCACGAGCTGCCCGGTTACCGGCATATCTCCAACGAGGTGGTGCGGGCGCAGTTCGAACAGGCCTGGAACGTCAGCCTGCAACCCGACCCGGGCCTGCGTATTCCCAATATGTTCGAGGCGGCCCTGGGCGGCAGCTTCAAGGGCCTGTACTGCCAGGGCGAAGATATCGCCCAGAGCGATCCCAATACCCAGCACGTCACCGCGGCCCTGTCGGCCATGGAATGCATCGTGGTGCAGGATATTTTCCTCAACGAAACCGCCAAGTTCGCCCACGTGTTCCTGCCGGGCAGTTCGTTCCTGGAAAAAGACGGCACCTTCACCAACGCCGAGCGGCGTATCTCGCGGGTACGCAAGGTCATGGAACCGCTGGGCGGCAAGGCCGACTGGGAAGGCACGGTGGCCCTGGCCAACGCCCTGGGTTACCCCATGCACTATAAGCACCCTTCGGAAATCATGGATGAAATCGCCAGCCTGACGCCGACCTTCACCAGCGTCAGCTACGCCGCGCTGGATAGCCACGGCAGCCTGCAATGGCCGTGCAACGCCGAGGCACCGGACGGCACGCCGACCATGCACATCGAGGAATTCGTGCGCGGCAAGGGGCGTTTCATGCTTACCGGCTACATCCCTACCGAGGAAAAGGTCAACAATCGCTATCCCCTCCTGCTGACCACCGGGCGCATCCTCAGCCAGTACAACGTCGGCGCCCAGACCCGGCGCACCGAGAACGTCGCCTGGCACGACGAAGACCGTCTGGAAATCCACCCGAGCGATGCCGAGAGCCGTGGCATCAACGAAGGCGACTGGGTCGGCATCGGCAGCCGCGCCGGACAGACCGTACTGCGCGCGCGGGTCACCGAACGGGTCGCCCCGGGCGTGGTGTACACCACCTTCCACTTCCCTGAATCGGGGGCCAACGTCATCACCACCGACAACTCCGACTGGGCCACCAACTGTCCGGAGTACAAGGTCACCGCCGTCGAAGTCAGCCGTGTCTACCACCCTTCCGAGTGGCAGAAACGCTATCAGGAGTTCAGCGACGAACAACAACGCCTGCTTGATGAGCGCCGCCATGAACACAGCGCCGGAGCCAAAGCCGAGGTGCGCCGATGAGTACTGAAAACCTGATCAAGATGGCCAACCAGATCGCCCAGTACTTCGCTACCGAACCGGACCAGCAACAGGCCGTGCTCGGCGTGCGTAATCATCTGCAGATGTTCTGGACGCCGGGCATGCGCAAGGAGTTACTGGCCTGGCAGACAGAACATCAGGGGGCGGACATGCATCCGCTGGCGCAGGCGGCGGTCAGTGGCGCGGGGTGGGAGGCTTAGGTCCACACAATCGCTTGGGGTTGCCCCCTGGTCGGTGACGACAGACCAAGGGGGCATTTCAACGCCTTTCAAATCTTGAAATACACCTCCAAAGCCCCCTCCATCACTACGGAGTAAGCTGGTTTCCAATACAGCCGAAACGCCCACCAAATTGCCAAATAAAAACCTAATAGGTTAGTATCTAATCTCATGGAAAAACGCATCCCGCATTGCAAGCTATCCATCGTCAAAGCCTTGGTCGAAGCGGGACAAGTACGCACCACCCACACCGCACGAGCGGGCGCGAATGAGTTGGGGCTAGAGCTGTCAGATATGCTGGCGGTCGTGACGGCGCTGACAGCAACGGACTTCTACAAGAGCATGACGACCCATGCCGATCACATGATCTGGCAAGACGTGTACCGCCCCAGCACGCAGGTGGGCGACGTGTATTTAAAGCTGACGGTTATCGATGACGTGCTGATCGTGTCCTTCAAGGAGTTATGAACATGAAATGTCCTGTTTGCGGCGCGGCGGAGCTGATCCACGATACACGTGACCTGCCCCATACCTACAAGGGCGAAACCACCACGATCACTGCGGTGACAGGCGACTTCTGTCCGGCGTGCGCCGAATCGATCCTGGATATGACCGAATCAGATCGCGTCATGCGTGAAATGCGTGCTTTCTCGAAACAGGTCAACGCAGCCATTGTCGACCCTGGATTTATTGCCAGCGTACGCAAGAAACTCTCTCTTGATCAACGAGAGGCGGCTGAGATCTTTGGCGGGGGAATCAATGCTTTCTCTCGATATGAGAATGGTAAAACCAGACCCTCGTTGGCGTTGGTGAAACTGCTCAAGGTGCTGGACCGTCATCCTGAACTGCTGAATGAAGTCAGAATGGCCTGAGGTCCTGGGGCTCGCACTCCAGCTATACACCTTGTGTTCGTTTGAAAAAAGACCTTGAGTTTCAAGGTCTTTTTTCGACGGTTGGAAAACAAAAAACACTGTATTGCTATAAATTCCGAGTTTGCTCGCGATGAACGATGACGTACGAAACCTACCAATACTCCCCCTGATTGCTCAACCCGGCATCACGACTTAAGACTCCCCGCCAGAAACTGCTTCAACCGCTCACTACGAGGCTGCTCAAAGACCCGGTCCGGGTCTCCCTGCTCCTCTATCCTGCCCTGATGCAGAAAAACCACATGGTTCGACACCTGCCTGGCAAATGCCATTTCATGGGTGACTACCACCATCGTCCGGCCTTCCTCCGCCAACTGCTGCATGACCTTGAGCACCTCGCCCACCAATTCAGGGTCCAGGGCCGAAGTCGGTTCATCGAACAGCATCACCTGGGGCTCCATGGTCAGCGCACGGGCGATGGCGACACGCTGTTGTTGGCCACCGGACAGATGGGCCGGATACTGGCTTTCGACCTTTTCCGCCAGGCCGACCTTCGCCAGGTAATGACGCGCCCGCTCCAGGGCCTCCTTGCGAGCGAGACCCAGCACACTCATCGGACACTCGATAAGGTTCTCCAGCACCGTCATATGGCTCCACAGATTGAAGTGCTGAAACACCATCGACAACTGGCTGCGCATCCGCTGCAACTGCCGGGGATTGGCCGCACACAAGTCGCCCCCCGAGTTCTTGCGTGTGAGCAGTTCCTCGGCATTGACAGTGATGCGCCCCGCCGACGGCTGTTCGAGCAGGTTGATACAGCGCAGGAAAGTACTTTTTCCAGAACCCGAGGAGCCAATGATGCTGATCACATCACCCGCTTTGGCCTTGAGCGAGACCCCCTTGAGAACTTCATGGCTGCCATAGTTTTTATGCACATCTTCAACGATCAATTTATACATTCGAGCCAATCCGCTTGGGGTCAGTGCGTCCGGGGTTTGAGGTAGGCCAGCCAATGCAGCTCGCCACGTCGAAACAGCCAGATCAGGAAAAACGCGCTACCGGCATACAGAACCCCGGCAATGCCAAAGGCCGTGAAAGAGGCGTAGGTCGCCGAATTCACATCCCGGGCAATCTTCAACAAATCGGGCACCGTGGCGGTGAACGCCACCGAGGTGGAATGCAGCATCAGAATCACTTCATTGCTGAACAGCGGCAGGGCCTGGCGCAACGCCGAGGGCAGGACGATTCGCCGATACAGCGTGAAGCGATTCATCCCGAAGGCGCGTGCGGCCTCGACTTCACCGTGGGGAACGGCCCTGATGGCACCGGCGAAGATTTCGGTCATGTAGGCACAGGTATTGAGCCCGAACGCCAACACCGTGCAGTTGAAGCCGTCACGGAAAAACGCGTTGAGCAAATCCTGGGACCTGATCACCTGCAAGCTGTACACCCCGGTGTAGAAGAACAGCAGTTGGATATACAACGGCGTGCCGCGAAACACGTAGGTGTAACCCCAGACCGGCAGGCGCAGCAGCGGATTGCGGCTGACCCGGGCAAGCGATAACGGCACCGCCAACAAGAAGCCAATCAGCACTGCCAGAATGAGCAACCACAAGGTCACCGCCAACCCGGAAAAATACGGCCCGTCGCGCCACAGGTAAGCCTGCCAGTAGTCGCCGAGAATACCGGTCATAGAGCCGCCTTCCTGACACCGACCGAGTAGCGGCGCTCAAGCCACATCAATACCCCGTTGGACACGGTGGTAATGGCGAGGTAGACCAGACCGCCAACCAGGGTGAAGTAGAAGAACTGCAGCGAACCCTTGCCCGCATCCTGCGTGGCCTTGACCACATCGGTCAGGCCGATGATCGAGACCAGCGCCGTGGACTTGATCAACACCTGCCAGTTGTTGCCGATGCCCGGCAGCGCATGACGCAGCATTTGCGGGAACAGCACCTTGCGAAAGGTGTTCCAGCGGCTCATGCCATAAGCCCGCGCCGCTTCGAGCTGACCAGCCGGAACGGCCTGGAATGCGCTGCGAAACGTCTCGGTAAAGTAGGCCCCGTAAATGAACGCCAAGGTGACGACACCGGCCAGGAATGGGTCGATATCAACCTGGCCGACGCCCAGCCAATCGGTCATCCGGTTGAGCAACATTTGCAGGCTGAAGAACAGCAACAGCATGATCACCAGATCCGGCATGCTGCGAATCACCGTTGTATAACCGGTGGCCAGTGCTCGCAGTAAACGATTGGAGGACAACTTCGAACTGGCGCCGAGCAGCCCTGCCAGAACGGCGATCGAGAGCGACCAGAGCGCCAGTTTGAGGGTGACCAGGGTACCCAGCAAAATCTGCGGGCCAAAGCCTTCCAGGAGCATTTCACTCTCCTTGTTTTTATTAGAGTGAGGTGAAGGGGATGCTGTAACGGAGCGGTCCGCACGACCGCTCCATTCAAGGTAGCGAGGGGCTTATTTCGCGCCGTAGACGTCGAAATCGAAGTACTTTTTATTGATCCGCGCGTAAGTGCCATTGGCCAGAATCGTCGCCAGGGCCTTGTTCAAGTCTTCGCGCAACTCGACATCGTTCTTGCGCAGGCCGATGCCATCGCCAACGCCGAAAAAGGCCGGGGCATCCAGGGTCGCGCCGGCAAACTCATAGTCCTTGCCCGCCGCCGTGCCGAGGAAGCCGTAACTGGCTTGAATGGCGCCCTGCAGCGAGGCATCGAGTCGGCCCACCACCAGGTCGGCGTAGACCTGGTCCTGATTCTGGTACGACAGAACGTCCACACCCTTCGTCCCCCAGACGGCTTTGGCAAAGGCCTCCTGGGTCGAGCCCTGCTCCACGCCAATGCGCCTGCCCTTGAGTGACTCGAGGGTCGGCAGCAGCCCCGATCCGCGCCTCACCACCAGCCGCGCCGGCGCATTGGAGACCTTGTCGGTAAAGGCGATCTGCTCCTGGCGCTTGGGCGTCACGGTCATCGACGACGCCACCGCGTCGAACTTGCGCGCCAGCAGCGCCGGGATCATCCCGTCCCAGCTGCTTTCCACCCAGACACAGTGGGCTTTCAGCTCGGCGCAGAGTGCTTCGGCGATATCGACGCCAAAGCCGGTCAGGGAACCGTCCTTGTTCTTGTATTCCAACGGTGGGTAAGTGGGGTCGACACCCAACTTCAAGGTTTTGCCGGACCAGTCGGCCGCGCCGGCCAGGCTGGAGGCCGTCAGGAAAACCAGGGATACAGCCGCAATCATCTTGTTCATTGTTATTTTCCTCTTCAGACCAGAGACGATGTTTCGTACAGACTGACGCGCGAAAAGACGGCGTCTCAACTCAGGAAACGCTCGACCAACTTGACCCAGTAGCTCGCCCCAATCGGCAGGCAGGCGTCATTGAAGTCGTAGCCGGGGTTGTGCAGCTGGCAGCCGCGCTCGCCCTCACCGTTGCCAATCACCAGATAACTGCCGGGGCACTTTTCCAGGATGAAGGCGAAGTCCTCACTTGCGGTGAAGGGGCGCAGGTCGTCGATCAGTTGCTCTTCGCCCAACCAGTCCAGGGCAACCTCGCGGGCGAACGCGGTTTGCTCGGGATGGTTGATCAATACCGGATGACAATGCTGGTAGTCGATCTCGGCGCGGGCACCGAAACTGGCAGCCTGACCCTGGACCAGCTCGGTAATCCTGACTTCGAGCAAGTGGCGGATCTCAGGCGTCAGCGCCCGCACGCTCAGGCTCATCCGGGCGCTGGACGGGATGACATTCGACGCACTACCGGCATGCAGGGAGCCCACCGTGATAATCGCCATTTCCTGTGGATTGACGTTACGCGAGACGATGCTTTGTAGCGCCATCACAATGGACGAGCTGACCACCACCGGATCGACCGCCTTGTGCGGCACGGCGCCATGGCCGCCACTGCCGATAATGGTGATCGTCACCGTGTCGGCCGACGCCATGAACGGTCCGCTATAGAAGCCCAGGTGCCCGACGGGATAACCCGGCACGTTATGCATGGCAAAGATCGCGTCACACGGAAAACGTTCGAGCAGGCCCTCCTCCAGCATTTTCCGCGCACCGCCCAGCCCTTCTTCGGCGGGTTGGAAAATCACTTGCAGGGTGCCGTTGAACGCCCGAGTGTGGGCCAAGTGCCTGGCGGCGGCCAACAAGGTTGCCGTATGACCGTCGTGGCCACAGGCATGCATGACACCGTCGATCCGGCTGGCATAGGGCAGGCCGCTGGTTTCCTGAATCGGCAGTGCATCCATGTCGGCACGCAAACCGATGGAGCGGCCTTCGCCGTTTTTCAGGGTACCGACGACACCGGTCTTGCCAACGCCCGTGCTGACTTGAAAGCCCAACTGGGTCAAACATTGGGCAACACGCTCGCTGGTGGCGAACTCTTCAAAACCCAGCTCGGGATGCGCGTGAATGCTGTGACGCAACGCGATCATTTCATCCTGTATCGCTGCAATACCAGGCAGGACATGGCCGGCATCCATTGTTGTACCCCTTCGACAAGATCTGAGCAGTTGATGGGGGTGGATCTTAGGGAAGGGACTCTGGGCTGGGGAGACGCAGTTTGGTTATGATGACAACCATGAGTTGTCACCAGGGTGAGCGGATGAAGCTGCATCAATTACAGGCGCTGATTGCCAGTGCTGAAACCGGCAGTATCCGGGCGGCGGCGCGTTCGCTGGAGATTTCCCAGGCTGCGGTGACCAAAGCGCTACGCGAGCTTGAAACCAGCCAGCAGCTACCGCTGTTCACTCGAACACCCAGCGGCCTGAGCTTCACCGAATACGGCAAGGTTTTGCTGACTCACGCCCGATTGGTGATCAAACAGTTGGAACACGCGCAAACCGAACTCGATCACTTGCGTGGCAAGGCTCAGGGGCGACTGTGTGTCGGGGTCACGCCCTGGATTGCGCTGACTTTCTTGCCCGAAGTGGTGGTGGCCTTTCGTGAGCAAATGCCGGAGATTCGCCTGGAGTTGTTCGAAAGCCTGATGGCGGTGGCCCAGCCGCTGTTGCGCGATGGCAGCATGGATTTTGCGATTGGCCAGTTGCACCCGACGCAATCGGCCCAGGAGTTTGCCAGCGAAATTTTGCTGGATTACCAGACGTCGGTGCTGGTCCGTCAGGGCCATGCCCTACAGGGCGCGCGATCGATTCACGAACTGCTGGAACAGGACTGGACGCTGAACTATGCGCCGGACGGGCACGATGGGCTGATGCAGGAGTTGTTCTGGCAGCATGGCGCGCAGATCGATGAAAAGCGCATCGTCCGTGCTCATTCGCTGGCTATTTTGCAGATGATGGTCGAGCGGGCGGATATGTGCACCTGGGGGCCATCGATTGTGAGTATGGCGCCGCCCTTTCTTGGTCGATTGGTTTCCCTGGGGCTGAAGGAACAGTTCGAACCGAGGCAGTTGAGCATCGTGACACGGCGCAATGGCGCGCTGAGCAAACCGGCACAGTGCTTCACGGATTGCCTGTTGCAGGTCATCCGGCGTCATGCTCGCTCGGCGAAAAAGGAAGATCGGCAGCTTTTTGAAACCTTACGGCTGAGACTGTGAGCCCCAACCCGTATTACTGTTTAAGGCAGACGGATCGCTCGTCCGGCCATTCAGCTAACGGTTGAAATGTATGCCTCCATGGGCATACAGCCACATCACTTGTATACCTCTGCCGATGAGAACCTAATTATGGATTCCCCCTTGCTGTCATTTCGTGTCGACGAGGTGTTGGTCGAACAACTCGATCAGTTGTCAGCAGCAACGGACCATGATCGCCAGGACCATCTTAGCCGCGCCTTAATCCGTTATCTTGAGCCCGAGTCACGGCACCTCAATGCAATTGCCGAGGGTATCGCCGACGCTGAGGCCGGTAACCTGACAGATCTGCAAACCATCAAGGCCAAGTGGGCGAACCGTGCCAACGGCCGGATGCAAGAGAATTAGCTCTATCCAAACTCCCGTTCAGAGCCCCTTACCGCGTGATTCATGGAGAAAATCCAGATCTTGTGCATCCTTCACCAACGCACGTAGCACGTAGAAGATTGGTGATTGCGGCTATTGCCGAATACACACCTGTGGGAGCCGAGCTTGCTCGCGAAGAACGATAACGCGGTGAGTCTGCCAACACTCACCGCCAGTCTGGACCTCAACCGGACGTCACCCGCCTACACTGACGCCCCGCGCAACATCCCCTGCGTCAGATCATCGATGACCGCCTTACCCATCTCGCCCAGGTAATGCGATGCCCAGGCATAGCGTTCGCCGTCGGTTTCCAATGCTGCATCGAGGGAAAGTGCTTTGGCGCAATAGAGCAGAAGGGACGCGTGCTCCATGGCTTCCAGCATGGGAACGCCGGGGTTTACGCGGAACAGTTCACGGCCTTGGGAGCCGCATTGGGAAAAGGTGATGACGCCCAGGGTTTTGTTTGAGGGTGGATTGGTCATTGGGCACCTCCGGCGAATGCGTGGGTGCCGAGGGTTAGGATGATTTAAAAAGGGATCGGTAACCCGGCGAATGAAGGCGCTCGCTTGAGATCTACGTCGTATGGGCCGACGCTTTCGCGGGCAAGCCCGGCTCCTACAGGGTTTGGGTGTACCGAATGATTTGTGGAGCTATTCCGAATGCCTGGTTCGTGAAACAAGGATAAACCGCATGCTCTCTCCCGGACTGGACCAGATAGTGGCACTTCAGTAGCATCGCCGCCTTTCTTCCATATCCGTCAGCCAGGGATGACTAATGCCGGTTCTGTCACTGTTTCCATCACGCTTGTTAACCACCACAACCCTGCTGCTATCGGCGCTACTCGGAGGTTGCAGCGTCAACGGCACTTACCCGGACGCCACGGACCCAGACGCCGCCAAGCTGCGTTTCATCGCCAATACGCAAAACGCCACGCTCGATTACTTCGATGCCGAGCATTGCGACGGGCAAACCACCGGTATTCTCAACAACCTGCTTCTTGGCGATACCAAGCGACGTGCCGACATGAGTATCGCGCCGCCGGAAAACGCCAGGGGCTATCTGGAAATCAAACTCAAGCCCGAACACGAAACCCTTCTGCGGATCCATACCCAGAACGGTTATTCGGTTTGTGGCAACAGCATCAATCTCAAGCCTGAACGCAATGCCGAATACGAGCTGACCTTCGATTCCGGGAAGGGGCAGTGCAGCAGCCAGTTACAACGGGTCCGCAAGATCAATGGCAAGGAGCAGCGCAGTCCCGTCCTGGTCTTTGAAAAAGGCCTCCCGGCCTGTGTCGGGCGCAACGTGATGTTCCCGAAACCACCGGAACCATTGCCGGACACTCCCCATCGCCTGGAACTGATAGGCCGGATTATCGACAACAGCCTTATTCCAGCCATGAAACCCGACCCGGCTGAAATCGCCAAGAGCGCGGTCTCCGCGGAAAAAATCGACGGTTTGATCGCCGAGCGCAAGGCCAAGCTGGGTTTCACCCTGCCGGACGACTATTGGACCTTGTATCGCCAGAATCTCCAGGCCTTCGATGCAGAAGCTGCCCAGCGCAAAGAGCGGACCTTGCAGCTTTACAAGGACGAGTACCTTCTGCGCCTGCGTCGGTTGAAGGATGAGGACCTGGAACAACGGGCGCAGCCCGAAGACAAGTCAGCCAAATCGACCAACGTGGCCGCGCTCGAAGAATACAAGTCGATGACTCTCTACTATTTCGGCGCCAGCAAACGGGTCATGCTGGAAACCATCGACCATCATCTGGAGCGGATGGCGCAGATGGATGCGCATTACGGCGTCTGCGAGCGTTACGCCGATTGCTGGAGACGCTGAAACCCGAGGCCTCGCGGCAGGGCTCACACGCGCACTGCGGCGAGAAAAACCCAGCATTCGCTATCATCACCTATGCTTTCAGCGACCACTCCAGTGCACTACCACCACGTGATGAACACAGACAAGGACGCTCCATGCCCCGCCTCTCCCTCGGCCAGCTCTCCCTACTCACTCTCGTGTTCACCTGCGTGATCCTGCCGGCCCAAGCCGCCGACAAGGTCGAACGCCGCTGCGGCTGGTTCGAAAACCCGACCGCGGCGAACGCCACCCTCACCGACCGTGATGGCACCTGGGAAATCGCCACCCAGGGTGGCTACCAGGCCGAAGGCGACTGGCCACAGTTCAGCGATGCGCAATGGGTGCGTACCAACGGGCATTACGGCTACGGCTGTGGCTGCATGACCGCCAGCGCCGATCCCCAGACCCACCGCTTGAACCACCTCACCAATGCCGTCGCCCGCCCACTGGCAGCCTGCCGCAACGATGCGACCTTGCACGAGCCGGCCAATCCGCTGGCGCCACGACCACCCGATGTGCCGGCCTCGGCCAAAAACATGAAGCCCTACCAAGCCACCGGCTTCAGCTTCAACTACCCGAAGGGTTGGAAGGTCAGCAAGAACAAGGAGTGCCTGAACCTCAATCAGCCAAAGACTCAGACCAACGAGGAATACACCCTCAACCTGTGCGTCCAGCACGGCACGCTGCAACAGGCCGCCGACAGCATGATCTTTTCCCAGGAAGACGGCGTCTGGATGCGTAGCGCCGGCATGGACTCGCCCAGCCCCGTCGACATTATCGAAGGCCCCGGATGGAAAGGCATGCAGACGACCCAGACCTGTGGTGTTGGTGACCAAGAGACCGGCTTTCATGCCGCCGGAGGCACTTGCCTGATGGCCATCGTCTACAACGCCAAGACGCAGTTGCTGTTCGACACCGTGGGCTACTACCAGGACTTCGACACGATTGGCGCAATCATTCGGTCGGTCCGGTTTGACGAGAAGCAGTAGAAAGCACGCGCCCCATAAGTGATGTCCGGTGACCACAGCAGATCCGAGTGCGAATCACGCACCCGAAATCGGCAATGTTTTTAAACCCCCGGGTGTTTGAATATGAGCGACCAGATACGGAGTTGAAGTTCCTTCGAGCCCGTGAAGATAAACCGGCCCCGAAAAGTTCATGGCAGCCAGAATCGCCCTGACTTTTTCTGGATCAGTATGAAAGACATCCAAAGCCACTAGAGAACAGCCTTTGTCTTGCAGCGTACTCGCGGGATGAGTCTTCTGTTCCCATTGAATCAGGGTAGGAGCTGCCCCTCCCAAAGGAAGGCTGCCGTCCGCGGGTATCGTTATCTGCCAAGACAACGTTCCTCTGCTCATGAGCTCAACATCTCCGACGATGTCGTGGCAGGAAACGCCGACAGCATGGATATCATCGGTTCGCGCAACCCATGTCGCCAGGCGTGCCGGTGAGTCAGGTGCAAGTTGGTCAAGACCGAACCAGCGAGGCCGACTGGGGCGCTCAGCAGATGGATCAACGGCAATCACTTCCAGATAGAGCTCGGGGCCAAGGCGAAGCAGCCGGTTGTGGGTGCCCATGCGTGGATGGGCACCGCCCGGTTGAAGGTCGACGCCCAGAATGCCAGTGACGAACGCGCAGCCGCTATCGAGGTTCGGCGCCACGATAGCCAGGTGATCGACAGTGCTTTTCACGCGATCAGCTCCTTCAAGAGATTTTTACGCCCCGGCTTCATTCAGCCTCACTCGCACTATCGCCCCGCCAAACTGAAGGACGCCCTTCCTCTTCGCGCTCAGTCACGTCACGGGACTCACGCAATTGCCTCTTCAGCGTGCGCAACGACGGCGCATACAGAAAGCCGAACGACACACTGTTCTTGCGCCCCTTCACCGCGTGATGCAACAGGTGCGCCTGATACAGGCGCTTCAAATAGGGATGACGCGGCCGCGGCCGAAATGGCCAGTAGCGGTGGACAACGCCGTCATGCACCACGACATAGATGATTCCAAACGTCGCCACTCCGGCGCCGATCCACTGCAGCGGGTCGTATCCGCTATTGCCCAGCACGATCAGGGTGATGGCCACCGCCGCCAATACCAGCAGGTAGATGTCGTTGGTCTCGAAGGCGCCCAGGTGCTCCTCATGATGGGAACGGTGCAGAAACCAGCCCCAACCGTGCATGACGTACTTGTGCGCCAGGTAGCCGACCCCTTCCATGGCCATCAGGGTGCAGAGAAACAGGGCAACGTGGGTGATCATGGAACGCCGTGAGCTCGCAGGTACGTCGGGAAAGGTGGCTAGGAATATTTGAGCCGTGCCCAAGCATACCTCGGTGGGCAGGTAAATCGAATGCGATGAGTGATTCAGCATCCGTTTTTTCGAGGGGCACAGGTTATGGCGAGGAAGGAGACGACCCAACAACCGCCCAGAGACATTAATTAAAACCCGCCCCGACCGAAGCCGAGGCAGGCCACTTCAATAACCCTTACCGCTGATTATCGTAGTGATCCCGTAGAAACTCATACAGGTGATAAACCCGTAACAAGTTGACTACGAGGCTCCAGGTACGCCGAAGAATCTTGGACATACATTGACCCCCAAAGTGGGCCAACCCTCCAGCATACTTACCGGAACACGTATGCCTTCGAGAACTACGTTGTTAGTCTCAGTGAGGTGGCCAGGCCGATGGCCCCCTGAGCCAATCCGGCACGGGGTACTAAACCGTGTCAGGAGGTCCCAAATGCGCGCGCTGGCTTGACCACTTCAAAAAGTCTTTTAACGAAAGAGCCAAAAAATCATACCTCAGCTCGAATATGGAACTGAAAGCAAAAAGTGTTACTTATCCGAAAAACCTCAATCAAAAAATTTCAGGCATTCAACTCACCTCAACACTCAGAAATATGATGAACCACTCCCAGGCTTGCGTGATAAACATGACTTCAGTAGAGTAAAGGTTCGTTGTTAGTCTCAGTGAGATGAGCAAGCTAGCTTCACATCAGGCTTGCGGAAAAAACCACCCTACTAAGGTGGTTTTTTTTCGCCTCGATTTATCCGGCAGCGGCCACATCGCCGCTCGCTTACCCTCAAAACCAGGGCATGCCCGAAGGCGCCGCGTCAACCCAACGGCTATCGCTAGCAAGCGTGTTCTCAGGAAATATCGAGAAGGTAAGGCAAGCAGCTATACAGACAGGACATTCGTCAGTCGAACAGGAGCACCCAACGTGCCCCTGCCCACCGGCGCCAACGCCGACAACCGACCCGGACTCACTCAAGCCCAGGGATCAGTGACTCAGAACCAGCCGCGTTTACCAACCACATAAGTCTGCTCGAAGTCGTCTTCGGACTTGAGCAGGTAAATGATGAACTCAACAAAGGCGACAATACTGATCACGATCGACGGGATACCCAGCAGCAGCCAGCCGAACAGGAACACCAGCAGCATGATCACGCCCTGGACGTTGTAACCCAGGTAGAACTTGTGCACGCCAAAGGCACCGAGAAAGAACGCCAGCAGGGCCGCCGGGATCTTCTTGGAGTTGCCGCTCGCCGCAGCGCCGTCGGCGAAGATGGCTTCGGCAAACGCACCATTGCTGGCGAAGTCGACGCGCGCGCCGGCCTTGGGCAGTACCGCGGCTTTCCACTCGACCACGTCGAAGGTGTAACGGTTGCCGTCATCACCGGAAATAATGCCGTTACGGGTGTTGGTGTCGTAACTCAGGATCTTGCCTTTCATTTACAGCTCCTTGGGAAGAACGGGACAGGGGGGTGCAGGGTAGTGTTCAGGGGATTAAAGGCAGGGAAATCACTTTTCCCGGACAACCCGAACCTGCGCGAACGCTCCATCGACAATCGCCGAGCAGCGCTCGTCGACATCAATCAATACGGTCGGGTGGTTTTTCAGGTTTGAGTAGTTGGACCGACAGGCCATCGCTCGTCCTTGAAAAGTGGCTACCGGACAAGGCTGAAATCGATCAGCATGTCGTCGGCAGTTTCACTGCGTATTCCTTAACCGCTATGAAGGCCTGAGTCGCTGGCGCGTGGAGAGGGCCAGTAGCAGAGGGCTTTGGGGAGGAAAGCTACTATTTCGCTAGCGCGGCGTCTAGAGGGGACAGGAAGGAATGGGACATTGCGGGTAAAAGTGCGGCAACCGCCGGAATAAAAAGCGCGGGAGCCATGGCTCCCGCGCTTCATGCATCAGAACGCGATACCGACCTTGGCACCGTACTCGTCAATCTTGAGTTTGGTGTTGTCCGCCAAGTCGGAATCACCATCCAGTTTGAACTCGGTGTGGGTGTAATAAACGCCCGCGACAATCGGCAACGAACTTTGCTGGTTGAACAGGAAGTTCACTTCGGCATAAGGGTTGGTATGGTCCTTCAGGTCCACCGTATCGGAGCCTTCGCCAGCGACCCTGATCTGCCCCTCGCTACCAATACTGCGGCGCACGCCCGCTTCGATGCGCATCGTCGCGGCATCGAACTGATGGTTGTAGCCCAGCGCGGCCTTGGCAAACGGCGAACGGCCGGTGAGCTTGATGTCGTAGTCGGCGGAGTCAGGCTCGTAGCGGGTCCAGCTGTAACCGCCACCCACGATCACATCAAAGAAGTTGTGCGAGTCCAGCGCCGCACGCCAGCCGAGGTCGAGGTCGCCCTGGCCTTCCTTGAGTTTGTTGTCATCATTCTTGCCGTACTTCACTTCAACACCAGCCTGGTAGATCAGGCCGGATTCGGCGGTCATCTTGTTGCCGAAGTTATAGAACAGGCCACCAGTGGGCATATGACTTTTCTCGGACTGACTGCCGCCCTCCAGCTTGAAGTGGCTGTAGCTGCCCAGGACGCCGAATTGGGAAATAGGGTCGGTGGAGGGGGCCGCCATCGCGATCATCGGGGTGGCGATCACTGCCAGGGCCGAGGATTTGATGAACAGGTGAGTCAGACGATTGAACATAAGCACTACTCCATTAGGGTGTAAACGTGAAGAATCCGGTGGTCTATGAACAGGAAAATGATCATTTGGTTCAAAAAACATTGAGCAAATGTTCATATTTCCGTCATTTTTCTAACTCAGGCAAAAAGCGACGCGCACGCTCTACCCTGCGGCATGCCGGGTAGACGCCAATATTCGCGAGGGGTGCACAGCCGAGGACCCAGTCGGCCGCGCACAAGTCAGCCAGTGCGAAGCCTCAAACCAAAGGCCGCCCCATCATCCGTGTCAGGATCGCCAAAGGATTGGACTGAGGGTCGTACTGTTTGTCGGCAGGTATGTGCAGGGTCTGCTCAAGCATGTACTGACCGGACATGACCGCATGGGGCACCTGGTCCGAGAAACACACCCAGACCGAGCCGGCAGCAAATGGCATCGTCACCTGCTCAGCGGTTTCCTGATAGGTCTGATCGCCCTTCATGCCGTCATGCAACTGCAACATCAGGTGGTCATATTCGCTGCGGTATGACTTGGTGATGTGCAACGCCTTCAACAGGCTGGCCTGCCAGGCCGCATAGGGTTTGGCCCGTGGCAGGAACTTGCGGGCGACCGTTTCGAAAGGCTCGCCGACACGCCACACCCGCGGCACACCCTCGGGATTGATGTTGCTGAACACCCGCAGAATCCGCTCGCCATAGTTGGGACGCGAAGGAAAGGCGTCGACATGCAGGCGACGATCATCCGCACGCCAGGACTGGGCACGGGTCTCGACCTGCATCGGACGGTAGCTGGTAGGTGCCAGGCGCAAAGCACCCTGGTAGCGGGGCAGCAGCGAGTACACCAGCGTCTGCGCCTGCTCACGGAAGCGTCCGATCATCTCGGTCAGCGCCTGTTGCACGGCAGCATCGCCTTCGGCGCCCTTGAGGTGATTATTCGCATCCAGGCTGATATTACGAGCCTTGGGCGAGCGAATATCCGGACGGAGCAAGGACTTCTCTTCTTCCCGCAGTTCAAACGACAACCGGGGGAAATAAAGCACCTTGCCCGCTTCCAACGCAGCGATCCAGTCCGCGTTCACTTCAGGCATCCGCCAATCGGCGAAATCGATGCCTATTATCTGAGAATCCATTTCCTCAGGGGGCCTCTTTGTGGAGTAGGCCTGCAATGATGCGGCGAGCCGACCGACCATTGCAATGTTTTGTTACCTCTGATTACAAGATGTCGCTCCCAAGAGGGCTCAGCTAGAGGCCTCAACGACCTACGCGGCGGTTCTGCAGAGCCCGGAAATCCTGACTCAGGCGACAGACGGTGAGCTGTGTCCGGCAACGTCTTTCTCTCAAACCTCCAACTGCACGACCTCGATCCCCAGGCGCCGGTAAGCCTGAATATCCCCCGACGGCACAAAGTGCTCGGTCAGCATCGTCTGCAAGCGCGTACAAGGCGCCACCACAAATGGCTCCACGGCCCCGAGCTTGTCGGCCGTGGTCACCGCGACCACGTGCGAGGCGCTGTCGAGCATGGCCTGTTTCACGGCGACTTCGTCGTAATGCAGGGAGGTAATCCCCATCTCCGGGTGAATCGCGCAGACGCCGGTAAACAGCAGATCGGCCTTGACGCCCCGGATCAGCCGCACCGCCTCGTGTCCACCAGAGGCCATGGTCGCCGGGTTGAGCTTGCCGCCGGCCAGAATCACGGTAATGCCCGGATGCTCGGCCAGGGTCATGGCGATCATCGGCGAACAGGTGACGGCGGTGATCGACAACCCGGACGGCAGCGACTGGGCGATCTGCAAGGTGGTGCTGCCGGAGTCGAACAGCACGATCTGCCCCGATTCGACCCGACGCGCGGCCATTTTCGCCAGTTGGGTTTTCACTTCATTGGGCTCGGCGACCCGGGTGAAGTAGTCCTTGCCGGTGTCCTTGGGACGCGGCAACGCACCGCCATGGACCCGCTGCAACAGCCCGGCCTGGGAGAGCTCGGCCAGGTCGCGACGGATGGTGTCTTCCGACACCGCGAAATGCTGGCCCAACTCCGAGGCCATGACCTTGCCATCCCGTTCGAGCAACAACAGGATCTTTTGCCGCCGCAAGTACGGCAATTCCGAAGCTTGATGGACGTTATGCATGTTTACGCCTGAGTCTGCATGTTTATGCCGACTTATACGAAACTCTCGGGCGAATAGCAACTCAGGGCGAAGGGGCTCTCAGGCAAAGCGCACCTCAAATACGGAAGCCGCTGACCAGTTGCTCCAGCCGGGCGGTCTGCTCCTCCAGGTCGGAACAGGCCAGCAGCGTGGCATTGAGGTTCTCCACCGCATCCTTGTTCAAGGTGTCGATCTGGGTGATGTCCATATTGATCGCCTCGACCACGGCGGTCTGCTCTTCGGTGGCGGCGGCCACCGACTGGTTCATCCCGTCGATCTCGCCGATACGCCGGGTGACCTGCCCCAGATGCTCGCCGGCCTGATTGGCAATGGCCACGCTCTCCGCGCTGTATTGCTGACTCTCGGCCATGGTCCGCACCGCCTGCCGGGAACCGACTTGCAGCTCCTCGATCATCCCGTGGATCTGCTGGGCCGAGGCCTGGGTTCGTCCGGCGAGGTTACGCACCTCATCGGCGACCACCGAGAAACCGCGCCCCGACTCGCCGGCACGGGCTGCTTCAATGGCGGCATTGAGTGCCAACAGATTGGTCTGCTCGGAAATCGCCTGGATCACCTTGAGTATCTGGCCGATGCTCGAAGTGTGGCTATTGAGCTGCTCGATCCGCGCGCTGGAGGAAAGGATCTTGGCCGACAGTTCATTCATCGCCTGGATCGAGCGCTCGACCACCCGCCGAGCCTCATCCGCCGTGTCCCGCGCATCGGAGGCGCCTTGTGAGGCATCCGCGGCATTCACGGCGATCTCCTGGGCCGCGGCACCCAGTTGATTGATGGCCGCCGCGACACTGCTGGTGCGATGGGACTGGTTGTCCGAGTTGCTCATCGAGGCGTTGGAGGCGTTGACCACCCGGCTGGCCACCTGGCTCAAGCGGGCGGTGGTCGAGGCCACTTCGCGGATCGAACCGTGGATACGCTCGACAAAACGGTTGAAGGCCCCGGCCAGGTTGCCGAACTCGTCACGCGACTGGATCGGCAAACGCTGCGTCAGGTCGCCATCGCCCTGGGCAATGTCCTCCAGTGCACGGGTCATATGGTGCAAGGGTTTCATCAACAATCGGATCAACAGGCTGAGCAGGACAAAAGTGATGGCCAGCAGCACGACGGTGGCGATCACCACAGAAAGACGAAACTTGGCCAATGCCGCGTAGGCTTTATCCTTGTCGACGGCCAGGCCCACCGACCATTTCACCGAAGGCAGGCCCTGCACGGGCATGAACGTCAGCAACTGCGTGCTGCCCGCCTGATGCACCTCGGTCAGATCGGCGCCGATCCGCGCCGGCTCCATACCGTAGATATCACGCAGGTTCTTGGTGACCAGGGTCTTGTCGGGGTGCACCAGGATATTGCCGTCGGCACTGACCAGAAAGGCATAACCGATGCCGCCGAAATCCTGGGCATTGATCATCCGGGCCATCTTGTCCAGGCTGATATTGACCCCAAGCACACCCAGAACCTGATCGCCAGACTTGATCGGCGCCGCCTCGCTCATGACCAGATAGTCGCTGCCCACGCCGATATAGGGTTCGGTCAGGATCGGACCGTTTTTCACCGCATCCGAATACCAGGGCCGCTGGCGGGGATCGTAGCCGTCGGGCATGACTCGTTCCGGGAAAATGTCGAAGGCGCCGTCACGCGTTGCCCTGTAGCTGGCGACAAAGGTCGAAGTGAGCGCAGGCTGCTGAAGCAGAGTACGGACCTTTTCCTTCGCGGGGTCGAGCGCGATGACCTGGGCCATGGCGTCCACCAGCAGCAAACGATCGCTCAACCAGGTTTGAATATTCTGGGCCAGGACCTGCCCGGTAGTGTGCAAGTTGTTCTCGATATTCCCACTGATTTCATTGCGCTGTTGATAATCGCCATACAGTGCGAACACCGCAAAGACCACAACAACCACGGTAGAAACGGCGAGCAGGATCTTTTGACTGAACTTCAAGCGCATATTCATGGTTTTGGCTACTGCACAATGGAGGGCTTTTTGTTTGGTTTTATATCAAGGCAGGGCAAAACAATGGGCAGGGCGAAAACCACCCTTAATGGAGAAAGTTTCAGTGTTAGTTAAAAGACTGTCAAACAACAAATATCCGGGGGCTGGCATCAAAAAAACTGATCGCCCCTGGAGTTACAGCGTTCTCTTTATCGTTGTATGAAGTTGCCAAGATTTTATTTGTGAAAGGACGTGATAACAAACACATCCTCCGGGCACCACCTACAAGGCCCCTTGCACCGGCAATGCCACCAGGGCGATCAATCCGCCATCAGCCCGATTGCTCAGGATCAGCGCCCCACCCTGTTCCAGCACAATCGCCCGCGCCGCCGACAAGCCCAGTCCGACACCACCGGTGCTCTTGTTACGCGAACTCTCCAGCCGGAAGAACGGTTCGAACACCTGCTCAAGGTAATCCGCGGCGATGCCCGGCCCACGATCCTGCACGCGGATCAGCAGCCGTTCTCCGTCCGGTTCCAACTCGATCGATGGCTCACGACCGTATTTGATGGCGTTATCCAGCAAATTGCCGATGACCCGCTTCAACCCCAGCGGCCGCCCGAAATATACCCATCTGGACGGTCCCACGAAGTCAACCTCAATCCCCTGGTCGCGATAATCGTCCACCAGGGTCTGCAGCAGCTCCGCGAGGTCGAAGGAAGTCGCTTCTTCCAGGCGCGCATCGTCACGGAAGAACTCCAGTGCCGAGTTGATCATCGCCTGCATTTCATCGACGTCGCGAAACAAGCGCTGCTGTTGTTCCTCATCCTCAATGAACTCACCGCGCAGGCGCATGCGGGTCAAAGGCGTGCGCAGATCATGGGAAATGGCCGCGAGCATCTGCGTGCGGTCCTTGATGAAGTGCTGCAACTGGGCCTGCATGGCGTTGAAAGCGAGGATAGCCTGACGGATTTCATGGGGCCCCACCGGCTCCACCGGCGGTGCCCGGAAGTCAACGCCAAAACGCCGTGCGCCCTGGGCAAATTGTTGCAGGGGCCTGGCCAGGCGACGGGTGGCGATCAGCGTGACGACAGCGGTAGAAATCAGCACCAGTACGATCACGATCAGCCCGCGCGGCCCCTCCTCCAGCCCCCAACTGCGTGAGGCGGCGGAAAACATCAGCCAGGAGTCATCGTCCAACTGGATCAGCAAGGCATAGCGCCCACCTGGGCCTGGCCAGTCGGAGGGCCGATAGGCCTCGATCCGGCGGTTCGGCGCATTGAGAGCCCGGCGTATGGCCTCCGATCCCCGACCCCGGACTTCTTCGACGATTTTTGGCTGGGCGATATCCTGACGGTCGAGGTACCAGTTCACCTGCATATTCGGATCGCTGACCACCGCCGCCAGACGCGCACGCTGCCCGGGGTCGGAAGCTTCGATCACCCGACTGATGGAGGCGATCTTCTCCAGCAGGCCGGTCTCGATCAGGGAGGGATAGGCCCAGACTCCGGCCAGCTTGACGAACAGCGCGTTGAACCCCAGCGCCGTGAGCATGGCCATCAGGATGGTCAGGGCGATCCAGCGTGCCACCGTGTCCTTGGGGCGATAACGCCCGGCTCCGAAGCGGCTCACTGGCGTGTCACATCAGGGGTGAACAGATAGCCGCCATTGCGCACCGTGCGAATCATCGCCGGGCGCTTGGTATCGAACTCCAGCTTGCGCCGCAGGCGGCTGACCTGGACATCGATGCTGCGGTCGAACGCGTCATGGCTGTGCCCGCGCGCCAGGTCCAGCAGTTGCTCGCGGGTGAGAATACGCTGGGAATGCTCGATAAATACCAGCAGCAGATCGAATTCCCCCGCCGACAGCGGGATCATCACCTGATCCGGCGAACGCAGTTCACGCCGGGTCAGGTCCAGTTGCCAGTCGGCGAAGCGGATCAGCGGGCGCGGCACTTCACCGGTCAACGGCCGGTTTTCCCCGGCCCGGCGCAATACCGCCCGGACCCGCGCCAGCAACTCGCGGGCATCGAAGGGTTTGCTCAGGTAATCATCGGCGCCCATTTCCAGGCCCACCACCCGATCGCTCAACTCGCCCATGGCGGTCAGCATGATCACCGGAGTGGCGTATTGCCGACGCAGGCGCTGGCACAGCATCAGGCCGTTCTCTCCCGGCAGCATCAGATCGAGGATGATCAGGTCCGGGGCCTGGCGCTCCAGCGCGGCCCACAACGCAGCGCCATCAGCGGCGACTTCCACCGTGTAGCCGTGCAACACAAAAAATTTCTTCAGCAGGGCAAGGACCTCGAGGTCGTCGTCCACGATCAACAGACTGCTCACCGGCGGCCATCACTCGAAGTGGGAAAGAGCTCCATCTAAAACCATTCGCCGCGCTCCGTCATATATTTCAATGCGGTAACAAACTGTCAGCGCAGCAATAAAGCAGACATCTTTGCGCAAGGCGCGGCTGCCAGCATCAGCCTCCCGTATTTCGCAGAGACCGTTTGCCCATGCCCCCGCTCAAGTGTTCGCCCGCCCTGCTCCGTCACGCCGCGCTGTTGCTGACCGTTTCGTACCTGGCCGGCTGCAGCAGCTCGGCCCCGGTGGCGAGCGCCAGTTGCGCGCAAGTCGACCATCCAGTGTTCGACCCGGCCCAGCGGGTCAATCGGGGAATTTTCGCCTTCAACCAGGTCGTCGATGACTATGCCCTGGCCCCCGTGGCCCGTGGGTATCTCCACCTGCCGAATTTCTTCCAGCGGGGTGTGCATAACTTCACCACCAACTTTGGCGAGCCCAAGGTCTTCGTCAACGACTTGCTGCAAGGCAACCTGAAACGTTCGGCCACGACCCTGGGGCGCTTCACGGTCAACACCACCCTCGGCGTGGCGGGGCTGATCGATGTCTCGGACCCGATGGGCATCCCCCGCCACACCGCCGACTTCGGCCAGACTTTTGGCGTCTGGGGCATCGGCAACGGGCCCATCGTCGAGCTGCCGCTGCTGGGCACCGGCAACGCCCGCGACGCCGCCGGGCGTGTTCTGGGGCTTGCCTTCAACCCCTTCGGCACCCACAGCGACACCGTCAAGACCCTGGAGACGGTCAGCCTGGTCGGCGGTGTGATCGACCAGCGTGCCGAACTGCTGCCGCTCACCGACAGCCTGAAAAAGCTGCCGGACTACTACAGCGCCCTGCGTAATGTCGTCGCCGAACATCGCGCGGCTTTCGTGCAGGAAGGCAAACAGGGCAGCACCCAGCCTGAGAAGGACCGCTGCCAGGGAGCCGCCCAGGATGGTTTCTGAACAGCGGGCATTGATCCTTGAGCAACGGGTGAGCAAGCGCGCCGATACTGACCTGCACTGCCATGAAGTCAGCCTGCGGCTGTCGGACGATCGGCGCCACCTGATCCTCAGCCACTACACCGAGCACTACAGCCCGCAAGGCTCGCAATGGGTCAAACGCCATCAGCAGGTTGCCATGGACGATCTGTTGCGCTGGCTTGCCCACCGGGCGGAGCAAGGCGCCTGACCTGGCGCCCTTCTCATCGACCTCGAGTGTGAACCCGGCACCCTCGAGGCTTGCCACGCTCCTACAGTTTCTTCTCTATTTACCCCTCGAACCCGCGTAATACTTGAGCCCCGCACCTTCGGGATTTAATATCCACGCCGCTTATGTCGAGCATCAGTACCGGTTGCACGCCTGGCCCGCTCAGGTCGACACCGAGAAGAAAAACTAGAGAAGGTGAAGCAATGACGGGTGAAAACCTGACACCGGGTTTGCTCAAGCGCGGCCTGAAAAACCGCCATATCCAGCTGATTTCCCTGGGCGGGGCCATCGGCACCGGGCTGTTCCTGGGTTCTGCCGGCGTACTCAAGTCCGCGGGCCCGGCAATGATCCTCGGTTATGCGATCTGCGGTTTCGTCGCGTTCCTGATCATGCGCCAGCTCGGCGAGATGATCGTCGAAGAACCGGTGGCCGGCTCGTTCAGCCACTTCGCCCATAAATACTGGGGCGGCTACGCCGGCTTTCTCTGCGGCTGGAACTACTGGGTGCTCTACGTACTGGTGGGCATGGCCGAACTCACGGCCGTCGGCAAGTACGTGCAGTTCTGGTGGCCCGATGTACCGTCCTGGGTCAGCGCGGCGGTGTTCTTCGTGCTGGTCAACCTGATCAACCTGACCAACGTCAAGGTGTTCGGCGAAACCGAATTCTGGTTCGCGATCATCAAGGTGGTGGCGATCATCGGCATGATCGCTCTCGGTTGCTACCTGCTGATCAGTGGCACCGGCGGCCCGCAAGCCTCGGTCAGCAACCTGTGGAGCCACGGCGGGTTCTTCCCCAACGGTTTCAGCGGCCTGCTGATGGCGCTGTGTTTCATCATGTTTTCCTTCGGTGGCCTGGAGCTGGTGGGCATCACCGCCGCCGAGGCCAGCGAGCCGCGCAAGGTGATCCCCAAGGCGATCAACCAGGTGGTGTTGCGGATCCTGATCTTCTACGTCGGCGCCCTTACCGTGCTGTTGTCGCTGTACCCGTGGGACCAGTTGCTGACCACCCTCGGTGCTTCCGGCGACGCCTACAGCGGCAGCCCGTTCGTGCAGATCTTCGCCCTGATCGGCAGCGACACGGCGGCGCAGATCCTCAACGTGGTGGTGCTGACCGCCGCCCTGTCGGTCTACAACAGCGGCGTGTACTGCAACAGCCGCATGCTGTTCGGCCTGGCCGAGCAAGGCGATGCGCCGAAATCCCTGATGAAACTGAACAAGCAAGGCGTGCCAGTACGGGCGATTGGGGTCTCGGCGCTGGTGACCTTGCTGTGCGTGGTGGTCAACTACGTGGCGCCCCATGAAGCGCTGGAGTTGTTGATGGCGCTGGTGGTGGCCTCGTTGATCATCAACTGGATCGTGATCAGCCTGACCCACCTGAAATTCCGCAAGGCCATGGAACGGCAAGGCGTGGTCCCGGGCTTCAAGGCGTTCTGGACACCGTTCAGCAACTACCTGTGCCTGGCTTTTGTCGCGCTGATCCTGGTAGTGATGCTGATGATTCCGGGGATCAGTGTCTCGGTGTATGTGATGCCGCTGTGGGTGTTGTTCATCTATGGCTTGTACCGGCTGCGGCTGGCCAAGGGCCGGATGCGTACCGTCAGCTGAGACGCTGGCTTGATAGACGACTCGAACACTCAGGGGACCGCAAGGTCCCCTTTTTGTGGCACCGAGTTATAGAGAACTTTCTTTCTGCACTTCTGCGGCAGTGCCAAATAGAAAGCCCGACGTCAAAACCAGGAGCACGAAGGCGATCAGAAAAAACCAAACGCCCGAGCTTCCGATCAAGCCGGCAATGATCGGCATCGTGACAAACATGATGATCTTGCCCACCGTGGCAAACCCCGAAAGAAAGGTTGAGCGCAGGTGAGGGGGTGCCATTTTCACAATAAAAGCGCCACTGAGCGACGACAGCAAACTGCATGAAAAGAATGCCAGCACCAGGTACAGCACCACCAGGCTCGGAATGACAAAACTCAACGCCATGACCAGCACGGTCGCTACAAGCCCAAGGTAGGAAATCACTTTCAACCAGGATGTGCCGTGGAGGGATTCAATGACTTTTCCTGACAAGGACTGCGCCATCAGAACGACAAAGAACACCGCCCCCAGTAGCACGCCCAACGGCAGATTGCCGTGTTCGATATCGGCCAACACCTGCCAATACTGAATCAGCGACTGCAGCACCAGACCGTAGCCTAGCGCCAGGAGAATCACTGCCTGCCCCACCTGCCCGTTCTGCCTGAACACCTCCCTCATACTGGCCATATCGGCTTTCAAGCGCCCCATCATTGCGCGATCTTTGGGCGCTTTAAAAAAGTTGTCCGAGGGCAGGAACCAGGTAATGAGCAAGACCACCGACATCAGCAGCGCCGCCATGAACCAGGCTAGCCTTGGCTCCAGCGTAAACACGCCGGCTCCCAGCAAAGAGGCGATCCCCATGAAGAAGAACTGATTTTTCTGATAGCGGGCAAATATCGTCACGGCCTGGTGATCGGCCCCCTCGCTTTTCGACACATCATACAAATAGGCACTGAAGGTGCCTGACATCATCCCGAGCGACAGCGCATTAAAAAATTCCGCCAGGAGAAAGCCATAGAAGCCCTCGCTTATCCCGGTCAACGCCAGCCAAATCGCTGAGAAAAGCACACTCAACGCAATGGAAAACTTTCGACTGTAGTGATCGGAAAAATAAGAAAGTGGAATATCGATAAAGACGATGACCGCCGCCTGAAATGACTTCAACAGACCGATCTGCGGTAGGCTCAAACCGGCGCGGATCAAATAGGCCACGGAGAAAGCGCCAATCAGCATTCGCACGCAGGCGTAGGCGATACCAACGACGTGCACCGTTAATGTAGGTGAGCGCATAATTCACACTCTGGATTCGCGGAAAAATCCTGGGTTTCTATAACCATCGAAGAATCGTGCAGCCCAATTCGTTTATCTTTTGAGGCCAATGAACCGATTTTGCCCAGATACTTCAAAACGTCACTGCTCGCCAGCGCTGCTGCGGCCGCGTTGACCGGTGGGAATGTGGCACTTTTGAAGCGACGATTGAGAGTTTGCAACTTGACATTCAACCGTTCGCAATAACCTTGCCCAATACCCAAGCGTAATACGCCACAATTGAGACATCCGGTCTCTCCCGGAATGACAAAGGGGCCGTACACCGAAATGTCGTTCATATAACCGACGCTGAGATAAGGCACACCGGCTTCCAGACAGTACTGATTGATCAATGGCAGCAATGCAAATGAGTCGGCCGACACCACAAACAAATCACGCCCGGGAAGTGCGTCCAAATCTGCTTTGTCCTGAATCATACGATCGATTACATTGACCCGAACCGTTTTATTACGCCGCCGGAGCTCAGTAGCTAAGACATCAGTTTTCTTCTTACCAATGTCTGACTCTGAAAACAAAATCTGCCGTGTCAAATTACTCAGTTCAATGACATCGCCATCAACCAGATGGATGTCTCCTACTCCACTACAGGCGAGCATGGCCGATATATGATTTCCAATACCACCACAACCGATAATGGATATGGACGAGGTATGCAAACTTTCACTAACGGTCTGAGGATCACCGCCCAGGCTCTGGTAGTACAGATGACTTCTACTATAACGCCCCTCTTCGTCCAAATCATGGTGGGGCACCAGAAACCTGTTATCTATCAAGAAGGTCAGTGCTTCAGAGAAGCGTTCGTCACGGGCTAGTGGCTCATGAGTGTAAATTTCATCAAAGCTAGCGTCATTGATGAACGCCATGGATACATCCACTAGTGTTTCCCAGAATGTAAGATCCTTGACCACCTGCTGATTCGATCCGAGCCCGACAATGCCGTGCTCTTCCTGCCGCAAAAAAACCACATACTTCGCAAGCTTATAACGCTGACGGCTCATTGGACTCTTCCATAAGAACAAAAAAAAGCCAAGCAACTACCTGCTTGGCTCTTGCTTTTTAGTTGTGCGGTGCGATGTGAATCATGACGATCTCCTTATGCTGAATGATGAAGCTCCTTAACCAGGGCTACATCCCTGGTCCTAAAGCAACAATAACCAGGCTTCTTTTCAGAAAAATTACAAATCAAAAATTTTTAAAATATTAATTCCCCCCCCTAAAACATCTGAACATGACATGCCAGCGCATGTCGTTCAGCGACTCATGCTCATTTAATAGTGTGCAGGCACTGTTAATTTATTGGGCTTACCATTGGCGGCTGGCAAATAGAATGCACTACCAGCCTAAGAGCTCTAATAAAGAATCAAGAGAGCGTATACTCGTCTTCCCATGCATCAAGAGGTTGAAAAGCACAACGATATTTCACAAAGCCTCGCTTTGAATCACCGTTAAAGCCTAATCGCTGAAAAAACCGATGAGCCTGCTCGCGCTCGCTGGAACTGAGCAACATGATCTTCGAACAATCCGTTCGCAGACAGAAGACCTCGATAGCCTGGGCATCATCAGGGCACGCGGCCCTGATAATCAGTGCTGCTTTCAACATCGTGCCGGTCAAGGCTTGCCCGGATGCGGCGCCGGATAATCCCGGGCAATATCCAGCGGCCAGGCATAGGGCCCGTCCCACAGTTGCTCATGCAAGGCCTCGATCCGCTCGGCCATGGCGCTGTTGTGCATCACCACTTCCAGGTTGCGCGAGTTGTCGAGGTAGCCGCCGAGCCAGTTGCTGGTCCCGACCCAGGCCACCTGCCCGTCGATCTCCATGGCCTTGCTGTGGATAACTCGCGCATAGGGGATAAAGCCCTGCGGGTCCTGCGGCAAGGTGACGATCTTGACCTGCACATTGGGCAGGACCGCCAGGCTCTTCAGGTAGGCAATCTCCGGTTTTCCGGTGTTCCAATCGGAGACCATCAACTTGATCGACACCCCGCGCGCCGCCGCCGCACGCACCGCATTATCGATCACGGCGTAGTACGGGCGGGTTTTGTCCGGGCCGTAGGACAGCGGTGCATAGTCGAGCAATTGCACTCGCACTTCATGCTTGGCCTCGGCCAGCAAACGCGGTAATTCCAGCTGCGAATCGCCAACGCCCGGCGGGTTGTAGCGTTGCGGGCTGGCCACCAGATAGTTGCCGGTGCGCGCCGGTTCTTTCCCGGCCTTGGGCAATGGCACCGGCTTGTTCGCCGCCAACGCGGCCTGAGCCTTCCAGTCCTGGTCGAAAATCGCCTGGACCTGGCCGACCATCGTTGCCTCGCTGACAAGCAAGCCGGTTTCATGGATATGCTCAAGCGAGCGCCAGTCGAAATTCTGGCTGCCGATAAACGCCTGCCGACCGTCCACCACCAGGTACTTGGCGTGGATGATGCCACCACTCAGGCGTGCGTAGGGCAGGACGCGGAAGGTCAGGTTGGGGATCTTGCGCAGCCGTTCGAGGGTGGCCTCCTCGGAGAGCTTCACACCCTTCTCTTCCAGCAGGAAACGAATCTTGACGCCACGCTTGCCGGCGGCTTCGAGGCTTTCAATGACCTTGTCCATCACCGAACCGGGATGGTCCGCGGCATAGAACTGGCCGATATCGATGCGGCTTTTGGCGCCATCGAAGAGCTCGATCCAGACCGGACCGGGTTGACGCAAATCGGGGGTGCCAAGATCGGTGGCGAGCGGGACGGTATGCACCAGCTCGAAACCGGGAATGGAAAAGTCCGCCTGGGCCAGCGGACTGAGCAGCAGGCCGACAAGGCCCGCCATGCCGACGCGAAGCAGTGTCGGTTGAAACTTAAGGAAGCTGCGCATAAGACTCTCTTCAATCAATGCACCGTCCCCTGCCGGCTCGTACCGACAGGGGGCGGAGAGGGAGCCGCGAAATCAGGCCGTCTGCAACTGCGCCGGGCTCGCCGCCCGATGTGTTACTTCAGCCTGCACACGAGCACCGGTCGACGCGCGGATCAGCAACATCTTGAGCTGGTCGTTGATGCGCTCCAGGCTGTCCTGGAAGAAGTTGTGGAACACCACGCAGAACAACGCGATGGCAATCCCCAGGCCGGTGGCGAACAAGGCCGTCCCGATACCACCGGAGATCTGGCCCGGGTCGGAGACACCGGCACTGGCCAAGGCCTTGAAGGTGTCGATGATGCCGAGGATGGTCCCCAGCAAACCCAACAGTGGCGCGGCGGTGGTGATGGTCTCGATGATCCACAGGCTGCGGGCCAACGGCGCGCGACTGGCCAGGTACTGGGTGTCGATCACATCGTCCAGGTCCTTGCGCGGACCATGGGTGGCCTTCTGTGCCAGCACCGCCGAGGCCATGTCCAGCGGCAGGCTGTCACGCCGGGTCAACGCCTGCGGCAGGTCCTTCGCGCTGTGCACATGAGAGCCCAGTGCCTCCATCAGCGCCCGGGCCGAGCGCCGGACATAAGCGAAGTAGATGGCGCGCTCGATGGCGATAAAGATCGCAATCGCCAGGGCCGCATACATCACATAGAAGGTGATTTCGTGAAGCAGGTTCATGTCCATGATCGGGTGACCTCTGTCGGTAATACGCGTGGGACAAACATCAGAAATTCGCTTCCAGCGACAGGGTCACCGTACGATCCAGGCCCACGATGTAGGCCGGGTCGCCATCGCGGAAACCGCTGTAGGTCGCCGAGTTGGTCTTGGTGGTGTACACGCCGTCCAGGTACTTCTTGTCGAACAGGTTGTCGACGTTCAGGCGCAGGGTCGCGCTCTTGACCACCTTCTTGTCCACCGGCAGGTAGATACCGGCGCCAAGGTTGAACACGGTGCGTCCGGAGATGGCTTCGTCGTTGGTCAGGTCGCCATACAGCTTGCTGGTGTACTTGCCACCGAAGGTGCCGTAGAACAGGCCGTCGTCATAACCGATATTGGCCGCCAGCATGTTCTTCGGCACGTTGGCGAACTGCTTGCCGGCAGTCGGCAGCAGGATGGCCTTGCCGGCGTTGTAGACGGTCAGGTTGTCCTTCTGCTCGGCGCGGGTGTAGGTGTACGAGGTATAGAAGTTGAAGTTGTGCGGCAGCAGCCCGCTCCACTCCAGTTCCAGACCCTTGTTGTCGACACTGCCGGCGTTGATGTCGGCGAAGTCGCCGTTGATGTCCTTGGACGACACCTGTCGGTTCTCGAACTGCATGTAGAACAGGGTGGCCGCGATGGTCATGTCCTGTTCGGTGTAGCGCCAGCCCAGCTCATGGTTCCAGCTGGTTTCCGGCTTGGAGTCGATGGAACCCGCCCCCTGGTCATACAACACGTAGTTCTGCGGCACACGCATGTTGCGTGACAGGCTATAGAACAACTGGTCATGCTCGTCGAGCTGGTATTTCAGGCCGGCGTTGGGCAGCAGCTTGTTGTAGGTCTGGTGACGTTTTTCCGCTTTCTCGGTGATGCTGCCGTGGTTGGTACCGTCACGCTCGACGTTCATATAGGCGAGGCCGGCCACCAGGGTCCAGTCCGGGGCGAAGTACCAGGTGTCCTGGGCCCAGACTTTCTGTGCCGGGGTCACGGTGAAGCGGTCACGACCCTGGACCTCTTTGCCATTGGCATCGACCACATAATCGGAATCCGGCCAGATGCTTTCCGGCTTGCCGCTCTGCTTGAGACGAATGAACGGCTGGGTCTGGCTCTGGCGCGCGCGCTCATACCAGTAGCCGAATTGCAGGGCGTGGTCGCCCAGATCCCAGTTCAGCTTGGTGGTGATACCCGGACGCCAGGTCTGGGTCCGTGAAGGCCGGTAGTAGACGCCGGTGTTCGGCTGGCCGTCGGCGTTGTACTGGGCGGCGCTCGGCAGGTTGCTCAGGTCGAAGACCCCGCCGACGTTGGAGCCGCTGTTCAGTGCATAGGCCGAGCTGCCGACGCCACTGCCGTTACCCCAGTAGTAATACGGGATCACCGACAGCGACAGGTTGTCGGCCAGTTTGAACTGGGTGTTGAGTACGCCGGTAAAGGTCTGGAACGGGTTGAGCGCCAGGCCCTCGTAGCTGCTGATCTTGCCGTTGCTGCCCAGGGCCGGAGTCGACGGATAAGGGTCGTAGGTACGCCCGTATTTCTGGAACTGGGCCTTGGTCAGTTGGCTGTAGCTGGCGTTTTCCTGCTCGTGGTACTTGAGGATCAGGTTCGCGGTGTTGCCGCTGCCCATGTCGAAGAAGCTGTTCCACTCGACCTTGTCGGCACGCTCGGCGCCGTTGCCGCGCCATTTCTGGCCTTCGGTGTGGGAGAACGACAGCCAGTTGCTCAGGCCGTTGACCTCACCGGTATTGAGCCGGGCGAAGGTCTTGGTGGTGGCATGGCTGCCGACCACTTGCTTGACGAAGGCCCCGGTTTCCTTGGTCGGGCGAATGGTCACCACGCCGATGTTGCCGCCGCTGGAACCGATGTGCGGGCCGTCGGCCTCGGACGAACCCTGGGTGACGAAGATCTGGTCGATGTTCTCCGGATCGCCCAGCAGGTTGGCGTACAAGGCATAGTTGCCGGAGTCGTTGATCGGCATGCCATCGATGGACATGCCCACCTGGTCGGAGTTGAGTCCGCGCATGGTGAAGCGGAAGCTGCCCAGGCCGGTGGCGTCTTCACTGGAGATGTTCAGGCCCGGGGTGTACTTGAGTTTGTCGATGGCGTTGCCGGTCGCGGTCTGTTTATCCAGCGCTTCCTTGGTCACCGTGGAGCGCCCCTTGACGCTCTCCTCCTGGACCATGTAACCGCCACCCACGGTCGCCTTTCCCTGGACACCGATGGTACCGACGTCACTGTCGTTACTGTCCGCCAACGCGACACCTTGGCCCATGCTCGCGGCAATCAATGCCAGGTGAATCTTTGAGAACCTCATCACTGTATTCCTGATCGTCGGTGCTTTTATTGCACGCTGTAGTTGAAGGTGGCGGTGAAGCGCTGCTCGTTACGTCCGCCAAAGGCTTGTTCAGGGAAAGGCTTGACCTGCTTGATGCGATGCAGGCTGTTGGTTGCCGCACGGTTGAGCAGCATGCTCGGCGCCGGGGTCTGGATCCCGGAGTCGAGGACACGGCCCTGCCGGTCCACCAGCAACCAGACCACCACCTCGCCGCTGGGGCGTTCGAGGGAGGCCTGACGTCCGGTGGGGTACTGCTTGTAGGTATCCAACTCGTTGCGCAGGCCCTTGAGGTAGCCGCCCTCCAGCGCCTGGCCGTCGACTTTCGGCGGCGGCGGTGGCGCGGCCGGTGCCGGTGCACGGGCGACCACGGGCTCGGCAGCGGGCTTGGCCTCGACCGGCTTCTCCGCCGGTTTGGCCGTCACCGGCTGTGGCTTGGGCACAGGTTTCGGCTTGGGCTTGGGCTCAGGTTTTGGTTCGGGCTTTGGCATCGGCTTGGGCGGTGGCGGCGGTGGCGCGGGCTCGGCCTCCTCGTCCTCGATCACCGGCGGTGGAGGTTCTTGCTCAACCACCGGCTCGGGTTCGGGCTCAGGCTCGACCAACGCCAGCTCGACCGCCGACTCGTCGTACACCGGCTGGACCTTCAGCGGCTGGGACTGGATGCCCATGGCAATCAACACCAGCGCCACGATGGCCGGGACACTGCCCAGCCACTGACGGACTCGAAACAGGACGTACATGGTCAGGACTTACGCGTGGCGATGGAGACGGACGTGAAGCCACCCAGACGCAAGGTGTCCATGACTTCCACCAGGCGCGCGACTTCCACGCCCTTGTCGCTGTTGACGATGATCGTCGACTTGGTATCCGGCTTCTGCGCCGCCTTGAGTGCCGACACCAGCGCGTCCACGGCAATGTCCTTGCCGTCGAGTTGCAACTGGCCGGCGAGCCCCAGGGTGAGGATGAATTTGTTCTGTGGTTTGAGCTGCTGCGAACTGCTCGCGCTCGGCAATTGCGTCTTCATGCCCAGTGCCGGAATCACGTTCAGGCTCACCAGTACGAAGAACACCAACAGGAACATCATCACGTCGATCATGGGGATCAATTCGATGTGTGCCTTGCGCTTTTTGGGTTCGTCCCAGGTTCTCATTCCGATGCCCTCATTCGATTAGGGGCGCCAAGCTAGCAACGGAAAATGACCGAACGGTTAACATTAATTTACGATTTGAAGGCTCTAAACCGGGCCTTACAAGCTGTTACACAGTAAATTTATCCATGTAATGAACACGACACAATGTTGGTACAGTCTTGCAAAATTTGACTGGACGGACCTCCTGCCGTGCACGCCGCTACCTACGTGAGGGAGTTCTCCAGCGAACCAACACCGACCTGAAATTCACAGGTGTTTCCCATGAATGATTTAGTGGCATGTAAAGACGACGAACGGCAGGTCGACCAGGACCGCCGCCGAATTATCACCGGACTGGCTGGGGCGGCGGTTTTGTCGATCCTCAGCCCCTTTGCCCGTAGCGCGGGAGTCGATTATCCCTTCACCCTTGGGGTGGCTTCGGGGGATCCACTGCCGGACGGTTTTGTTATCTGGACCCGGCTGGCGCCGCTGTTCAACGCCGCCGACGGCAGCGGTGGCCTGAGCAAACCGGTGCCAGTGCGCTGGCGGGTGGCGAGCGACGCGGCGATGACCCGCCTCGTCAAACAGGGCGAGGTGGTGGCCGACCGGCGTTTCGCCCACTCGGTGCACGTCGAGGTCGCCGGGCTGGAAGCCGGACGGCCCTACTGGTATCAGTTCGAAGGGCTCGGCGCGCAAAGCCCGGTGGGGCAGTCACGGACCACCCCGGCGCTGACGGCCATGACCCCGGCACGCCTGGGTTTCGTCTCCTGCTCGCATTGGGAGCGCGGCTATTTCAGCGCCTACCGGCACCTGGCGGCGGAACAACCGGACCTGGTGTTTTTCCTCGGCGACTATATCTACGACAGTTCCTACGCCGCCGATTCGGGCAAGATCATCCGCCCCCATGGCACCGGCAACGCCGTCGACCTGGCGGGCTATCGCAACCGCTACGCGCTCTACAAAACCGACCCCGATCTCCAGGCCCTGCATGCCTGTGCGCCCTGCGCCGCGACCTGGGACGATCACGAAGTGCAGAATGACTATGCGAACCAGTGGTCGCAGGATCCGGCTGTTTCCACCGGTGATTTCCTGCGTCAGCGAGCGGCGGCCTACCAGGCCTTCTACGAACATATGCCGCTACGCGCCAGCAGCTTGCCGAGGGGACCGGACATGCGCCTCTATCGACGACTCGACTACGGCCGGCTGGTGCAATTCCATATCCTCGACGGCCGTCAGTACCGCTCCGAACAGCCGTGTATCCCGTCCAATCGCAGCCACCAAGGGCATGTCGCGCCATCAGATTGCGCGGACCTCAGCGACCCGAAACGCACCATGCTCGGCTGGGAACAGGAAGCTTGGCTGGAGCAGGGTTTTGCCCGTTCGAAAGCCCGCTGGAACGTGATTGCCCAGGACCTGCTGGTGGCACCGCTGACGCAACGCGATCCGGCCAGCCAGGCATTGGGACATTGGACCGATGGCTGGGATGGTTATGGGGCGACGCGGGATCGGGTGTTGGCGTCCATTGAACGCAGCAAGGTGAGCAACCCGGTGTTCTGGGGCGGGGATATTCATTCGTTCTGGACCACGGACCTGCACGCGCGCCCAGGTGATCCGCAGTCGAAGGTCGTGGCGACCGAGTTCGTCGGCACCTCGGTGACCTCCGATGGGCCGCCATTCGAGTTGTTCAACGGCGTGTTGCCGCTCAATCCTCACGTGCGGTTTTTCGACAGTCGCCAGCGTGGTTATGTTTCGGTCGAGGTGCAGGAGCAAAAGATGCTGACCCACTTCCGGGTGATCTCCGATCCCCGGGATGTGAACGCCCGCGTGTCGACGCTCAAGCAGTTTGTCGTGGAGAGCGGGCGGGCCGGGGCAATCGAAGTTTAACCGGGGGACCGCGTTATCGTTCATCGCGAGCAAGCTTGCTCCTGCAGTTTTGTGTCGTACCGTGGTTTTGTGAACGACACAACTCTTGTAGGAGCAAGCTTGCTCGCGATACAGGCGACAGGGTCTGACAGGCCGCCTTCATATCCAGCTCAAGGTAACCGCACATTCCCGTCATAGGGCGTCTGCAGATCCCGCTCCGGGATCTCCCAGATCAGCAACTTCGGCGGCGTCTGCTTGAATGCCGGGCTGTCGAAGTAGGCTTTCGCCGCCCCGGAAAACTCGCCACCATCCTTGGCGAAATTGCCCACCGGCGCGCCCACCACCGCCTCCAGGAAACCGACAAAATTCGAGTTGCGCGAGAACGATGTACCGATCAACGCCGTGTTCGGCAGATTGTCGTCGCCAAACAGATCGTCAAGGTTCTCGCCTGTCGCCGCATCAGCCTTCTCCTTGATCAGCGTCGCCGCCACGCTCTCGGCCTTCGGCTGCAACGCCAACGGCAACCAGTCGATCCCCGCCAGGCGCACCAGGTCACCCGGTCGCACGGCACTGGCTTGCGTACTCAGTTCATAGCTCTTGCGCGGCGTCGCGCTGAACTTCAAGGCACCGACCGCCTCGGCAATCCGCCCCGCCGCCGCCTTGGCCCCGGCCTCGCTCCAGTGGGTATCGGTACGCAGGAAAGCGCCCTCCCCCAGCGCCTGCAAACCTGACGTCAGATCCACCGCCGCCACGCCCGCGCCTTGCAGCCCGGTCAACCAGGCGGCAATCCGTGGCTGGAATGCAATCGGACGCCTGAGCGAGCACAACTGCGCCGCCGCGATCCGGCTCTTGTCCGGCACCACCGCCACCAGCAATTCGATACCGCGCTTGCTCAACGCCTGGCGCAAATCAAGCACAGCCTGCGCCTTGGCCTGGGCATTGGTCGCCGCGTTGCGGTTCACGCGCAACTCGTCACTCAGGAACAACCAACCCGGACAGCCCTCGCGCACCCGTGGCCCGAGGTCGCCATCGATCAACCAGCTGCCGCCGCGCTCAAGGTCGGCGGCCTGCTTGGGCAGTGGTGCATCCGACAGTGTCTTGGCGAAACGGTGAGTGATCTCGCCATGCAGGAGCATGTCCGGCGTCACCACCTTGGGCACGAACTCGATCGAACCCTTGATCATCAACCAGACGCAGGACAAGGCCCCCAGTGCCAGGAACAGGGTGAAGATCACGCCCGCCAGGGGACTGGCGCGCATCGCCAGCGCGCTAGGTGGCGTGGGGGCAACGGACGGGGATTGCGTTGGCTGGTTCATCAGAATTGAAAGTACAGAAAGGGCACGGCTTCACGGCTGGCGATCAGAGCGAACGACAGGGTGAACCCGAGCACGGGCCAAAGGGCCGCAGCCAACACGAACAGCTCGTTGCCTGCGAAGCGTCTTTCCACACGGGGCTGCAACAGCGGCGCAAGAATGCACGCCAATCCGAGCAACGCCGCCAAGCCATGCACCGGGCGCAAGGTCACGGCCAGGGCGTCGCTCAGGGCAAAGCCGTGCTGGCCGAACTGGCCGCCATACATGCTCAGGGCCGTGGCGAAGTCCGGCGAACGGAACAGCGTCCAGGCCAGGCACACGAACAGCAACGTGGCGACATGGCAAGCCCAGAGCGGCAGACCCGGCAGGCTGGAGCGCGACCAGGCCCGGTCGACGCACAAGGCCACACCATGGGCAGAGCCCCAGAGCAGGTAGTTCCAGCTGTCGCCGCCATGCCAGAGCCCGGCGATGGCCATGGTCAGGAACAGGTTGCGATAGGTTTTCCACACGCCTTTGCGATTGCCACCCAGGGCGATGTACAGATAGTCGCGCAGCCAGCTGGACAACGACAGGTGCCAGCGCCGCCAGAAGTCCTGGATGCTGTAGGCCAGGTATGGGCGGTTGAAGTTTTCCGGGAAGTGAAAGCCCAGCATCAGCCCCAGGCCGATGGCCATGGCGCTATAGCCGGCGAAGTCGAAAAACAGTTGCAGCGAATACGCCAGGCAACCGATCCAGGCATCGACAAAGGAGGGATTGTCCAGGTGAAAGGCCACATCCACCAGCGGCGACAAGGTATCGGCCACCAGCACCTTCATGCACATGCCGATCATGAACCGGCGTGCGCCGAGGGAGAAGTTGAACCAGTTGAAATAACGCTGGTTGAGCTCCCGACGGACCCAGTCATAACGAATGATGGGCCCGGCAATCGAGTGACCGAACATGGAGATGTAGGTGGCGTAGTTGATAAAGCTGCGCTCCACCGGCACCACATGCCGGTGCACATCCACCAGATAGGAAATCGCCTGGAGAACGATAAACGACAACCCCGCCGGCAAGGCCACCCGCTGCCAGGCCATGGGCATGGCGCCGTAATAGGTGATCAACTGGTTCCAGGTCGCGGCGAGGATATTCGCGTATTTGTACCAGCAGAGCACCGCGGTGTTGATCACGATCAGCGCGATCAACAAACGTATCCGCCCCCGCGAATCCTCCCGCGAGCGGTCCACCAACAGGCCGCCGACCCAGGCCAACAGGGTCAGCACCATGTGCAGGAACAGGAACAGCGGGCTCAGCCAGCCGTAGAACAACCAACTGCCGATCAGCAGGATGACGTTACGCCAACCCGGACGGGCCAGCGCATAGACCAGCAGAAAGGCTGGCAGGAACAGCGTCAGGAATTCAAGCGAGGCGAAAACCATGGCAACGGGCGCTTCCGATTCAGTTGGACAAGCTATCCGTGGCGGTAATCAGGCGAGGCCCCGACGACGATGGCAGTAATAACAAACTGTAGCGCTTGTTCGCCTCCAGTGCGCCGAGTTCGACCGCCGAACCCACCGGGCTGCCGGCACAGACCAACTGCACCGCCAGCGAAGCCCGTGGGTTCAGTTCCTGACGCCGAGGGTTACCCGGCGGCGCCTTCTGGAACAGGTCGACATCGCGCCCGGCCAGGTTGATCCGGGCGTCAGTGCAAGCTGGGTCGGCATCGAAGAACGCCAGCGAGGCCTTGAGCTGGTTGGGGATATCGAAGGCTTCGCTGACCACCACTTGTCGAATGCCTTGCTGTGCATCGGCCAGGGCGAACACCGTGGCGAAATCGCCGGCGTTGACCTTCACGTCCAGGGCCACTTTTTTGCCATCACGGCTCAAACTGCCCCTGATCGGTTGACCACCGGACACCGGAATAAAGCCGCTGACCACCTGGCCCTTCTCCAGCTTCAAGCTGGTGCTCGCTCCTTCGGGGGTCAGTTCCAGGGGCGTGTCAGCCGCGTTGACGAAGCGCAGGTAGGCCGAGTCCTGGGACGGGCCAGTGGGGTACAGGGCAATCGGCCCACTGAAGGCACTGGCACTCAGGGCCAGGCCGGCCAGAGCGCCAACGGCATTGAAAATCCGTTTCACTTTGCAGCTCCTTTCACTGCCGCGGCGGGCAGCTCGTTCAGTGATTTGCCGATGGCCGCCGCCCACAACTTGTAGCCGGCGATGGTGAAGTGCTGGCCGTCGGAGGTGGTCCACTCCCCGGGCTTGGAGAACTTCGTCGAGTCGATATAGGTACACGGTGCGACCATATTGGCCAGGGTGCCCGCCACCAGCTGGGTCCGGACCTGGTTCTTGCCGTACTGGTTTTCGTTGGTGTTGCTGCCGTTGGCCTTGCCCCATGCCGGGCCGACCCACACACACTTGGCACCGCTGTCGGCGATCTGCTTGGTCAGCGCCGTGACGCTCTGGTAGGCCCAGACCTTGGGAAACGGCGTGGTCTTGTAGGAGGCCATGGTGTCGCCCATGATCAGTACCACCAGATCCGGTTTGTCCTTGGCGATCACGTCCTTGATCGGCTGCGTGTCGAGGGTGCCGCGACTCATCACCTTGATCTTTTCACCGGGTTCGCGAATCGCCCCGCAATCGAGTTTCAGCTTGGGCGTGACCCAGTCCGCCGGGTTGGCGCCACAGGCACCGATCGCGTGAACCTGGGCGCCTTGCTGGGTCAGGTTGTCATAGAGCGGGTTCATCAGCGAGTCGGGAAAACTCATATGGCTTTCGCCAATCACGAGTAAGGTCAAACCAGCCAGTACAGAAGAAGCCATCAATCATTTCCTCGTTGCATCAATTCGAATAGGGGGAGCCAAAAGGGCTGACCGGCAGAGCCATCGGCCCGGTCATGTTCTCGAAGGTGTAGCGCAGGTACACACCGCCGCTGAGCTGTCGGTAATCGCTGGCGTTGTCCACGCCCAGCGTGCCACCGAGGAAGAAGCGCGAACCGAACTTGTATTCGCCCGCCGCATTGAGGCTGTAGCCGACGCCGGTCTTGCTCTCGCTGCCATAACCGGTCAGCCCGGCAGCGGTGGCCCGTGGTTGCAGATTGCTGTTGCCGGGGAAGACCTCGGCGCTGTCCTGGCCGATATGCTGGACGCCCACCGAACCCTTGACCCGGTAGGTGAAGTTCTCGGTACGTTGCGACCAGCTGATCGGTACGCCCAGGGCGAAGAAGGTCTGCGGGCTGAAGTAGCCGCCATGGCCCACGGTGAAGAAGTCCTGGTTGTTGGCATAGGTCAGCGCCGAACCACTCAGGCCCAAGGTGAGGATGCTGTCGGGGGCATTGCGCAGATACCAGTAGATACCGCTGCCCAGTTCGAAGCGGTTGTTCGACTCGACGTTGTTGCCTTGCAACACATGCGCCGAACCATAGCCGTAGGCGCCGAATTTCTGGTCGTCGTAGCTCAGTTCGCCACGCACGCCGTTGGCCGTGACGCCGCCCCACTTGATCCGGGTGCTCGGATCCTTGGAGCCGGCAAAAGAGGTCACGCTGTCGGTAACCGCCCGGCGTGAAACACTCACCCCGTAGCGGTAATCGGAATTGCCGTCGAAGGGTCGATTGAGGCTGACACCGCCAACCGGCGTGCTGTAGAGAAAGCCTACAGGACTGACACCGAGATCAGCCTTGAGGCCTTGCTCCTTGTCCCGGTAGGCCACCGCCACGCCAACACCGTTATCTTTCTGCGAACCGGCCGACGTCGAGCGGCTACTACCGAAACGTACCAGGGCAGAACTGTCCGGACGACCGGAAGACAGCCAAACCGGGGTAATCTGCAACGCCATGCTGGCGCTGTTATCGCCCACCGGCACGCTGACTTCGAAGGGGGCCTCGACATCCGTCAGCTTGCTCAGGCCCTTTTCGCCGTTGTTGCTGCGCACGGTCAGGCCCTGGACGGCATAGCCGGTACGGTCTTCAACGATCTCGTTCAAGGCCTGTTGCGCCGGGCTCAGCGTCGGGCGCGAAGTACTTTCGCGGGCGTAGGGATCACCGAACGGATCAACCGAATTTGCCGCGATGCCGGTCCCGCGTCCGACCGCCGTCGGCACCGTGTCACCGTCACGGGCGCCCAAACCTGAACCCAGGCCCACGACAGAGGCATTGATCGGCGGCGGAACCAGGTTCGACGACGCCAGGGCCGTCGCCTCCCGGCGTTGACCGGGCAAACCGACAAAGGGGTTGGCCGACTGCGTCGCGGCTTGCGGAGCCGCTGCCACATAGATCTCCTGGCGCTGGCTGTCTTCGATTTCGATGGCCTTGCGCAGCAGCTTGCCGGCCTCACCGGTCTTGCCCATGCCGCGATAGATCCGCGCCGACGCGGTCAGGGTCTGGGGTACCCCGGGCTCCAGCTCAAGGGCCTTTTTCACCGACTGTTCGGCCAGGTCGAAGTCCCGTCCTTGCAGGGCGACATCGGCCAGGCCCAGCTGCAATTTGGCATTGCCCGGGTCGGCCTTGATCAGCGGTGCATAGAGTTCCCGGGCCTTTTGCGTATTGCCGCTGGCTGCATACATCCGTGCCAGAGACGACACCGCCTGGCTGTCATTGGGACGCTGCTTGAGGGCTGGCGAAAGCATGTCGAAAGCCGCCACCAGGTCGTTCTTTTCCCGCAACTCATCGGCCTGCTTGATCCGGTAGAGGAACAACAGGTCTTCATAACGCTTGCTGGCGGTCTCGCTCATCGGCTTGCCCTGCAAGTCCCGCAGGATCTCGCTGGCCTGGGCGTCCTGATCGGCCTTGAGCAGCACACCGGCGTAGAGCAATTGCAGGTCGGGGGTCGATGGCGAGTGATCGAGCACTTGGCGCATCAGGTTGACCGCCTGCTGTGGATTGCCGGCTTCGGCATAGGCCGATGCCAGCACCGCGACACGCTCGGGTTTCTGCCCGGCCAGGGGCTCACAGCGCGACAGCAGTGCCCAGGACTCCTGGCGCTGACCACGGCGGGCCACGTCCACCGCCAATTCGGTCTGGATATGCAGGCGGATGTCCAACTCCATATCGTTCATGTCGCTGCTGCGCTTGGCCGCTGGAATCCGCGACAAGGTGCGCTGGGCCTTGGTCCACTCACCCAGCTCGGCCGAGAGCAAGGTGCTGGTGTAGAGCGCGTCGGGCTGATCGGGTTGCTGCTTGAGCAGTTCGTCGATCAGGTCCCGGGCCACCTGGGTCTGGCCGTCACGCAGGTAGACACGGGCCAGGGCAAAGCGGGTCCAGGGATTTTTCGGGTCGTCGGCCAGGGCCTCCTTGTAGGCCTTTTGCGCCGCCGCCAGATCACCGCGACGTTCAGCCAACTTGGCCACCTGGATCGCGCGCAGGGAGCGGATTTTCACCGTAGGCGCCAGGCGTGCCTGGTCCGCCGCCGACAGCCCGTCGATCAGGCGCAACGCCTCATCGGACTTGCCCGCCCGCGACAGCACGTTGATCAATCCGGCGAGGGCTTCCGGGTAGTTCGCCGTGCGCGCCAGCACCTGCCGATAGCCGGCTTCGGCGGCATCCAGCTGCCCCGCCTGGGACTGCCAGTTGGCCAGGGCCGTGGGACCGGCCGGCTCGGCGGGGTTCTTGGCGATCGCCTGGTCGATCAGTGCCCGGGCCTGGCTCTGTCGGCCAGCGCGCTGGGCATCGCCGGCCTGGTCCAGCAGGATCCAGTAGCGTACGTCCTCGAGGGCCGCGTTCCACTGCGCGCCACCCGGCAGGCGGGTGGCTTGTATCAGGTAGCTTTCGGCCTCGCCCAGACGCTTCTGTTGCTGGCGCACGATACCCATGCCGCCAAGGGCATCGTAATCGTTGGGACGCTCCTTGAGACGGGCCTGCAAGGCCTGCTCGGCACCCGCGATATCGCCGGCATCGATGGCCTTGAGACCACGGGCCACCTGCGGGTCGCGCTGCCAGCCGGAACCACCACGGCCCTGGGCGATGCCCTTGTCCATCAGCGCACGGATCTCGGCATCGTCCGGGTGTGCCTGCAGATACTGCTGGAACAACGACACCTGGTCGCGTGAGGGCGGCCCCAGCCACTGCAAGGCGAAACGCCAGGTTTCATCGGCATTGCCGCCGATATCCGGGTTGTGCGACAGCCGCGCCAGGGCACGGATGCCTTCCGGGCGGCTGTCGGAGTTACGCGCCAGGTGCAAGGCCAGGAACAAGTCGAGGATCGCGTCGTCGGGACGTTCCCGGCGCAACCGCTCCAGCCCCACGCGGGCCTCGGGCCAGCCACCAGTGGAGAAGCCCAGAGTGTTGTAGTACTCACGGGCGATCAAGCCTTGCGGCTGATGGCCATCGAGCAACTGCCGGTACACCGCCACCGCCTTGTCGCGCTCATCGGCGTCGCTCAGTTCGCGGGCCTTTTCCAGCAGTTGCTGCTTGTCGCCCGGGCTCAGCGCAATATCCTGCTCCAACTGCAAGGCCAGGCCTGGCAACGGCTTGATCGCCTGCAACCGCGCCAGGTACTGGCGGGCACCGTCCAGGCGTTTCTGTTGCAGGTCGATCAGGCCCAGGCCATAGAGCGCGTCAGGCTGCTCGGGGGACAGGTTCAACAACTTGCTCCAGGCCTCCGCGGCCCGATCGGGATGCTCCTTGGCCTGCCAGTAGTAGCCCTGCTGGATCAGCAGCGACTGCGGGTTGCCGGTCTCGGCGGCCAGGCCGGGCATGGCCGCCAGCGCGGCGCACACCGCCAGGGCTAGGGTTTGCTGGCGCATGGAGCCTCCCAGGACACTTTCAAGGTACCGTCCTTGTTGAACTGATAACGTTTTTCACTCCAGCCCAGTGAGAACAGGCTCAGCATCACATGGTAATACTGGTGCTGGCTGTAGGCCGGATCGGCCGGATTGCTATAGTGCGCGATGGCTTCGTCGACGATGCGCTGCTGCTGGTCGGCCAGCAACGGCAGGCCCTTGGCCCGCAGATACGGCACCAGGGACGCGGAGAAACCGTAAGGGCCGATGCCCTCGGTAACGCCGGTGACCACCTGGACCTTTTCCGGCGGCACGCCGGTGGAGGCGACGAACTGGGCCATGCCGTCGAGGTTGTCGAGGATCGGCTTGGCCAGCGGGTCGGCAGGCGAGGTCAGGCCGGCCCACAGGTAGGTGCGGATGGCGTCGTAGCTGCCCTGGGCCGAGGTGAATTTATCGACCACGAACATGCCCTTGTTGACGTCCGTGCCGCGATAACCGACCCAGTCGGGCACAAAGCCGAAACGGTTCATGTTCTTGTCGGCAATCATCTTCGCGGTGCTTTCGGCGATGTCCTTCCAGGCCCCGGACGGGCTCTCCTGGCTGAAGCGTCGCAGCAACGGGATCGGTGTATAGCTGGCGTTGAAGCGCCAGAGCTGGTCCGGATGCTCGTAGCCGACCGGGCCCGGCAAGAGCATCTTGCCCAGGCCCGGAATGTTGCGCACCAGGGTCTTGTCCAGGTTGTTCAGAATCCGCTGGGCGTCCGTACGGTACTCGGGCTTGTGCCACAGACGGTCGGCCTCCAGCAGCGAGTACGCGATCCAGAGATCGGCATCGCTGGCGGAGTTGGTGTCGATCACACCCCAGGTGCCAGTGGGCGTTGGGCCCCACAGCCAGCCGGGCAGGTTCTGCGCGATATTGGCCCCGGCCATATTGTCGCGGGTCCAATGCCAGAGCTCCTCGAAGGTCAGCGGATCGTTGCCGACCAGGGCGAAGAACATCCCATAGGCCTGGCCTTCGGAACTGCTCTGGTTGGGGTCCATGCTCGAGCCGAGCATGCGCCCGTCCTTCTGCACGAAACGCTCGGCGTAGTCTTTCCACAGCGGCCAGTTCTGCAACGAGCAGGACTCGGCCCGCGCGACCAGCGGCACCAGCAGCGCCAGGGACAGCAAGGTTCGACGCCAGATCATGACAGACGCTTCTTCGCACGGGCACGCAGGGCGAGATACAGCAGGCTGGCTACCAGCAACAGGCCCAGCACGGTCACCAGCAGCATCCACTGCATGTTCTGCGACAGCAGCCATTGCACGCGCTTGAACAGGTTCAGCTCACCGACGTAATACTGCTCGTCGGCCACCAGCGAAGTGATCTCCTTGCCCTGCACCACCGCCAGGCTGCCCTGGAGACTGTCCTTGTAGGCGTCGCCACCGATCATCGCGGCCGTGGCCTCGGCCAAGCCTTCAGGCTTGCCGCTGGCAATCACCACCACGCTGCGACCGGGCTTGAGCGGCGACTCGAAACCGGCCAGGTAGGTACTGCTCTGGGGACCGCTGTAGCTCACGGTCAAGGTCGGTTTGCGCTGGTTGGCCGCAGGGTCCGGGCTGATCCACTGGCGCACGCGCAAGGTCAGGTCGGACAGCGAGAAGCGATGGTTGTCGCCCGAGACACCGGCCGGCAAACGGTCGATCCACTGCTTGAGCAAAGGCTGGTTGTCGCCCGAAGCCAGCACCAGCAGGTCCTTGTCACTGACCGACTGCACCTGCGCGGCATCCACCACCTGCACGGCCGTGGCCGGGTAGCCGGTGGAGTCGCCGAAGCGACCGAGCACGGTCAGGTAGGCGCCCCACTCCGCCGGCCCGCTGCCGTCGGGCAGCACCACGGCGCTCTGCGAAAGATCGGCCAGGCGGGTGAACGGGAAGCCGCTGTCATTGAACACGCCCAGGTTCGGCAAGGCGATGTAGTGGTTGTAGCCCGTCAGGTCGAGGGTCGAATCCGGGTCGATCAGCCCACGCATGTTGTCGATGATGATGTCGCGGCATTCGCCCTGCTTGATGTAGTCGAACATGAAGCGCAACTGCAATTGCGACTGCGCGCCGGCGGAACCCAGGGGGATGCGGACGACGGATTCGCGGGGCAGGCTTTCATCTTTCTGCAGCAGCGTCAGCAGGCTTTCAGCACCGCCCAGGCTCTTCATCGAAGGCAGGGGCATCGACTTCATGAAGGTGTTGTTCAGGCTCACCAGCAAGGAGGAATTGCTCGATTCCTGCTGCGGGGTGTAGCGGTATTTCAAGTCCAGCCGGACGCCTTCTTCACGCCAGTTGAACATGTCCGGCGGCAAGCGCAGCGGTATGCCGATGGGCCCCGGGTTGTAGCCGGACACGCTGAACAGCTTCGGATCGAGCAGCTCGCCGAGCTTGACCGGACGATCGGACGGCAGCCAGTTGGGCGCATCATAGGGTTTGCGTGGGCTCAGCGAATCAAGATGCTCGATCAGCACGCTGTTGCCCTCCAGCGCCTTGCTGCCCAGGGCCACGGCCGAGGCCGCGAGCTTGAGCTCGGCGCCGTCGCGACCGGCGACGATCAGGAGCTTGGCATGGGGGTCGCCGGGATGGGTCACGAGGGTGACCGTCGGGCCCTTCGGCGCGGGAATCGCCAGCCCACCCAACTGCACGGCGTCCTTGCTCTCGACCAGGACAACGGCGTTGCCCTTGTCCGGCAGTTGCCCGACGTTGCTGGTAAAACTGGCGCCGCGATAAGCCGCCAGGGCGCCCAGCCACGACGACAGCGCACCGGCGCCTTCGAGGGCGGCGTGATCCGGCGCCTTGGCAAACACGAATGGCAGGTTCAAGGGCTGCGAGTCGCGACGGTCGAAAAACGGCAGCGGCAGGATCGACAGATCGTCCTTGAGCGAGATCGGCGACACGTTGAGCTCAAGCTCTGAACTGTTGTTGATCTTGGCCCACAGGCTGCTGTGCTGCGGGTCCTCGCACTGCATGGTGTAGTGCCCGATAAATTGCAGGCGCAGGCGGTTGAACTCGGTGATCAGGTGCGCCGGGATATTCACCACCTGCTCTTGCGGCTTGCCGGCACCGTCCTTGGGCAGCGCCAGGCTGGCGGCCACCTCATCGTTGACCAGCACGTTGATCTGCGACAGGTCGGCCAGCAACGCCGGCGAGTAGCTGTAGCGCAGCAGCAGTTGCGCACTGTTGACCACCTCGTCGGCGCGGACGTTGAAGCTGACGCTGTCGGCCGCTTCCACGCCCTGCAGGTTCATGGTGTCCAGGCGTCCCAACTGCTTGAGGGTCAGGCTGTGGCTGTAACTGCCGGCCGGCGGCTGTGGCGCGACATTCGTCGGCACCATCGGCGGCGTTGCGGCGGTCTCGGCCCAGGCGTTATGGACCAGCCCCCCCAGGCACAGTGCGGACGAAGCCAGGAGCATCAGCGGACGACGAGTGCAACGCAGGGCGCTACGGGTCAACGGTGTAGGGGTCATGACTTATCCATAAGAGGTACGAGCGGGTTCAAAGGGGCGTTTTTTCTGGCCGGTACGGCTGGGCGAACAAGCGTCGGCTGATCGGCCGGGCGTCGGCGCGTCGGCAGCAACAGCGCCTTGACCAGCGTGCCGAGGCCGATCAGGCCAATGGCACTGACCTCGCGCAGGGCCGACAGCGGTGTATCGAGTTTGCCGTTGCCCCAACTGGTGGCCCAGGTGTCGGCACGGGAGAAGGTCATGCGCACCAGTTCGCTTTGCTGGCGCAGGGTCAACGGATCGAACAGCGCGCCGAGGTACTGGCCCTTGCTGAACACCACCGTGGTGTCGAACTCACAGGTCGCGGCGTTGCGAAACAGTGTCACTCGCACCCGCTCACCGGCCGTGACCGTAGTGCCCGCCGGCAACTTGATGCCGAGCCCGCGCTGAGAGAAGTCCTGGGTGATGCCATACACCGGGGTGCCGTCGGGCAGTTCAACCTTGACCGGCAACTCGGCGCTGACCCGCGGCTCGGCGCGGATCTGCCGCGACTCACTGGCCACCGCCACCGCGGCGCTGGTGATGATCAGGTTGTAGAGGGTCCAGAGGGCGTTGATCAGCACCGTGATCGCGGTGGCGGGATCGCCCCAGATCCATTGGTGGACGGCAAAACCCAGCCCGGTGAGGTTCAGCACCAGCAGGACGATATAGGGCCGGGCCAGCTTCCAGTCGAAGAACTGCTGGTCGATGATCCCGCCCTTGTCGGTGACGTTGAAACCGCCAAAGCCGGGCTTTATCAGCGCCATCAGTACTGGCGGCATGATGTACCAGGCCAGCACCGTCTCGTAGACCTCGTTCCAGAACGAATGGCGGAAGCGCCCCTGGATACAGGAGTTGGTCAGGTTCGAGTGGAACAGGTGCGGCAGCACATAGGCGGTGATCATCAGCGCCGAGGCGTGGAAGATCTGCGCACCGAAGATCAGGTACGCCAGGGGCGCGGTGAGGAACACCAGGCGCGGCAAACCGTAGAAGAAGTGCAGCATGGCATTGGCGTAGCAGACCCGCTGGCCGAGCTTGAGGCCCTTGCCCATCAACGGGTTGTCCAGGCGGAAGATCTGCGCCATGCCCCGGGCCCAGCGGATGCGCTGGCTGATATGTCGCGACAGGCTTTCGGTGGCCAGGCCCGCGGCCTGGGGAATCGCCAGGTAGGCGGTGTTGTAACCGGCGCGGTTGAGCTTGAGGGCGGTGTGGGCATCCTCGGTAACGGTCTCGATCGCCACGCCGCCGATTTCTTCCAATGGCTGGCGCCGCAGGATGGCGCAGGAGCCGCAGAAAAAGGTGGCGTTCCACAGGTCGTTGCCATCCTGCACCAGGCCGTAGAACAACTCGCCTTCGTTGGGCACGGCACGGAAGGTCTTGAGGTTCTTCTCGAACGGGTCCGGGGAGAAGAAAAAGTGCGGCGTCTGCAACATCGCAAGCTGTGGGTCCTTGAGGAACCAGCCCATGCCGATCTGCAGGAAGGAACGGGTCGGCACATGGTCGGCGTCGAACATGGCGATGTACTCGCCGTCGGTGACCTTGAGAGCGGCATTGAGGTTGCCGGCCTTGGCGTGGGCATTGTCATCACGGGTGATGTAGTTGACGCCGATGCTCTGGCAGAACCGTCGGAACTCGTCACGACGACCATCGTCGAGCACATGCACCCGCAGTTTTTCCTTGGGCCAATCCATCGCCTGGGCGGCGAAGATGCTCAGTTTCACGATGCTCAGGGCTTCGTTGTAGGTGGGGATGAACACATCCACCGTCGGCCATTCGCTGGGGTCGCCGGTGAGCAGTACCGGGCGGCGACGCAGGGGCCAGGCGGTCTGCACATAACCGAAGACCAGCACCACCAGGGCGTAGATTTCCGCCAGCACCAGGCCATAGCCAAAGGCGATGTCCAGCCAGCCTTCGAAACCGAGGGTCTCGGTCAGGCGCCAGTACATGTAGCGCAACGAGGCGACCAGCGAGAGCACGATCAGCAACAGGATCGGCCAGCGCCCCGGCATGCGCTTGACCAGCAAGGCCAGGCCGAAGCACAGCGCGGCAAACAGGCATTGGCTGTACAGGTCCAGCGGTGCGCTGACGATGCTGATCAGCAACAGCCCGCCAATCAGCGAAATGCCCGCGATCAGCGCCTTGCGCAGCGCCCCCGGCCATTGGTTGAAACGCTCCAGCCAGGCGTTGAGACGCAGTTCAGAGCGCCCCGGGAGATGGGGCGTGAGGTTGGGATCGCGGGTCATGACAAAGAGGACTCTTGCGTACCGTACATGAGCAGTTCGCACAGCGAACCTGAGAGGTCGAGGACGTCCTGGCAGCCTCGGGTGCTTGGGGTATGCGCCAGCGGATTACGGTCGTACGCCAAGGCTTCGCTGATGAAATGATCCTGGCGGATCACCCCCAACAGCTGCTGTCCTGTTCTTTTTTTCAGCACTTCGCAGAGGTCGAGGCTGAACTGGCGGGACGTGTCCAACTGGTTGATCACAACTTTGTATTGCGCGGGATTTTCCCGTTGCAGGTAGGGAGCGAGCAGCCGGTCCAATTGATTGAGGCTGGTGTAGGCGGCCGCATCGGCCAGGGTCACCCCAAGCACCACATCAGCGATCTCCAGCGCCTGGGCCAGGTAGACCGTTGCCCCGGGCGGGGTGTCGATCAACAGCGTGTCCTGCTCATCCAGGCCAAGCTGCGCCAGGTGACGGGCCAGCCACAAACGATCGTTTTCCAGGCGCTGTTCCAGGCTCCGACGCTGCGGCTCGCCGACCACGCCATAGGCCAGGCAACGGCTACCGGAAAAGCCCTTGTGGATCAGCGGCTGCCAATCTTCGTCGGCACTCTCGGACTGGGCAATGCCTGGCCAGTCTTCGTTGCCGCCCAAGTGCAGGCACAAGGCGTTTTGCGGGTCCAGATCGAGCGCGAGCGTGCGCCCGCCCGAACGTTTGATCCCACAGGCCAGGACGGCGGCCAGGGTGCTCTTGCCCACCCCACCCTTGGCCGACACCAGGACAATGACCTTGGCCTTGAGCTTTGGCGCACCCTGTCCAACAGGCTGCGCAGTAGACACGCCGCCGCGCTGTTGTTCGATTTCCACCAGCAGCCGGCTCAGCGGCGTGGAGCCGACGAGCGCCATGGAGGACGACGGGAAAACATCCAAGGGTTCAGTGGGCTGAGGGTCGAGGCTGGCAGTCAGCGACTCCGGCATCGGGACTTCGGATACGACAGGCGCCGTGTCTTCGATGTAGTCGTAGCTGGGCTCGATCTCCCGGTAGCTCTCGACACTCCCCCCGAATCGATTGAACAGATTCGCAATGTCATCTGAACGGTGCATGTAGGTGTCCCTTCGTACAATTAGGTTCAACTCAAAAATGTAAGGGGACAAGCACTCGACTAGCTCTACATTCCATTGCCCGTTATTCCCGGATTGCTCCCTCCCCACGCAGTATCAATTTGATAGCGCCATTATTTTGTTGTCCAATAGATTTTCATCAAATAAAAACCGACCATCGCCAATAAATTGGCGAGCAAAGCCAACCACCTCATTTCACTGGTAAATTTCCTTCTTCCGAGACCGCTGACCGGTTGAGCCGTGACATTGGCGCGTGGGTCCAATAGATTAGGCGCCCTGAAATGCCCCGGCCTTTCGAGCCTCACCCCAGTTAAATGACACTGAAATAGCGAAATTTCGATGCCTGATTCCCATACCGATGAAGCCGTAACCTCCTTGTCCGCCAAGGGCGAATACGAAAACGCCATCCATCTTTCCCAGCATGTGCCCCAGGCCAAGAACATCAGCGAGATGGTTCTCGACGCCTTCCACACCTCGAAAGAGAGCGACCAGATTCGCGAACTGCGCTTGGCGATCCGCCAGGCCCACGACCGTTTCGACGACGACAAAGCCTACGAACTCATGGGCCAGCTCAAGCAACTCAAGGACGCCGAGGCGGCCGACATCGCGGCCCTGGAAGACCTGAGCACGAAATTCCCGATCAGCCGGATTCTCTCCAGCTACAAGGACGACGCGGCGTTCCAGGAACTGGTCTATGGCTTGGCGCTCAAGGTGCTGAACCAGACTCACCAGGCCCTGAGCAACCCCAGCGCCGGCAAGGGCAAGGCCGCACGCGTCAAGAAAGAGGCGCCGGTCTTTGTCATCAGCAAGGACGACACCAGCGTCAACTTCCCGCTGCGCACACCGCGCAGCAAGGCCAATGCCGACCGCGAAGCATTCGAATTCCTCGGCTTTGCCTTTGCCGGCCACGGCGACCTGGCCGAGTTGCTGAGCGAAACCTTTGTCGACAACGAAGGCAACGAACAGCCGGCCACCCGTCAGAACATCGTCACGGCGATTCAGCAGCAGACGGCGTTTGCCGGGTATAGCGTCGTACAGCAATGACGATCCGCCGCTGAGTGGGAGCGGCGGCGAATGAAAAGAGGCAGGTGCGTTTCGAGGTCAGTCGCGGTGAGGGCTGGCCTGGGGATGGGCCTGCCTTTTTTGATTCGAATGCGGGAAACCTGCTGGAAGGTTTCTTGGATAACGACCGTAAAAATGACATCACGCAGCAGCGAGAGACATTCTGATCATGGAGGGGTCGAAGCTAAACCAAGGCTCGCGCATGAGCATTCAAATCTATTCCTAAAGCATGCATGACCCTGAGCACCGTCTCGAAACGTGGTTTCGAACCAGGCGCAAAAGTCTTGTAGAGGCTTTCCCGCCCGAGCCCCGAGTCCTTGGCTATTTGCGCCATTCCCCTCGCTTTGGCCACATATCCAATCGCGCGAAGAAATTCATCGCTATCTCTATCGGCCAATACCTGGGACAGGTACTCACTGATAGCCTCGTCGCTATCCAGCAACGCAGCCATGTCAAATGCGATGAGAGCTTGGCTCATATTCAAACCTCCTGTGACAGTTTCTTTGCTCGTCGGATGTCGGCAACCTGTGAAGACTTGTCACCCCCAGCCAGCAGGATGACCACCACACCGTTGCGCACCGTGAAATACACACGATAGCCCGCACCGACATCTACTCGTAGCTCGGATACGCCCTCACCCACCGATTTCACATCACCCCAATTACCCGCGGCGACGCGATCAATGCGACGGGCAATTGCCACCTTGGCGCGCAAATCACGTACGGATGAATGCCAGTGCGAAAAACTCTGCGTTTGCTGAACAACGTAATTCAAAATCATCAAGTATCCATCTGGATACTAGCAGAAACGCCCGCACTCGCCAACAAGCGCCAGGAAAGCGTTATCCACCAGCGCTTTATCAGACCTGATCGCTGCACGTGCAACGACAGAGCGACATTAGCTTTCCCTTGAAACGCAGTAAGTCCGTCGCAGCCGCAATAGGATGTAAGAAGAGGAATCGCCACTAGGCGGCTTGCATGCTTCGATCTAAATGCCTACACAGTCCCTGGCGGGTATCTGACGAAATCCAGCCATTCTCGCCGTGAAATACTTATCCTTCGGTTTCAGCGCCAATGTCTGCTTCTCAGCCGCGATCGCCCCGGTAAAGTCACCGCTCCTGGCCCGCACACAGGCCAGGGTCTCCAGCGTATTGGCATCGGGTTGCAGCGCCATCGCCCGTTGCGCAGCGGTGAGAGCTTCAGCCTGGAACGCTGCCCCCTTGAAGATTTCAGTGCTCGCAATAAGCCAGGCCAGGTTGTTCTGGCCTTTGGGCGAGTGCGGATAAAGCCGGGTTCCGCTACGGTAATCCGCCAGGGCTTTTTCGAGCGCCCCTTTCTTCTGCCAGAACTCGCCGCGCAGCAGCGTGGCATACCCCAGCACCTCGTCGCGGGACAAGGTACGCCCCTGCCAGACCGGCAACTGCGCAGACGGGCTCAAATCCGCCGCCCCAGCCCGCAGGCAGGCCAGCCCCAGGAAAATCATCGCCCGCGCCTTCACTGCCCATGCCTATGCGGATCACCCCCATTGCGCCAAACACCTCGAAAACCCCGAGAGCCAGGGCTCTACATCTATATTTCCCACAACAAACGGTACAGTATTACCGTGCCATAGACCGTTGCGTCCCCGCTTTTGGCCTGAGACACCGAAATCAATGCCAAAGGAGTGAGCAGCGATGGTCGAACCATCCAAAAGCGGACCCTGGAACAGCCAACTCGGCGATATCAACGAAGACGTTGTGCACGCGATCCTTGAACTGGTCAGCGATGGCGTCTGGGACTGGAATGCCAATACCGGCCTGGTCTACCGCAGCCCCGGCTGGTACGAAATGCTCGGCTACTCCCCCAATAGCCTGCCGAACAGCGTCTTCACCTGGGAAAACGTGATTCATCCCGACGACTACCCACAGGTGATGGCACATTTCGATGACCATCTGAATGAACGCACCCTGGGTTATCACGCCGAGTACCGCTGCCGCACCCGCAGCGGCGACTATATCCTGGTCGAAGACCGCGGCTATGTGATCGCCCGCAATCCTGACGGTTCGGTCGCCCGGATGATCGGCGCCCACCGTAGTCTCGAAGACCAACGGCGCCTGCTCGAACAACTGGAGGCCCGTACCCACTCCTTCGAGGCCATCGTCGCCGAGCGGACTGCCGAGCTGTCACGGGTCAATCGCCAGTTGCAGGCCCAGCTCGAGGAAAACCGCCGCCTGGCCGAGAGCGATTCGCTGACCGGGGTCGCCAATCGCTATTGCCTGGAGAGGATCCTGTCCCGGGAGTGCCAGCGCGCCGGGCGCTTTCGCCAGGCGCTGTCGCTGATTGCCATGGATATCGATGACTTCAAGCTCATCAATGACCGCCACGGGCATCAAGGCGGAGACAGGGTGCTGGTCGAGGTCGCGCAAACACTCCAGGGCTGCCTGCGCGACACTGATCTGCTGGCGCGCTGGGGCGGTGACGAATTCATGCTGGTCCTGCTGGACAGCCCTCTCGCCACCGCCATGAACCTGGCACAGCGAATGCGCGAGCGCCTGCTGCAACGCAACCCCTTGGGCTTGAACTCACTGACAATCAGTTTTGGGGTGGTGGAACGTCACGCCGACGAGCCCATGGCCGAACTGATGGGCCGGGCCGACCAGGCCCTGTATCGCGCCAAGGGTGCCGGCAAGAATGTGATTTCCAATTGAGACCGCACCGGCCTTGGCCGACGCCAGGCATCGCCGGTTTTTCCCGCGTACACAAAAAACCCCGCCGAA
>NZ_JALJES010000017.1:0-176287 GCF_023242525.1 Pseudomonas sp. MWU12-2319
TTGATGACCGGTTTTTTTATGGGCGGGGATTGCTTCGTCGACCGGATCAGTCGTTGTAGTCTTCCCAGCCACCCATTTGTTTCCAGCGGTTGACGATGCCGCAGAACAGATCGGCGGTCTTCTCGGTGTCGTAGCGGGCCGAGTGGGCTTCGCGTCCGTCAAAGTCGATATCGGCCGCCTGGCAGGCCTTGGCCAATACGGTCTGGCCGTAGGCGAGGCCGGCGAGGGTGGCGGTGTCGAAGCTGGAGAACGGGTGGAACGGGTTGCGCTTCATGTCCAGCCGCGCCACGGCGGCGTTGAGGAAGCCCAGGTCGAAGCTGCTGTTGTGACCGACCAGGATCGCGCGTTTGCAACCGTTGGCCTTCAGGGCCTTGCGCACACCACGGAAAATGTCGGTCAGTGCGGCTTCTTCGCTGACCGCCATGCGCAGTGGGTGATCGAGCTTGATCCCGGTGAACTCCAGGGCAGCGGCTTCGATATTGGCGCCTTCGAACGGTTCGACGCGGAAGAAATAGGTGTGCTCCGGGAACACAAAGCCTTTTTCGTCCATGCCGATGGTGGTCGCGGCGATTTCCAGCAGGGCGTCGGTGGCGGCGTTGAAACCTCCGGTCTCGACATCGACGACAACCGGCAGGTAGCCACGAAAGCGTGCGGCCATCGGGTGCCGGGAACCGGTACCGCCGCCATTGCCTTCTTGTTCGTCGTCGAAATGCTCTTCACTCACAGCGTTTTCTCCAGCAGGCGCCAGCGCAGTTTTTCACCGGCGCGCAGCGGGATGACTGACAGCTCGCCAAATGGCAGGCTGGTCGGGGCGGTCCATTCTTCACGGACCAGGGTGATCTGTTCGGTGTTCGCCGGCAGGCCGTAGAAGCGCGGGCCATGCAGGCTGGCGAAACCTTCGAGCTTGTCCAGCGCATTGCGCTGTTCGAAGGCTTCGGCATACAACTCGATCGCGGCATAGGCGGTGTAGCAGCCGGCACAACCGCAGGCGGCTTCCTTGGCGTGCTGGGCATGGGGCGCCGAGTCGGTGCCGAGGAAAAACTTCGGATTGCCGCTGGTCGCTGCCGTCAGCAGGGCTTCCTGGTGCGTGCCGCGCTTGAGGATCGGCAGGCAGTAGAAGTGCGGGCGGATACCGCCCACCAGCATGTGGTTGCGGTTGTACAGCAGGTGATGGGCGGTAATGGTCGCGCCGACGTTGGCCGGGGCCTCGCTGACAAACTGCACCGCATCCGCCGTGGTGATGTGTTCGAACACCACCTTCAGGCTCGGGAAACGCTCGACGACGCGGCGCATATGCTCGTCGATGAAGAGTTTTTCGCGGTCGAACACATCGACCTCGCCACGGGTGACTTCACCGTGGATCAACAGTGGCATGCCGACTTCGGCCATGGCTTCCAGGACCGGGAAGATCGTGTCGATGCGGGTCACGCCGGAGTCCGAGTTGGTGGTCGCGCCGGCCGGGTAGAGCTTGGCGGCGTGGACGAAACCACTGGCCTTGGCGGCGCGGATGTCCTCGGGCTGGGTCCGGTCGGTGAGGTAGAGCACCATCAACGGTTCGAAGCGGCTGCCGGCCGGGCGCGCAGCGAGAATACGCTGGCGATAGGCGTCGGCTTCCGCGGCGTTGCGCACCGGTGGCAGCAGGTTTGGCATGATGATGGCGCGGCCGAAGGTGCGCGCAACATCCGCGACAGTGTGGGGTAACGCAGCACCATCGCGAAGATGAATATGCCAGTCGTCGGGACGCAGCAGGGTCAGGCGGTCGGACATTGGGGATTCCAGGCGGGTCGAACTGAAGGGAATGCTACCGGAAAAGACGGCCTCAGGCACTCGCTATCAAGTTTTGCCACGGGCAACCGATACCACAGAGGTAGGGCGTGGAATCGGCATGCCTGTCTTGACGATGTAGACATTCAGTGGAGCCTCCCGTGCGCCAGCGTTATTTAGCCTTGCTCAGTATGTTCGCCAGCCTGCCCGCCATGGCCATGACTTTCCAGACCCGTCTGGAGAGCATCGAGTGGAAGGTGGAAGGGGACAAGTTCGAGTGTCGGCTGAGCCAGCCGATCACCGACTTCGGTGCCGGTGAGTTCGTGCGCCGGGCCGGCGAGCAGGTGATCTTTCGCCTGAAATCCTACAACCACGTACTCGGTGGCGGTTCGGCGACCCTGCTGGCCGCTGCGGCACCGTGGCAGCCGGGGCGCGGCGACATCAACCTGGGCTCGGTGCAGATCGGCAGTGGCGATGTGCTGTTTAACAGCTCCCAGGGCCAGGCCGGGCGTCTGGTCAGTGGCCTGATGGAGGGCCGCAGCCCGTTGGTTCGTCACTACTCCAGAGACGGTGGCGTTTCGGAAATACGCCTGCTGCCGGTGAAGTTCAGCAAGGCCTACAGCGACTACCAGGAGTGCACCGCGAAACTGCTGCCGAAGAATTTCGAGCAAGTGAAACAGGCGCAGATCGGTTTTCCCGGCACCGGCGTCGACCTCGATGCCCAGGCCAAGGCCGAGTTGCAGGTGATGCTCGACTTCATCAAGGCCGACCCGACCGTCAACCATATCGAGCTCGACGGGCACTCCGACAATGCCGGCAATCGCCTGGCCAACCGTGACCTGTCACGCCGCCGGGCGCTGGCGGTGATGGACTTCTTCAAGGCCAATGGCATCCCCGAATCGGAGATTGTCATGCGCTTCCACGGCGAACGTTATCCGCTGGTGCCGAACAACAGTGCGGCCAACCGGGCGAAGAATCGCCGGGTCAATATCCATCTGGAGCGTGTCCCGGTCGCCGAGAAGTCCGCGCCGGCTCCTGCTCCCGCGCCTGTCGCCAATGCGGCGAGTGCCGCGAAGACCTCCTGAAGCGGCTGTTTTCGTCGCCGCCTCGACATTATCTGTCGCTTTGCCGTCCTAAGCTGTCGCGCCTCTGTAAATCCACCGGTTTGAGCGTTAGAATCGACGCCTTTCCGTACAACCCCGTGGAGTGATGGCATGGCCGACGTAAACAAGGTCGTTCTGGCGTATTCCGGCGGCCTGGACACTTCGGTGATCCTCAAGTGGCTGCAGGATACTTATAACTGTGAAGTGGTGACCTTCACCGCTGACCTGGGTCAGGGCGAAGAGGTCGAACCTGCACGTGCCAAGGCGCAAGCCATGGGCGTGAAAGAGATCTACATCGACGACCTGCGCGAAGAGTTCGTGCGCGATTTCGTGTTCCCGATGTTTCGTGCCAATACCGTCTACGAAGGCGAGTACCTGCTGGGTACTTCCATTGCGCGTCCGCTGATCGCCAAGCGCCTGATCGAAATCGCCAACGAAACCGGCGCCGACGCCATTTCCCACGGCGCTACCGGCAAGGGCAACGACCAGGTCCGTTTCGAACTGGGTGCCTACGCCCTCAAGCCCGGCGTGAAAGTCATTGCTCCGTGGCGTGAATGGGACCTGCTGTCCCGTGAAAAGCTGATGGATTACGCTGAAAAGCACAACATCCCGATCGAGCGTCACGGCAAGAAAAAATCCCCGTACTCGATGGATGCCAACCTGCTGCACATTTCCTATGAAGGCGGCGTGCTGGAAGACACCTGGACCGAGCACGAAGAAGACATGTGGCGTTGGACCGTCTCCCCGGAGAACGCGCCTGACAAGCCGCAGTACCTGGAACTGACCTACCGCAACGGCGATATCGTCGCGCTGGACGGCGTCGAAATGACCCCGGCCACCGTGCTGGCGACCCTGAACCGTATCGGTGGCGAACACGGTATCGGTCGTCTGGACATCGTCGAGAACCGTTATGTGGGCATGAAGTCCCGCGGCTGCTACGAAACCCCGGGCGGCACCATCATGCTGCGCGCGCACCGGGCGATCGAGTCGATCACCCTGGACCGCGAAGTCGCTCACCTGAAAGACGAGCTGATGCCCAAGTACGCCAGCCTGATCTACACCGGCTACTGGTGGAGCCCTGAGCGTCTGATGCTGCAGCAGATGATCGATGCTTCCCAGGCCCACGTGAACGGTGTGGTTCGCCTGAAGCTGTACAAGGGCAACGTCATCGTCACCGGCCGCAAGTCCGACGAGTCGCTGTTCGATGCCAACATCGCCACCTTCGAAGAAGACGGCGGCGCCTACAACCAGGCCGACGCGGCCGGCTTCATCAAGCTCAATGCGCTGCGCATGCGCATTGCGGCGAACAAAGGCCGTCGCTTGTTCTGATCGGTTGTTGCCCTGAAAAGCCCCGGCCACTGGCCGGGGCTTTTTTTTGCCGCCGGGACGGTATTATTCATCCCGATGGTCGTTGCGGTGATTGAGTTCGAAGCGGTAGTTTTTCCCGAGTTCGCAGACCTGGCGCACGGTCAGGTCGAGTTTTTGTGCGATTTCGATGGCGGTGTAACCGAGCGCGCAATAGTGCATGGCATGTCCGGCTATCGCATCCTGGGCGAACTCCGCGGTGGCGGAGTGCGACGCCCGGCATTTTCGAGTGAGGTGCAGCGAGCGGCTCTGGACGATCTTCAGACCGTTTTCCCGGGCCATGCGCTTTATCTCGTTCTTGTTCATCTTGAGCGAGTACTGCAGGGCGCAGATGCCCGCTCCTTTGGTAATCAGCTCGCGCAGCAGTTCGGTTTTGCGGGCTCTTTCCTGTTCCTCTTCCTCCGATGTGGGGGCGTGATCACCAGTGTCCGGCGGTGCTTGCTCGCAGACCGGGCCTTGCACGCGATCAATGGTGCCGCCGCGTTTGAGGAAGTCGTCTATGGCCAGATCCAGGTCAAGATCCAGAGGTTTGTGTGGGCTGAGATGCTTTTTGAAGGTGTGGTCGTTCATTATATATGGCCTGCTCGTCCGAGTCGTAGGATAGACCTTTGCTAATGTCATTCGATGTTAGGAATTGAATAAACGATTGGGTGGTGTTCGAAGGTCTTGAAGTGAGTCAGCAAGTATCGAGTTTGCAGCCCGCCAGGAAAGGATCAAGTCAGAGGGGGGGCTTTCGGGCGATGCTTGTAGAATTGAAGGTAAGCGTTCTTGGCGGGGTGTAGTCCATTTCCTGTTCTTTTTATCGGTTGTGGATTGGCGTTTTTAAAGTGTGAGGTTTTACGGCTGTTAATGCTGAGGGCCGGGCGATATGGAGGTTGAACGACTCGGGGCAGATTGTGTAGGGGCGCGCGAAGAGCGCATGCAAGTTGTCAAACGTTTCTGGTGACTGAATCTTAGAATAAACATCTTTTTGATAATGCGGTCTTTACTTATGTGTATGCCGGAGCGTTTTATGGCCACTTCCCAAGCCTGGCCCCGTGTGGCCCATGGACACGGGTGTCACCTGTCCAGGCAACGAGCGCGGGGGGGGGCGGCCAGGGCAGGGCTTGCCGCACAGGGATGCATTATTTCTTGTTGCAGAAATCCATTAGACACACCATCGCCTTGCGTTCTAATGTTTGAAACCGGCAAAACGAAGCAAGAGGATGTCGTTCTGCTGGGGCCATAATGAAACTCTTCCGGGGAGGGGTGTTTATCATGGACTGTATGGCGCCCGGACGACTGGTTGTCCTCTGAGGCGTTGCACTTTTTATGATGGTGCTTTTTTTGTAGGGCAAATCTCTGTTGTTTGTAGGGAATGTCTTTGGCTGGTACTGCCCGGTGGAGGCGCTATGCCCAGGAGGGTATGACTAGGCTATTGTGCTGACTCTGAAAATTCGAACAGCGAAAATTGGACTTGCCCATGAATAAAGTGCTGATCGTGGATGATCATCCCGTCATTCGTCTTGCTGTACGTATGCTGATGGAACGTCATGGCTACGAAGTCATTGCGGAGACGGATAACGGTGTAGATGCTTTACAGCTGGCGCGGGAACATGCGCCGGACATTGTTATACTCGATATCGGGATCCCCAAACTGGACGGGCTGGAAGTCATTGCCCGTTTAACGTCTATGGGACTTTCTTTCAAAGTTCTGGTGTTGACCTCGCAGGCCCCGGGGCATTTCTCCATGCGTTGCATGCAGGCCGGCGCCGCGGGTTATGTGTGCAAACAGCAGGACCTGACTGAAATGCTCAGCGCCATCAAGGCGGTGCTATCCGGCTACAGCTATTTCCCCAACCAGGCCTTGCACACGGTGCGCTCCAGCCTGGGGAATGCCAGCGAGGCCGATATGGTCAACCGGCTTTCCGGCCGTGAAATGATGGTGTTGCAGCAATTGGCGAGAGGGAAGAGCAACAAGGAAATTGCCGATGGCATGTTCTTGAGCAACAAGACCGTCAGTACCTACAAAACGCGTTTATTGCTCAAGCTCAATGCCCGCTCGCTGGTTGACCTGATCGAGCTGGCACAGCGCAACGGTCTGGTTTAACGGCTGGCATTTGGCAGAGGACGCTTGGAGAAGGGGGAAGGCAGCAGGGACGACAAGGAGAGCCCCTGGTATTTAGCCGGCAGGAGAGGGCCGCCGGTGCGGCATCGATGATGCTCCGTGTGAACAACGACACCTCTATAAACCGAAAAGCCTCCGCAAAGGAGGCTTTTGAGTGGGCGCATGTTAATTACAAGTCGAAATCATAATCTGCCAATTGCCTTTTCAGGCGGCGCTCTTCCAGCAGGTTATCGATGGTGCGGCGCTTGCTGAGGTTGGTTTTGGCGACTTCCACCACGGGTTCGCTGTCCTCGGTTTCGGCAGCGATGAAGTCGTCTTCTACGTCCAGTTGCTCTTTGTCGGTGCTCATAAACATAACTCCGGGCTAAGACTGCCGTTGGCGCCCCTTATATCGATAAATGCCCGTCTGGTAAAAAAGATTTTTTCAATCGCCTCATCAATAAAACCAATAGCGCCTCAATCGTCCGAGGTCTTGTCCTTGTAATCGCACAGGTCTTCGATCCGGCAACTGCCACAACGCGGTTTGCGCGCCTGGCAGACGTAACGCCCGTGGAGGATCAACCAGTGGTGGGCGTCGAGCAGGTAAGGCTTGGGTACAAACTTCATCAATTGCTTCTCGACCGCCACCACATCTTTGCCTGGCGCCAGGCCGGTGCGGTTGCTGACCCGGAAAATATGCGTGTCGACGGCCATGGTCAGCTGCCGGAACGCGGTGTTGAGCACCACATTGGCGGTCTTGCGGCCGACGCCGGGCAGGGCTTCCAGGGCCTCGCGGGTTTGCGGCACTTCGCCGCCGTGGTTTTCCACCAACAGGCGGCAGGTCTCGATCACGTTCTTGGCCTTGCTGTTGAACAGGCCGATGGTCTTGATATACGCCGACAGCCCTTCGACCCCGAGGGCGTGGATGGCTTGTGGGGTGTTGGCAACGGGATAGAGCTTGGCGGTCGCCTTGTTCACGCTGACGTCGGTGGCCTGGGCGGAGAGAATCACCGCGATCAACAGTTCAAAGGGGCTCGAGTAAGCCAGCTCGGTCTTGGGATCGGGATTGTCTTCGTGGAATCTGCGAAAGATCTCCAGGCGTTTGGCGGCGTTCATGGGGCGGTGGATTCCTTTGAAATTGAGGTTGGGCCCGGCTTGGCTGGCTGGCGCTGGCTCCAGGCCTGCCTGGCGGCCAGCAGCAGGCCCAGAAGGATAAAGGCCCCCGGCGTCAGGCTGGCCAGGTGCAGCCCGTCCTGGGTGGTCCACAGGCGTGGCAGCTCGCTCGCGCTCGGGACCAGCCAGCGCATATGATCCAGCAAGGTGCCGTTACCCAGCAGTTCTCGTAGCGCTCCCATGAGCAGCAGGCCTACCCCGAGGCTGGCGAGCAGGGTGGCGCTGGTCGTCAGGTGACGGCGCTCGAATGCTCCCAGGCGTTCCAATAGCAGGCATTGCAGGCTGATCAGGGCCGGGTAGATGCCCAGGGCCTGGTGCAGTTCCCAGGCCCAGGCCTGAAGGCCGAGGGACAGGCAACTGACCAGGGTGGCGGCGAGCAGGATGCCGCCCAGCGCGGCCAGACCCGGGTGAATCCAGGGTTTGAGAGCCCGGCTCAACAAGCCATAGGCGCTGATCGTGATCAGGCTCAGGAGCCCGATCGAGAACGCCTTGAGCAGCGAGTCGCTGGCACCGAGCAACGGCGCCAGGACCAACGTTCCCTGGAACATCGCGGGTCTATTCATGAGCGGTTGTCCCCATGAGTGGCGCCAGGTGTTCATCGAAGTAGCGCAGGGCATCATGAATGGCGTCGACGGCGGCGCGGGAGGTGATCGTTGCGCCGGCGATCTGGTCGAATTGCCCGCCATCTTTTTTCAGTTTCCAGTCGTTATCGGGGGTATCCGCACTGGATTTGCCCAACCACTGTCGCCACCAGAGATTACCCGGGTCAGCGATTTTTGCTCCCAGCCCGGGTGTTTCCGAGTGCGACAAGGTCTTGACCCCGAGCAACCTGCCGTTGGCGCCAATCCCGATCATCAGTTCCAGCGGGCCAGCGTAACCCTGGGTCCGACTTTGCAGGACAACCGCTGCCGGTTGTCCATCCTTGAGCATCAGGACGGCGCTGATCAGCAGGCTGTGGGGTTGCTGCGGCGCCTCCAGCAACAGAGGGCGGTTCTGGTATTGCCCTGGCGGCAAAACATCGAGCAGCCTGCGGTTTTCAATCGCCTCGCGTTGCTCCTGGACCCGCGGCCACGCGTGTTGCCGTGCCTGCCAGGTCAGGCCGATCCCCAGCCCGGCGATGGCCAGCAGGATAAGTGCCGAGGCGGTTCTGTTCATGCTGTCGGCTCCTTCACAGGGCTGGCCGTCAGGCGTTCCAGGGACGGTACCGCGAGGTTCATCAGCAGCACGGCAAAGGCCACGCCATCGGGGTAGCTGCCCCAGGTGCGGATCACGTAGGTCAGCGTGCCGACGCCGATGCCGAACAGCAGGCGTGCCCTGGGGCTTCTGGCGCCGGAGACCGGCTCGGTGACGATGAAAAATGCACCGAGCATGGTCGCGCCAGTCAGTAGGTGAAACAGCGGCGAGCCGTGGGAATCCGAGCCGGAACCATTCCAGAACAGCAGGCTGAGGATAAACAGGCTGCCCAGCATCCCCGCCGGCGCATGCCAACTGAAGACTTTTTGCCTGAGCAGAAAGGCGCCGCCGGCAAGAAAGGCCAGATTGAGCCATTCGCTGCCCTTGCCGCCAAAATGCCCGAACGCGGGGTTGCCGGCAAAGAGCTCGTCCATGGTCAGGCTTTTGTTGATACGCAGGGTATCGAGTGCGGTGGCCTGGACCCAGGCGTCCGGCTGCCCGTCGAGATGCACACCGAAGACCGATTGCAGGCCGCCGAGCAGGTCCAGGCCATGGTTGATCGACCAATGGGTCATGGTGCCGGGAAAGCTGACGAGGACCAGGGCATAACCGAGCATGGCCGGATTGAATGGATTTTTCCCCACCCCGCCATACAGGTGTTTGCCCAACAGCAAGGCGCTGGCCGCCGCGGTGACGGTCAACCACCAGGGGCAATAGGGCGGCAGGGCGATGGCCAGCAGGACGGCGCTGACCAGGGCGCTGCCGTCCATCAACGCGGGGCGTACCGGACGGCGACGCAAACCGAGGGCCAGCGCTTCGGCCGCCAGCGCGGTGGTACCGGCCAGCAGCAGGTTGATCAGGATGGCCCAGCCCGTGAGCCAGAGCAGCACCGCGATTCCAGGCAAGGTGGCGAGCAACACCCATTGCATGGCCTGGCGGGTGCGTTCGTCTGGCGTTTCAAGGGGCCGCATGGGCTTTCTCGGCGTCGCGCAGGGCCTGTTCCGCCGCCTCGAATTGCTCTTGCAGCAGCACCAGTTGCGCGGCCTGTTCGGCAATGGGCGGGTGGCCGAAAGCTTTCAGCGATTTGTTCAACTGCGCCCGGCTCATGGCCAGAGTGATCTTGGCTTTTTTCAGGGCCGCGTCGGCGGCCTCGGCTTTCTGCGCCTTGATCCGCGCAATGGCGTCCTGCACCGGGTTGGTCGCAACGGGCTCGGGTTGCGCCGCACGCTGCGTACGGGCCAGGCGTTCGGCCTGCTTGCGCTGTTCTTCGGCGTGCAGCCGGGCGTTACGGTTTTCGAAGCGCCGCCGGGCGCGATTGCGTTTTTCCGTGCGCGCCTGTCGTTCTTCGGTGCTGTTGGCCAGGCCGCCGACCACCGGCACGACCTGGGCGATGGGCAGCGGATGCATTTCGATGCAATCCACCGGGCAGGGCGCCACGCACAGGTCGCAGCCGGTGCACTCGTCGACGATCACGCTGTGCATCCACTTGGCTGCGCCGACAATGGCATCCACCGGGCAGGCCTGGATGCACTTGGTGCAACCGATGCACTCGGCCTCGCGGATAAACGCGACCTGGGCCGGGGCGCTGCCGCGTTCCGGATCCAGCAGCAGGACCGGCACGTGCAGCAGTTCGGCCAGGGCGGCAATGGTTTCGCCACCGCCCGGCGGGCATTTGTTGATCGCTTCGCCCTGGGCGATGCCTTCGGCGTAGGGCTTGCAGCCCGGGTGCCCGCATTTACCGCATTGGGTCTGCGGCAGCAGGGCATCGATACGTTGAATCAGGCTCATGGTTTGACCAATGCAGTGAAACCGAGGAAAGCCACGCCCATCAAACCGGCGCCGATCAGCTCGATCGGCAGGCCGCGAAAGGGTAATGGAACCTCCTCGTGGAAAGTACGCTGGCGCAGGTCGTTGAACAGGCTCAGGACCAGCCAGAAACCCAGTCCGGCACCCAGGCTGGTGAGGAGCGCCTGGGCCAGTCCCTGGTCATTGGCGGCGTTGAGCAGGCTCAAGCCGAGGATGCCGGCATTGCCCAGCAGCAGCGTTGTGAGTCCGGCAAACGGCAGGCGTGGCAGGCAGCGCGCAAGCAGGGTCAGGACCGGGCCGATCAGCAATACGCTGGTGGGCAGGAAGACGAACAGCTTGAAGGCCTCCAGACCCTGGGGCAGCAGCACATAGTGGTAGAGGCTGTGGCTGATCAGCGTTGTGATCAGCATCAGGGTGCTGGTGGCAATTCCCAGCGCGTGGAGTGCCAGGCGTTCGCCGGCGGCGTCTGGCCTGGCCTGCAGCAGTGGATCGACGCCCAGGGGCCAGTGCAACACGAAATTGTTGAGCAGGGCTGCGCTGACGAGGGGAAAAACAAAATCGATCATGATCATGCCGGATTAGCGAACAACACTGATTATCCGGCAAGGAGGGACTGCGTACCAGTTTTGCGACATCGCGGGCCATGAATGCACATGGCCCGCGAGCAGGGGCGGACGGTTACTTGATCCGCTGGCCTGGCTTTGCGCCGGTATCCGGGCTCAGCAGGTAGATTTCTTCACCGCCGGGGCCGGCCGCCATCACCATGCCTTCGGAGATGCCGAAGCGCATTTTCCGTGGCTTGAGGTTGGCGATCATCATGGTCAGGCGACCTTCCAGTTCGGCCGGGTTCGGGTAGGCGCTCTTGATCCCGGAAAACACGTTGCGTTGCTCATCGCCGATATCCAGGGTCAGGCGCAGCAGCTTGTCCGCGCCTTCGACGGCTTCGGCCTTGAGAATCAGCGCTACGCGCAGGTCGACGGCGGCAAAGGCGTCGAAGTCGATTTCCGCCGACAGCGGGTCCTTGGCCAGCTCGCCGTTGCCTTGCGGGGCGGCGCTACCGGTGTCGGTCTGGCTGGCGGTGAGGTCTTCCTTCGAGGCGTCGGTCATGGCTTGTACTTTTACCGGGTCGATACGGGTCATCAAGGGCTTGAACTCGTTCAACTGATGGTTGGCGAGCAAGGTGGCGTGATCGTTCCAGGTCAGCGGCGCGACATTCAGGAAGGCCTCGGCATCGGCGGCCAGCAGCGGCAGCACCGGCTTGAGGAAGATGATCAACTGGCGGAACAGGTTGATGCCCACGGCACAGACGGCCTGGACTTCATCCTGCTTGCCTTCCTGCTTGGCCAGGGACCAGGGTGCCTTGTCGGCGATCCAGGCGTTGGCGCGGTCGGCCAGACCCATGATTTCGCGCATGGCCCGGGCGAAATCCCGTGCCTCGTAGGCCTCGGCGATGCTCGGGGTGGCGGCGAGGAAGGCGTCGGTCAGTTCCGGCGCGGCGTTGCCGGCCACCAGCACACCGGCATTGCCCTTGTGGATAAACCCGGCGCAACGGCTGGCGATGTTGACTACCTTGCCCACCAGGTCCGAGTTGACCTTCTGCACGAAGTCTTCCAGGTTCAGGTCGAGGTCGTCGACGCCTTTGCCCAGCTTGGCCGCGTAGTAGTAACGCAGGTATTCCGGTGACAGGTGGTCCAGGTAGGTACGGGCCTTGATAAAGGTGCCGCGGGACTTGGACATTTTCTGGCCGTTGACGGTCAGGTAGCCGTGCACGTTGATCCCGGTCGGCTTGCGGTAGCCCGCGCCTTCGAGCATCGCCGGCCAGAACAGGGCGTGGAAGTTGACGATGTCCTTGCCGATGAAGTGGTACAGCTCGGCGGTGGAGTCCTTGCCCCAGAACGCGTCGAAGTCCAGTTCCGGACGCCGTGCGCAGAGGTTCTTGAAGCTGGCCATGTAGCCGATCGGCGCGTCCAGCCAGACGTAGAAATACTTGCCAGGCTCATCCGGGATCTCGAAGCCGAAATACGGCGCATCGCGGGAGATGTCCCACTGTTGCAGGCCGGCATCCAGCCATTCGGCGATCTTGTTCGCCACGGCGTCCTGCAAGGTGCCGCTGCGGGTCCAGGTTTGCAGCATGGCCTGGAAGTCCGGCAGCTTGAAGAAGAAGTGCTGGGAATCCTTGAGCACCGGCGTCGCCCCGGAAATCGCCGATTTCGGGTCTTTCAGGTCGGTCGGTGCATAGGTGGCGCCGCATTTCTCGCAGTTGTCGCCGTACTGGTCTTCGGTGCCGCATTTCGGGCAGGTGCCCTTGATGAAGCGGTCGGCCAGGAACATCTGCTTTTCCGGGTCGAAATACTGGGTGATCGAACGCGTGGCGATATGCCCGGCGTCGCGCAGGCGCAGGTAGATCTGATTGGACAGTTCGCGGTTTTCCTCGGCGTGGGTCGAATGGAAATTATCGAACTCCACGAGGAAGTCGGCGAAGTCGCCGCTGTGCTCGACCTGGACGTTGGCGATCAACTGTTCCGGGGTGATGCCTTCCTTCTCGGCGCGCAACATGATGGCCGAGCCGTGGGCGTCGTCAGCGCAGACGTAGATGCATTGATTGCCGCGGTGCTTCTGGAAGCGCACCCACATGTCCGTCTGGACATACTCGACCATGTGGCCAAGGTGAATGGAACCATTGGCATAGGGCAGGGCGCTGGTGACGAGGATCTGGCGTGGCTCGGACATGGGGCTCGGCTACTTGAAGTGAAACGGAGATCGGCCACTATAAAGCCCCGGCGCACATAATTCACCCCTTGTGGAATGTCTCTGCGCTTCAGAACGGTTAGGATAGCTGCCTGTTTTACTCAGTCTTTTTCGGGAGTTGCCCATGAGCGCAGTCAATCGCGCAGCGGTGGAGGCCGTCCTCCGCCAGTACACCGACCCTTATCTGAACCAGGACCCGGTCAGCGCCGGCTGCGTGCGGGCCATCGATATCCAGGGTGATCGCGTAACGGTCCGGCTGGAGCTGGGTTATGCCGCCGGCCTGTTCAAGAGTGGCTGGGCGCAGATGCTGCAGATGGCCGTCGAAGGCCTGGACGGCGTGGCTTCGGCCAAGGTCGAGATCGATTGCGTGATCGCCGCGCACAAGGCCCAGGCGCAGATTCCGGGCCTGGCCAACGTGAAGAACGTGGTGGCGGTGGCCTCGGGCAAGGGCGGGGTGGGCAAGTCGACCACGGCGGCCAACCTGGCGCTGGCGCTGGCTCGCGAAGGGGCTCGGGTGGGGATTCTCGACGCCGATATCTACGGGCCGAGCCAGGGCATCATGTTCGGCGTCGCCGAAGGCGCGCGGCCGAAGATCAAGGACCAGAAATGGTTCGTGCCCATCGAGTCCCATGGCGTGGAAGTGATGTCCATGGCTTTCCTAACCGACGACAACACGCCGATGGTCTGGCGCGGTCCGATGGTGTCCGGGGCTTTGTTGCAATTGGTGACCCAGACCGACTGGGGCAACCTGGACTACCTGGTGATCGATATGCCGCCCGGGACTGGCGATATCCAGCTGACCCTGGCGCAGAAGGTTCCGGTGGCCGGCGCGGTGATCGTCACCACTCCCCAGGACCTGGCCTTGCTGGATGCGCGCAAGGGCGTGGAGATGTTCCGCAAGGTGAATATCCCGGTGCTGGGTGTCGTGGAGAACATGGCGGTACACATCTGTTCGAACTGCGGTCATGCCGAGCACCTGTTCGGCGAGGGGGGCGGTGAGAAGCTGGCGAGCCAATATGGTGTCGAGCTGCTGGCTTCGTTGCCGTTGTCGATGCTGATCCGTGAGCAGGCCGATGGTGGCAAGCCGACGGTGATCGCCGAGCCGGACAGCCAGATCGCCATGGTCTACCAGGAGCTGGCACGGCATGTGGGCGCGCGGATCGTGTTGCAGGAAGCGGCCAGCCAGGCGATGCCGAATATCACCATCAGCGACGATTGATGCCGTTGCGCCTCAATCGAGGCGCAGCGCGGTCCCTGTAGGCGCCGGCTTGCTGGCGATTGCGATCTGACAGTCGACATCATGGTCGCCAGATAAACCGCTATCGCCAGCAAGCCGGCTCCTACAGGATTTGTGTCGTACGCTGGGTTGGCCTAGGTCCCGGTACCTGGCGCAAGCTGGCAAAAACACCCGGGCACAAAAAAGCCCCGCTTTTGAGGGCGGGGCTTTTTTACTGGATCAGTACAAGTTAGATAACTTGAACTTCTTCAGCTTGCATGCCTTTCTGACCGCGGGTAGCGATGAAAGAAACCTGTTGGCCTTCTTTCAGGCTTTTGAAGCCGTCGGATTGGATTGCTTTGAAGTGTACGAACAGGTCGTCACCGGATTGTGGAGTGATGAAGCCGAAGCCTTTTTCATCGTTGAACCACTTAACGGTACCGGTTTGGCGATTAGACATTTGATGTCTCCTTGGACAAAGTTAACTGCGACTCAGGAAAAGCCCTGGCCGAGACTGAGTGCAAAGAGCAGGAAAAATTCTTGGAGATGGTTGGATCGAAATTCAACATCGTGTAGAGATTCTCAGTGACACAAGCAGCACAGTGGCGCCACCATACCCCACTTTCCGAGACGTGCCAATGGTCTTCACCAAGGTTTCTCCTATTTCGTGACTGACGGCGCTCGGCCAGGGGGACAACCCCGCTCAAATAGCCGATTTGTCAGGCCCGGGGACAACGTCATCGCGAGAAGCGGCGTCGGCGCTTTAACCCGGCGGCGCACCCCGGTAAGATGCCGGACAGAATTTCTCCACCTCGCTATATCAGGACACCCGCCATGAGCATCAAATCGGACAAGTGGATTCGCCGCATGGCGCAAGAACACGGCATGATCGAGCCTTTCGTCGAGCGCCAGGTGCGTGGCGAAGCCGACAACCGGGTGATTTCCTTCGGTGTCTCGAGCTATGGCTACGATGTGCGCTGCGCCGACGAATTCAAGGTGTTCACCAACATCAATTCGGCGACCGTCGATCCGAAAAACTTCGACGCGGGCAGCTTCGTCGATGTGAAGAGCGACGTCTGCATCATTCCGCCCAACTCCTTCGCCCTGGCCCGCACCGTCGAATACTTCCGTATTCCGCGCAATGTGCTGACCATCTGCCTGGGCAAGAGCACCTACGCCCGTTGCGGGATCATCGTCAACGTCACGCCGCTGGAACCGGAATGGGAAGGCCACGTGACCCTGGAGTTCTCCAACACCACCACGCTGCCGGCGAAGATCTACGCCAACGAGGGCGTGGCGCAGATGTTGTTCCTGGAGTCCGACGAAGAATGCGAAGTGTCCTATAAGGACCGTGGCGGCAAGTATCAGGGCCAGCGTGGCGTGACCCTGCCGCGCACCTGACGAAGGGCGCGTCGAAACAGGGAATTCTTCGGCGCGGGTGTACTCTACTGAGCGCACTGTCCCGGTTTGTGCAAGACAGACCGGGCTTCCACGCTCAGGAGTACCCCCCATGAAGAACGATCCAAGTATCAGCGCTCAACTGGCGAAACTTGAACCCAATCAAGTGGGGCTGTTGGCCTGGTCGCTGCTGGCGCATCCCCAGGGCATGACCAGCGGCATTCCGGGTATCCCGGGGCAGCCTGATCCGGATACGCCGCAACCCTCCGAGCCCACCACGCCCACCCAGCCGCCCGATAACGGCGAGCCGCTCATTCCCGACAATACGCCTTCTCCCGACGCCTGAGCCCTGTTTTGGCCTTTCGACGGGCTTCGATCGAGCGCGACTCCTGTAGGCGCGTGGCTTGCCAGCGACTTTTTTGGCGGCCTCAAGGGCCATTTCGCAGGTAAGCCATGCTCCTGCAGGACGGTGTCGACTCTCGATCATCTATACGATACAAAGCTGTGGCCAAGACCCAGAAAAAAAGGCCACCCATGACGTTTGCCATTCCCGCGTATTTTTCCCGCTGCTTGTTCGCCGGGTTGTTACTGACCGGCACTGCCATTGCCGCGCCACAGCCGCTGACCAGTAGCGCTGTTTCCCAACAGGAAGCCACCAGCAGCCGACTTGACCGTATCGTTCAGCAGGGCGTATTGCGCGTTGGCACCACCGGTGACTACAAACCGTTCAGCTACAAGAATGCGGATGGTTTTATCGGCCTGGATATCGAGCTGGCCGAAGGGTTGGCGGCGTCCCTGGGGGTCAAGCTGGAACTGGTGCCGACCACCTGGCCGACGCTGATGGGCGATCTGCTGGCCGACAGGTTCGACCTGGCGATCAGCGGAATCTCGGTGAACATGGAGCGCCAGAAGCTGGCGTTTTTCTCACAGCCTTACCAGCGTGACGGCAAGACGCCGATCACCCTCTGCTCCCGGCAGCAGGACTTCCAGACCCTGGCCCAGATCGACCGGCCGAATGTCCGGGCTATCGTCAATCCCGGCGGGACCAACGAGAAGTTCGCCCGTGCCAACCTCAAGCAGGCGCAGATCCTCGTGCATCCGGACAATGTGACGATTTTCCAGCAGATCGTCGACGGCAAGGCCGACCTGATGATGACCGACGCGGTGGAGACCCGGGTGCAGCAGAAACTGCATCCCGAGCTGTGCGCGGTGCATCCGGACCAACCTTTCGATTTTTCCGAGAAGGCCGTGTTGCTGCCCCGTGACATCGTGCTCAAGCAGTATGTCGACCAGTGGCTGCACCAGGATATGGAAAGCGGCCGCTTCGCCAAGCGCCTGGAGACGTGGCTGGCCTATCCATGGCCGGCGGCGCACGGCTGAAGAGCCGTTTCGATTACTTCAGATTGCCACTGAGGAACTGCCGCAGCCGCTCGCTCTGCGGATTGCCCAACACATCGTCCGGCGCGCCCTGTTCTTCCACCAACCCCTGGTGCAGGAACAGCACCTGGCTGGAAACCTTGCGGGCGAAGCTCATCTCGTGGGTCACCATGATCATGGTCCGGCCTTCCTCGGCCAGCCCCTGGATCACCTTGAGCACTTCACCCACCAGCTCCGGGTCCAGCGCCGAGGTCGGTTCGTCGAATAGCATCACTTCCGGCTCCATCGCCAGCGCCCGGGCAATTGCCACGCGCTGCTGCTGGCCGCCAGACAGGAATGCCGGGTACTGATCGGCAACCCGCGCCGGCAGGCCGACCTTGTCCAGGTAGCGACGGGCACGGTCCTCGGCGTCTTTCTTGCTCACCCCCAGCACCCGGCGCGGGGCCATGGTGATGTTTTCCAGCACGCTCATGTGGCTCCACAGGTTGAAGTGCTGGAACACCATGGCCAGGCGGGTGCGCAGGCGCTGCAACTCGGCGTCGTCGGCGACGCGCATGCCGTGCTTGTCGCTGACCATGCGGATCGCCTGGCCGTCGAGGCTCATGGCGCCGTCATTGGGCGTTTCGAGAAAGTTGATGCAGCGCAGGAAGGTACTCTTGCCCGAGCCGCTGGCGCCGATCAGGCTGATCACGTCGCCGGTCTTGGCCTTGAGCGAGACGCCCTTGAGCACCTGGTGTTCGCCATAGCTCTTGTGCAGGCCTTCAATGGTCAGTTTGTACATGGGCACCTCAAGGAGAAAGTAGATAGCCGCTGCGATAGGCTTCGCGGCCGGCGACATGGGCAATCACCATGCCGGCCGTGGCCATGCGGCGTAGCGAGCGGGCATAGAGCAGGCCCGCCGCGCTGCAATGAACAGGGGTGACGCGGTCGCTGAGCGGGTCGATGATCTCGGCGATCAACTCTCCGGCTTCCAGGTATTGCCCCGGCACGGCGCTGAACACCAGCAGCCCGCCCAGCGGCGTGCTCACCGGCTCGACACCGGCCAGCGGCGTTGCCGGGTGCGGCAGCTCCGGCAAGGGCGCGGGCTCGCCGGCGATGGCGCCGAAGTGCGTCAGGTAGTCGAGGATCGCCTGGCAGTCGAGACGTGCCTGGGGATGATTCACATCGCCCTGGCCGCGCAGTTCCACGGTCACCGAAAAACTGCCCTGGGGAATCGCGAACCGGTCGCCGAAGCGCTGGCGCAGGTCCCACCAGAGCAGGGTGAAGCATTCGTCGAACGACTGGCCGCCGGAATCGGTCGCCAGCAGGCTGGCTTGCGAGCCGATATAACGGGCCAGCGGTTCAACCTGCGGCCAGGCTTCGGGCGTGGTGTACAGATGGGCCACGGCTTCGAAGTCGCAGTGCAGGTCCAGGACCATGTCCGCGTCGCAGGCCAGTCGTTGCAACGCCAGGCGCTGGGATTGCAACTGGGTCGCCGGCACCTCCGCCGCCAGGGCGGTCTTGAGGTGGCTGCGGATCAGTTGCAGGTTGTGCGCCGGATCGTCGCTGAGTTGCTCTTCGATCTGGTTGCCGATCTCGTCACTCAGATCGACGAACCAGCGATTGAAGTTCTGCCCGCTTTCCAGCTCATAGCGCCCCAGCGGCACGTCCATCAGCACCTGTTCCAGGCCGATCGGATTGGCCACCGGTACCAGCACGATTTCGCTGCGCAGGGCGCCGGCCTGTTCCAGCTCGGCCAGGCGTTGCTTGAGGTGCCAGGCCACCAGCATGCCGGGCAGTTCGTCGGCGTGCAGGGACGACTGGATGTAGATCTTGCCCGCGGACCGCGACGGACCGAAATGAAAGCTGTGAATCTGCCGGGTCGTGCCCGGCAGGGGAGCCAGCAGCTCGTGAGTCAGATGACGCATGCTCTGGAGTCCTAGTGTGCCGGGCCGAGAAAGGCCAGCCAGCGGCGCTCGGCCAGACGGAACAGACCGACCAGGGTAAAGGTGATCGTCAGGTAGATGATCGCGGCGATACCGAACGACTGGAAAGTCATGTAGGTCGCCGAGTTGGCGTCCCGGGCGATTTTCAGGATGTCCGGGATGGTCGCGGTGAACGCCACGGTGGTGGAGTGCAGCATCAGGATCACTTCGTTGCTGTAATAGGGCAACGAGCGGCGCAGGGCCGAGGGCATGATCACATAGGCGTAGAGCTTCCAGCCGCTCAGGCCATAGGCCTTGGCCGCCTCGACTTCACCGTGGTTCATGCTGCGGATCGCCCCGGCAAAGATCTCCGTGGTGTAGGCGCAGGTGTTCAGGGCGAAGGCCAGGATGGTGCAGTTCATCGCATCGCGGAAGAACGAGTTCAGCAGCGGCTGTTCGCGGACCGCTTCCAGGCTGTAGATCCCGGTGTAGCAGATCAGCAGTTGGATATACAGCGGCGTGCCACGGAACAGGTAGGTGTAGAACTCCACCGGCCAGCGGATGCGGCGCTTGGGCGAGACCCGGGCGATGGACAGCGGGATCGACACCAGGAAACCGAAGAAGATCGAGGCGCTGAGCAGCCACAGGGTCATGGCCAGGCCGGTGATGTGCTGGCCGTCGCTGTAGAGGAACGGCCGCCAGTATTGCTGCAGGAGTTCGATCATCGCACGGCCTCCCGGGCGCCCGCGGCGTAGCGGCGTTCCAGCCAGCGCAGGACATAGTTCGAAGCACTGGTAATAAGCAGGTAGATCAAGGCGGCGAGTACCAGGAAGTAGAACAGTTGATAAGTGCTCTTGCCCGCGTCCTGGGCAGCCTTGACCAGGTCGGCCAGGCCGATGATCGAGACCAGCGCGGTGGCCTTGAGGATCACCATCCAGTTGTTGCCGATCCCCGGCAAGGCGAAGCGCATCATTTGCGGAAAGGTCACGAAGCGGAACCGCTGGGCCCGGGTCAGGCCATAGGCGGTGGCGGCTTCAAGCTGTCCGCGTGGCACGGCGAGAATCGCGCCACGGAAGGTTTCGGTGAAATAGGCACCGTAGATAAAGCCCAGGGTGATGACCCCGGCGGCAAACGGGTCAATCTCGATGTAGTCCCAGTCCATGGCATCGGTCAGGGTCGAGAGCCAGGTTTGCAGGCTGTAGAAAATCAGCAGCATCAGCACCAGGTCGGGCACCCCGCGAATCAGCGTGGTGTAGAGCTGGGCCGGAATGCGCAACAGGCTGAAGCTGGATAATTTGGCACTGGCGCCGAGCAGGCCCAGTAGCACGCTGACCAGCAGCGAGAGGATGGAGAGCTGGACGGTCATCCAGGTGCCTTGCAGCAGGATCGGGCCAAAGCCCTTCAGGCTGAAGGCCGAAAGCCCCAGAATTTGCAGGAGGTTGTCGAACATGAAAAATCAGACCTTTGGCAGTCGAAAAGGCGCCCCTCGGGCGAGGGGCGCCAAGGGATCACTTCCCGCTGTACAGGTTCAGATCACCAAAGTTCTTCTTCTGGATTTCCGCGTACTTGCCATCTTTGTGTAACGCGTCGATACCTTTATCCAACAGGGCTTTCAGCTCTTTGTTGCCTTTTTTGATACCGACCGCGGTTTTAGCCGGCAGCAGCGGATCGTCGATCGGCTTGCTGACTTCGTAGCCGGCGCCCGCTGGCGACTTCAGGAAGCCCAGTTCAGCTTGCAGCATATCCTGCACCGAAGCGTCGAGGCGGCCGGAGGTCAGGTCAGCATAAACCTGGTCCTGGTTGGCGTAGGCCTTGGTGGTCACACCAGCCTTGTCCAGTACGGCCTTGGCGTAGGCTTCCTGGATGGTGCCTTGCTCGTAGCCCACGGTTTTGCCCTTGAGGGACTCAGGCGTGGAGAAGTTCGCACCCTTTTTGAACACCAGGGAAGTCGGGCCGGAGAACAGCTCCTTGGAGAAGTCGATGGCCTTCTCGCGGGCTTCGGTCACGGTCATCGACGAAATCACACCGTCGAACTTGTTGGCATTCAGGCCCGGGATCATGCCGTCGAAGTCACTTTCGACCCATTTGCACTTGACCTTCAGCTCGGCACAGATGGCGTTGCCCAGATCAATGTCGAAGCCGACCAGGCTGCCGTCTGCGGCCTTGGATTCGAATGGCGCGTAGGAAGGATCGACGCCGAAGCGCAGTTCCTTGTATTCCTTGGCCATAGCGGAGCCGGCGGCCATGCAGAGAGCCAGTGCAGAAAGGGTCAGCAATGCTTTTTTCATTATTTATTCCCTAAAAACCAATATGAGCGCTTGTGGCGCACTGAGTACTGTTACTGGAACGCGTATGACCTGATAAAAGTAGCAATTTCCGAACCAGAGTCACGAACAAGTGTTTTAAAAGGCAGGAATATGGCTCCGAGCCAGCTAATCATGCCCGAAATTGGGCGGCTGAAATAAATTGCACAATATTGGTGCGTCCGCGAGTGAGAAAAGAGTGCAGTTACGCGGCGGGAAGGGTGACATCCGTAACTTTAGGAACCGGCCTGCCAGCGATGAGGCCATCGCTGGCAGGCCGGACCCGGCCGTGGAGTGTTACTTGCCGGGCGTCAGGGTCAGGCGCGTGGTGCCGTAGGCCTTGTCGAAGTTCTGCTGCTGCATCGGGAAGCTGACGTACTGGGCCTTCAGCCAGCCATCGATACCGCTGGCGTAGCTCGGGCTGGCCGGGTTGCCGGACTGTCCGGGGCTCTGCTGGCCGCTCATCGGTTCGATCTGGCCGAAGTCGACGATCATGCGCACGCCGGGCACCTGGGTGACATCGAAGTTCCCGCCGCCCCAGGCATAGGCCGAGGTGTTCAGCGTGGTGTGGTCGCCGCCGGCCTGGATCGGTCCGCGAATCACCTGGCCGGCGCCGTTCTTCCAGCTATAACGGTGCAGCGTGCCCCATTGCCAGGCCTTGTGATTGCTGCCCAGCAGGCTGTCACCGGCGCTGATCGCCGCCGCCAGGCTGCGGGCCAGGATCGCCGGCTTGTCTTCTTTCTGTGGCGTGCGGCTGTCATCCCAGAACGGGCTATCCTCGCGGCCCAGCAGGTGATCGGCCTGGGCCGAGTAGGACAGCTTGCCGTTGGCGACAAAGGCCTGCCACACCGGACCGTTTTCCGGGCCGAGTTTGTCGAGGAAGATCTGCTTCATGCTTTCCTGCAGGAACAGTTCGTACAGCGCGGCGTCGGCCGAGGTCGCGCTGAGCCTGCCGTCGAACGCCATCAACCGGCTGAGGGCTTCGCGTGCCTTGCCGCGTTCGGCTTCCGGCAGGGCGTCGATGGCCTGCTTGAGCGGCAAGGCCATGCCTGGCGCTTCGAACATCTTCTTCAGCTTGTTGGCGAACGTGGTGCTCTGGTCGTATTGCATGGCGATGGTGCTGCGGCTGTCCTGCTTGCCGGCCGCGGCCAGTTCAGCCAGGCGTTCGCCGCGTTCCGGGTAGTACCAGGCGTTGGACAGTTGCATGCCGTAGCCGCGCGCCGCCGTGCGCTGGTTGGCGGTGCCCAGCCAGCCCTGGCCCGGGTCCTGGTCATAAGGGTGGAGCATCGCGTCGGCGTAGCCGTCCCAGTCGAAGCGGCCGTCCCAGCCCGGCGACGGCAACAGGCCTTCGCCTTCGCGGCGGTTGGGGAAGCGCCCGGTGACCTGCCAGCCGATATGACTGGCGTCGGCAAAGACCATGTTCAGCGCGATGGCGCGGATTTCCCGGCTGGCATCCGAGGCTTTCTCGGCGCTCTGGGCACGGGACAGGTCGAAGAACGCATCCAGGCTCTTGTCGTCCTTGAACGAGGCGCTCTGCAGGGCCAGGCCGTAGCCGCCGGTCAAGGCGCTGTTGTCCAGTGCACTGTTGAGCAGCGGGCCGTGGCGGGTTTCGAACACCGTCTCGCGGATCGAGCGCTGGCCCTTGATGAAGTAGGTTTCGTTGCGCACGATGGCCGGCAGCCACTTGCCGTCGGCTTCGTAATAGAGCGCATTGCCCTGGCGCTTGAGTTTTTCCAGGAACAGGTCCTGGTTGTCCCCCGGGACGGCGGCCATGCTCCAGGCCACCTTGCCGTTGAAACCGGACAGCAGCATCGGCAGGCCGGCGATCGAGGTCCCGGCGGCCCGGTACTTCGGCGCGTAAATCTGTACGTAGTTCCAGGCGGCGGGGGCGCTGGTCGGCTGTTGCAGGTCGGCGGCCAGCAGGCTCTTGCCGCTGCGGGCGCGTTGCGGGCCGATGGCCCAGTTGGTCGAGGTGCCGGAGCCGAGGATATTCAACGCGGCGACTTGCTCGGCGGCCTTGTTCAGCGCGCCGAGGCCCGAGACCTGGCTCAGGGCGATGCCCTTGAGTTTCTCGGCTTCGGCCAGGGGCAGCGGTTCGTCCGGGGCGGCCGGGGTCAGCCAGGCGAGCTTGTCGACGCCGACTTTCTGCGCCAGGACCAGGCTGGCAATCTCTTGCTGCAGGTTGGCCGACAGGTTGAAGTTGAGCAGGCAGAAGATCAGCGCCGAATCTTCCGGTTTCCAGTATTCCGGCTGGTAGCCGCTGCTGGCCAGGTCCGGCGGCAGCTTGTCGCGGTAGCGGAACAGGTAGGCGTTGACGCCGCGCGCATAGACTTCGAAGAAGCGCTTGAGCCGTGGCGACGAGGCGTTGTACAACTCGCCGGCGCTTTTCTTCAGGTTGACGGCGCGCATGAATCGGTCGCTGTCGAGGGCGTCCGGGCCGTTGATTTCGGCGAGCCGGCCCTGGGCGAGCAGGCGCAGGGTGACCATCTGGGTGATGCGGTCGCTGGCGTGGACATAACCGAGGGTGAACAGCGCATCGTGAAAGCTGTTGCTTTCGATCAGCGGCATGCCGAGGCTGTTGCGGCGTACCGAGACGTTCTGTGCCAGGCCCTTGATCGGCTGTACGCCGGAGGTCGGTGGCAGGCTGTCCTGGGAGTTCCAGGTCTGGCAACCAGTCAGGCCGAGCAGGCCCGCCATGGCGGCGGCAACGCCACATTGCTTGAGAGAGAAGGAAAAGGCTGGCGAGGCCATGGCAAAGCTCCTGCGGGGGGTAGCGTCAGTAAAGGCGCTACGTTAGTGAGCAGGAGGAAGGCGCGCAAGACAGCGGGCGGGCTTATTTCGAGTTTTGAGCGATAAATCGGAAGGGAAAAGGCATGAACAGGGATATCCAGGTAAACGCGGCGTTGATCCTGATCGACCAGCAGCAAGGCATTCTTCATCCGCGGCTGGGACCACGCAACAATCCCGAGGCCGAGGCGCGCATGCTTGAGCTGTTGCAACACTGGCGTGAAACCGCGCGTCCGATTGTGCATGTCCAGCATCTGTCGCATTCGCCGGAGTCGGTGTTCTGGCCCGGACAGTCGGGAGTCGAGTTCCAGCAGCGCTTTGCGCCGGGGGAGGGCGAACGGCTGGTGCGCAAGCGGGTGCCGGATGCGTTTTGCGCGACCGGGTTGGAGGCTTGGCTACGCGAGAGCGGTATCGAGCAGTTGGTGATTGTCGGCGTAGCGACCCATAACTCCGTGGAGGCGACCGCGCGGACGGCCGGCAACCTCGGGTTTGAGACCTGGGTGGTGGAGGATGCGTGCTATACCTTCGACAAAACCGACTATTTTGGTACGCCCCACACTGCCCAGGAGGTTCATGCCATGTCCCTGGGCAATCTGCATGGCGAGTATGCGACGGTGGTGTCCAGCCGCGTGCTGCTCGGGCTACAGGGCGTGGTTGACCATGACCTGCACGGTGTCCCGTGAACAGCGCTCGATCCACGCCTGCACGCCATACACTTCGGCAAACAGCCTCGGGCTGAGAATCGCCTGGGGCGCGCCGTTGGCAAACAGGCGACCCTGGCGCAACACCGCCAACTGATCGGCATACCGCGCCGCCAGGTTGTTATCGTGTAATACCACCACGGCAAGCAGGCTGTGCCGGCCTCTTCGCGGGCAAGCTCCGCTCCCACATTGGAATCGTGGTCGTACGACAAACTTGTGCCTTACTCGGTCAGTGTGGAGGCGGCGCTTGCGCAACCGCGAGGGAGCTGGGTGGGAAGTGACATCGGCGTTCGAGCGCCAGCCTGAATAGAGCACCGCTGACACTAACGAAAAAAACCGGAAAAAGGCCTTCGCCGTTTGTCTGAACTGTCAGAAATGACAGTAGTGACAACCGGACGCCTGCGGCTAAATTCAATGGGACAGAAAGATATCCCCTGAAACGGGGTCCTGAATGACTTTGCATTGAGCTTTAAAGCCCTCTAGGTCCCAATGCACGAGTGATGAAAAAATGAAAAAACAATTAGAGGCATTCGTTTCACCTCTTACCGCCTTCTCGATTATTAACTACGAGAGAGGGGAAGTGCTTTCTTTATCACCTTCGCTCTATCAGAGATTACTGCCGGCAGAGAATTACCTTGTTATTGATAGTTGGGGCGCGGGGGTTGCGGGAGGGCGCTTGTCAGCGAGCACACGTGTGAATGAGCACGGACGGAGAGTGAGCTATAATTCGGCTCCGTTCACGTTGTCGATAAAGGGGGCGTCAACCCAGTGCGTGTTCAATATAAGTCAGCATGGGGGGCAAGTTTTTTATACGTCCACGACCCCTCACGGAACCGTTTACCCACGAGCAGTTCTTTATAATGACGTCATTGGAGGTGTGGCCTTAATGGTCAAGGAACCGGCAGAAATTGCTCGCAAGAAAAATGTAAAAAACCCCACAAAGTCTCATGGCAGGTCTTACTTATCAGAGGATGGCTGTAAAACCAAGGGAGTCGCCTCCGTCACCGCATCCAGTTCTATCGTAATTCCCGATACCGAGAAATTCTCATTTCTGACCAACGCAAATATGTACTTTTCAGGGACGCTTTATGAGGTGATGGATGGCGTGCTGGTGAGAGTTCATGATCGGATTATAGACGACGCAGGTTCCTGGGGGGGCTGGGGGGGAGATTGTGCGCTTACCGATGACGAGAATAACCTTTACCCTGATGGTATATCCATGTTGATGATAGACGATGGGTTTTCAGAGGGTAAGGCGACCATTGAATTCAATCACAATCCCCTCGATAAAACCGTCACTATCACGGTGCTGTCACACACCAGTAAAGTATGTGACCTCAGAGATTTGACGGAGGTTGGAGAGCCTTTCCCCTATACAATTTGTTTTGCCCTGTAAACAGGTTGGAGGCGCGGGATTCAGACCAGATGCAGATGGTTGTCCCACAACCCCGCCGGCAGCTCCAGCGGTTGAGCTGTCAGCTCTTTCTGGCGGCAATCATAGAAACGGCAGCGGCCCTGGCCGGAGGTGACGACAAAGCCGTCCGCCACCGCGCCGACGCCCGCGCAGTCCGGTAGCGGCGCATCCAGGCGCACGGCGCCGCTGTCCAGATCCCAGATAAAGAAGCTGTTGCCCCGAGGCGCGGTCAACGCCACCAGCCGCAATTCGCTGTGCACCGCGACGCTGGCGGTGTAATGCGCCATGGCCTGCAACTGCTGCTCGGCCACCGGGAAGGCGACAAAGGGCCGGCCGGGACGCTTGATCGCCAGCAACTCGGAGGACTCATGGGATGGTCCCATGAACTGCTGGCCGGCAACGATGGTGCCGTCACTGGCCACGCCCAGATGGCGCACGCTGTTCATCTGCTGGGGCAGGGTTTCCTTGCTCAGCAGGGCGCCGTCGCGCTGCATCAGCACCAGGCTCGGCTCCATGGCATCGAGGTTCATCTCCACCCGGCTTTCGGCTTCGGTGCGAATCCCGCCGTTGGCGACGACCAGGGTCTCGCCATCGGGCATCCACGACACCTGGTGTGGGCCGATGCCATGGGTCGAGATCTCGCCACTATGAACCAGACGCTCACCTTCGAAACGATACACACCCAACAGGCCACGGCCCGGATCGGTGGTGTCATTCTCGGTGGCGTATAACCAGTCGCCGCTCCTGTGGATTACCGCATGCCCATAGAAATGCCGGTTCGGCTGTGAAGCGAGGGTCTGCAGCAGGCGGCCATCCCGCAGGTCGATCAGGTAACTCTCGGTGCCGGGACGTCGCGCGACGAACAGCGCCAGGGGCTGGCTCGGGTGGTTGATGATGTCGTGGCAACGCTGGCCGACCCGGGTGGCGAAGACCTGCGTCCCGTCCAGCCGATAGCCCACGGCATAGTGCCCGCCGTCGCTGTCGTCACGGGCAGAGAGCAGCAGCGGGCTTTGGTCTTTTTGCCGGAGCAGGCGCCAGCCGCCCAGCGTCAATGCGCTGAGCAGCAGGCTGCCGAAAGTCAGGGCCTGGCGTCGCAACATCATCAATCCCCGTCGTTGGCGTTGAAGCCCAGTTGGATACCCAGCGCCTTGGCCAGTTCGCCTTCGTGCAGGCGGTGGACGACGTTGAGGCTGTCGTAGAGGTCGTTGAGCTGCTGGCGCCCGGCATCGTCGCCGAGCAGGTCGGTGAGCGAGCGCTGGGTGCTGTCGAACAACTTCAGGGACGCGGCATAGGCGGCGTCGATCTTCTCGGCCAGCGGCTTCTGTTCCGCCGGCAGCAGGTTGCGCAGGCCCTTGTTGTCGACCCCGACCCAGACGGTCCGGGCGGCGGCCAGGCTGGCGCGCATACCTTGCAGCGACGTCTGGCTGCGCCAGGCCTCGGCCTGGAAGGGCTGCGGGATGCCCTTGGTCTGGCGGCCCATGGGCGTGCCGAGTTTTTTCTTCAGGGTATCGAGGGCGGTGACCTGGACTCGCAGCAGATCGGCGATGGCTTCGTGGGAGTCGGCGTAGCGCTGGTTGGGGAACTTGCTCATCTGCGCGAGCATGCCGTCGCTGGTTTCCCAGCGCGAGAGGATCTCTTCGGCGAGGACTTTCTGGCGTTTGCCGATGGCCGTCAGCAGTGGGCAATAGCGGGCTTTCTGCGCGCTGTCGGCCATATCGATCTTGCTGTCGTAGAGGATGTATTCGTAGGCCGAGAGGCCCTGGACCACGACGCTGGACTTGGCCAGGGCGTCGGCGTCGATCTGCGGCTGGGCGCTGACCAGTTGCTCGACCTGGCGACCTACCAGGTTTTTCTTGTCCGGCCAGAACTGCACCTGCCAGGAGCGATTGCCTTCGGCCAATGGCCCGATCAGCAGCGGCTGCAATTCCGCCCAGGCTTTCTGCGCATGGAGGAAGTCGGCGCGGGCGGTTTCCAGGCTCTCTTTGCCTTCGCAGAAGGCCAGGGCGCTGATGGCCAACTGGCGGTCGGCGTCGACCCAGCGGCTATAGGTCGGCAGGATTACCTGCTTGGCGATCGCGGCGGAGGTCAGCGCCTGCGGGTCCTGGGGCGAGCAGGCGCCGAGGACGAGGGCGGCCAGGCTGGTGAACAACAGTTTCGGGCGGAACATGTCCGTGTCCTCTTACAAAGAATTCAGGAATGCCAGCAACGCGGCGCGTTGTTCGGCATTGAACGACAGCACCTGCTGCTGCGCCGGCAAGGCCTCGCCGCCATGCCAGAGCACGGCTTCGAGCAGGTTGCGGGCGCGGCCGTCATGCAGGAACTGGGTGTGGCCGCTGACGCTCTGCGTCAGGCCGATGCCCCACAGCGGCGGGGTGCGCCAGTCATTGCCGTCGGCCAGGAACTCGCTGCGCTGGTCGGCGAGGCCGGGGCCCATGTCATGCAGCAGCAGGTCGCTGTAGGGCCGGATCAACTGGTTGGCCAGCTCGGGTTCGGCGGCCGTGGCCGAGGTGGTGAACTGCGGGGTGTGACAGGCCTGGCAACCTACCTGGTAGAACAGGCTCTTGCCGGCCAGCACCTGCGCCGCGCCGACGTCACGCCGTGCCGGCACGGCGAGGTTGCGGGTGTAGAAGGTCACCAGGCGCAGGATGTTGTCGCTGACTTCCGGCTCGCCGTCCGGACCGCCGCCATGGGGCGCTTGCAGGCAGTCGGTCTGGGTCGGCGTGCAGTCGTCGAAGGGGCGCAGGCTGGTGGTCAGGCCCATGTCGCTGGAAAACGCGTGGACGTTCTGTTGATTGATATTCGGTTGCCCGGCCTTCCAGCCGAAGCGGCCGAGGACGGTCTTGCGCTGGGCATCGTCCCAGACCCGGTTCGGCCGGCCGTTGACCCCCAGCCGTTGTTGCTGCCGGGCATTGGCCAGGATCGCTTCTTCGGGAATCGCTTCGAGCAGGCCGAGGCCGATCATCGGCGGGGCGATGCGCGCGGAAAACAGTGTCTGTGGGTGCATCGGGCCGTAGCCCAGTTGGGTGATGCGCAGCGTCGGTCGGCGCAGTTCGATTTCGGTGCCGTCCTTGAAACGTATCGGCACCGCTTCGTAGTCGACCCGCACCTTGCCTTCCGGGGTGACACCGGGGATGGCCATGTCCTGCAACTGTCCGCCATAGACGGGTTCCGGTACCACGCCCTGGCGTTCGATCAGATTGGCGTACATCGGGTTGTTGGGAATCGACAGGCGCACCAGCATCGACACCGCGTTATCCGCCCCCGGCGCCGGCGGATGGCCGCGGCCGTCCTTGATATGGCAGTTCTGGCAGGCGTTGGTATTGAACAGCGGGCCGAGGCCGTCGCGGGCTGTGGTGGTTGAAGGCGCGATGACCCAGGGGCTGCGGAAGAAACTGTTACCGACGCTGAAGTCCAGGCGCCGTTCCGGCGAGAGGTTGGCCGAGGGTTGCGAGAAGGCATTGCGATCGTGTTTGCCCACCGTGGTGGTGCCACCGGATCGGGCTTCGCCGGGTTCGGGCCTGGTAAAGCGCGGGGCGTCGTCGCAGGCGCTCAGGCCAAGGGCCAGGAGCAGCGTCGACAGGCGAAGGGGCAGCGAGGGCATCGGTGTCCAGGGGGTGAGAGGGATCGGGCGCGAGTTTATCAGTCTCGATACATTTGAATAAGAGGGATTAGCATTTACTTGATTTATGACACTGCGCGGCTTTGTGGGGGCTGGCTTGCCCTCATGTAGGAGCGAGCTTGCTCGCGATGGTAGCCCAGGCACCGCGGGGTATCAGATGCCCCGTGTCATCGTTGACGACCATCGCGAGCAAGCTCGCTCCTACATGAGGGGGGGACAAGGGCCGATCAGAAATCGTGATCGGCGTTATCCGGGTTCAGGTCGCTGATGCCCAGCTTGGCCGCCGCCTGCTCGATGGAACCGGTCTGCTTGACCAGCGCGGAGATGGCGTCACGGACGATCTTGTTGCCAGGCTCGTTGCCGGACGCGATCAACTGGTCGTAATGCTCACCCTTGTTGGCGTGGTCGACCATGATCTGGATCTTCGCTTCGGTGGCCTGCAGGTCGTTCTTCAGTGCTTCGTCGGTCGCCGGGTCGGCCTTGGCCACCAGGGAGGACAGGCTCGGGCCGGTCAGCTTGGTGCCGTCGATACGGGTGTATTCACCCAGGTAGACGTTGCGAATGCCCTTGGCATCGTAGAAGTGCGAGTTATGGGTGTTGTCGCTGAAGCAGTCCTGCTCGTCTTCCGGCGAGTTGGCCTCCAGCGACACCTTCATGCGCTCGCCCGCCAGTTCACCGAGGGACAGGCTGCCCATGCCGAACAGCATCTTGCGCAGGCCACTTTCCGCCGGCTCGGCTTCCAGGCTGGCGCGATAGTTGTCGGCCACACCCGGTTTCCAGTTGCCGACCATCTCTTCCAGGTCGTTGACCAGCAGTTGGGTCACGGCCTTGAGGTAGGCACGCCGACGATCGTTGTGCCCGCCAGTGGCGCCGGCACCTTCCAGGTAGTCCGAGGCCGGACGGTTGCCGGCGCCCGGGCCGGTGCCGTTCAGGTCCTGGCCCCAGAGCAGGAATTCGATGGCGTGGTAGCCGGTGGCGACGTTGGCTTCGGAGCCACCCAGCTCGTTCAGGCTGGCGAGTTTTTCCGGGGTGATCTCGCTGACATCGACCTTGTCTTCGCCGACCTGGATCTGTGGATTGGCGATGATGTTGGCGGTCGCGGCCGGATTGCCCAGGGCATGTTCGTAGGAGCTGTCGACGTAGTCGATCAGGCCTTCATCCAGGGGCCAGGCGTTCACCTGACCTTCCCAGTCGTCGATGATGGTGTTGCCGAAGCGGAACACTTCGCTTTGCAGGTACGGCACGCGGGCGGCGATCCAGGCGGCGCGGGCGGCCTTGAGGGTCTCTTCGTTCGGCTTGGCGAGGAAGGCGTCGACAGCGGCTTGCAGGTTCTTCGCGGTGGATTCGGCATCGCTGAACACGGCGAAGACGATCTCGGTGTAGTGGGCGACCACGGCCTTGGCGGCGGCTTCATCGACCTTGGCGGCGGCATCGTCGGCGGGCGCCTGGGCGGCCGCGGCAGGGGCCTGGGTGGCCGCTGTGGATTTTTCCTTGTCCTTGTCGCCACAACCGGCGAGGGTGATGGCGATGGCCAACAGACTGGCGGTGGCCAGAGGCATGCGAATCATGGCGAACATCCTGCTTCGAGAGGGGGGATGGGGGCGCTCGGCCCCGCAAAACCGGCACATAATGCGAAGGATTTGCATTCTGTGTAAAGGGCTTAGTGATTGAAATATTTGGTATTAAAACCCGGCTTGATCCCGGCGGATTTTGCAGGAGCGAGCTTGTTGGCCCTGGGCTTTACAAGATCGCCGCATTGCTGCGCTGTGCCTGCTTGAGATACGCCGCCAGCTCCCGGGCCGGCAGCGGCTTGCTGTAGTGGTAGCCCTGGCCCTCGTGGCAGCCTTCGGAAATGATGTAGGCCTCCTGCTCGACGGTCTCCACGCCTTCGGCGATCACCTGCATGCCGAGGCTCTTGCCCAACTGGATGATCGCCCGGACGATGGTCGCGTCGTCATCGTCATCGAGCAGGTCCTGGACGAAGCTCTTGTCGATCTTGATCTTGTCCAGCGGCAGGCTCTTGAGATAGCTCAGCGACGAGTAGCCGGTACCGAAGTCATCGATGGCGATCAGCGCGCCGGAGCGGCGCAGGCTCAGCAGGTGCTGGGCGGCGGTGCTGATGTCTTCCATCAGGCCGGTCTCGGTGACTTCCAGTTCCAGGCTGCGCGGCGGCAGGCGGTACATCTGCAGGAGGTTGTTGACCACCCGCGGCAGCTCGGCGTGGTGCAGTTGCACGGTGGACAGGTTGACCGCCATGCGCAGGTCGCTGAAGCCCTGGTCGTGCCATTCGCGCAACTGGCGGCAGGCCTGGTCCAGCACCCACTCGCCGATGGCGATGATGGTGCCGTTCTGCTCGGCCAGGGGAATGAACAGATCCGGCGGTACCAGGCCGTGTTCCGGGTGCTGCCAGCGGATCAGAGCTTCGACGCCCACCACTCGATGGTCGCGGTAGCTGATCTGCGGCTGGTAGACCAGGTAGAACTGATTGCGGTTGAGGGCTTCGCGCAGGTCTTTTTCCAGTTCGCGACGGCGGCGCATTTCGCTGTCGACGCTGGCGATATAGAACTGATAGCGGTTGCGCGAGCGGGTCTTGGCCAGGGTCATGGTCTGTTCGGCTTTCTGCAGCAGCTTCTCGGTGCTGTCGCCGTCTTCCGGGAACAAGGTGATGCCGATGGTGGCGCGCAGGCGGATTTCCTGGTGATCGAGGGCAAACGCCGCTTCCAGGTCGTCAAGGATACTCTGGGCCAGCTCGGCCGCTTCATAGGGTTGTTCGATATCGGCCTGGACCAGGGCGAACTGGTCGCCACCCAGCCGGGCCAGGGCGCCGAGGCGACCGCTGTGGGCGCGCAGGCGGTCGGCCAGGGCCAGCAACAGTTGGTCGCCGACCTGGTAGCTGAATTGTTCGTTGATGCCCTTGAAGTCGTCCAGACCCACGCAAAGTACCGCGACCCGACGTTGCAGGCGCCCGGCGTCCACCAGGATCTTGTCCAGTTGCTGTTGCAACTGCTGGCGATTGGGCAGGCCGGTGAGGAAGTCGTACTGGGCCATGCGCAGCAGGCTGTTTTCCGCTTCGTGACGCAGGTGGGTGTTGCGCTCGATGGATGCCAGCAACTGGTTGGCGGTGTTGACCCAGATGCCCAGTTCGTTCTTTTCATGGCCCTTGAGCTGCGGCAACTGATGTTCACTGGGGCGATCCGGGTTGACGGTACTCAGGTGCCCGATGATCCGCGACAGCGGTTTGGTCAGCAGCCAGTGATAGACCAGGTACAGCACCAGGCCGAGGAACAAGGCCCGCAGCACGCCGGAGATGAAGATGATCACCGAGTTGACCAGGAACCCCTGGCCGTAGGTGGCGGTGTCGAGGGTGATGCTCAGGTCGCCGTAATATTCGCTGTAGGGGCCGCGACCGACCAGTTGTGTGCTGAAGGTGCTTTCCTGGCCAAGGATAGGATCGGTCAGCCAGCGGCTGGAAGTCTTTTGCAGATCGCGGGATTTTTCCGCGAGCATGGCCTCGTTGGGATGGCCGATGGAGGCCATGCGCACGGCGTCATCCTGGAACAGGCCTTCGATCACTTGCATGCCCATCTCGCGGTCGAGGCTGTAGACGGCCTGGGTCGAGGGGTCGCGGAACATATCGAGAATACGCTGGGCATCGCTGGCCACGGCCTGCCGGGTCTTGTAGGCATCAAAGACGATCTGCGCACAGCTCAGTACGGCGCCGACAATCAGCGCCGACAGCAGCACGACCCGGAGCAACTTCACCGACAAGCTGTTCTTGAGTTCCAGCTTCAAAGGGCTATTCCTTGTTCCGTGCGGATGGCATCAAGTTGCCATGAGTATTGGCAATCCGGCCCGGTCAGTCAAAGGGACAATGCAAGCGGCGAGAACCCGTGCTCATGCTTGGCCGATCAGGTGGCTCCCGGACTCTTCAGGCCATGGAGACTGTGTCGGTCGCTCAAGCCGTCTACTTGAGGGGCTAGCGCGTCATTTTCCCGGATTATTCAGGTTAGTTCCTGTCGGCGTGGCAGGCATAAAAAAACCCGGCGAGGCCGGGTTTTTTTGCGCAGCGGGTTCAGTCTCAAGCGGTGAAGGCTTTGCCTTCGAACTGTTCGGCGACGAATTTCCAGTTCACCAGGTTCCAGAACGCCTCGACATACTTCGGACGGACGTTGCGGTAGTCGATGTAGTAGGCGTGTTCCCAGACGTCGCAGGTCAGCAGCGGGGTGTCGCCGCTGGTCAGCGGGTTACCGGCGCCGATGGTGCTGGCCAGGGCCAGGGAGCCGTCAGCCTTTTTCACCAGCCAGCCCCAGCCGGAACCGAAGGTGCCAACGGAAGTCTTGGTGAACTCTTCCTTGAACTTGTCGAAGGAACCGAACGCGGCGTTGATGGCTTCAGCCAGCTTGCCGGTCGGTTGACCGCCGGCGTTTGGCGCCAGGCAGTTCCAGTAGAAAGTGTGGTTCCAGACCTGAGCGGCGTTGTTGAAGATGCCGCCGGAGGAAGACTTGACGATTTCTTCCAGGGTCTTGCCTTCGAACTCGGTGCCTGGCACCAGGTTGTTCAGGTTCACGACATAGGTGTTGTGGTGCTTGTCGTGGTGATACTCCAGGGTTTCCTTGGAGATGTGCGGCTGCAGGGCATCATGTGCATAAGGCAGCGGAGGCAATTCGAAAGCCATGGTGATTCTCCTAATCAGGTCAGTTGCGGTGAGCGCAAGGCCGATCACGGCGGCCATACAGGCGTGCGCCGGGGAGTTTGTACTCTTTGCGGCGCAAGACTCGGATCATAGCACCGGGGTGGCGGCTTAACCACGCAACAACTGTGTGGAATAGAGGTTCCAGAGCCTTTTGGAATAAGTCAGCCGGCGCCGATCAACTGGGCGGCGACGCTGAACATCATCACGGCCACCAGCAGATCGAGCAGGCGCCAGGTGGCCGGACGCGCCAGCCACGGGGCCAGCCACGCCGCGCCCAGGGCCAGGCTGAAGAACCACAGCAGCGAAGCGCTGGCGGCGCCCATCACGTAGGCGCCGGGCTCGGTCTGCTGGGCGCCGAGTGAACCGATCAGCAGCACGGTGTCGAGGTACACGTGGGGGTTGAGCAGGGTCACGGCGAGAGCGCTGAGCAGTACGGCGCGCAGTGAACGCACGGTCTGGCCTTCGCCTTGTTGCAGGCTCTGGCGGGAAAAGGCCCGGCGCAGTGCCAGGCTGCCGTACCAGAGCAGGAAGGCCGCGCCACCCCAGCGGGCGAACGCCAGCAGCGTCGGGTTGTGTGCCAGGACGGTGGCGAGGCCGAAGACCCCCGCGGCCACCAGGATCGCATCGCAGAGTACGCACAGGGCCGCCACCGGCAGGTGGTGTTCGCGACGCAGGCTCTGGGCCAGGACAAAGGCGTTCTGTGTGCCGATCGCCATGATCAGGCCGGCGGCCACCAGCATGCCATTTAGATAGCTCTGCCACATGACGCTTACTCCCCGTGTTCGGCCAATTGCCGCAAGACCTGCAGGGCGCGTTCGGCGTCGTCGCGACCGACGAACAGGTGGTCGTGGTAATAACCGGCGATCACGTTGCAACTGATACCGGCTTTGCCCAGGGCGCCGGCGAAAGCGGCGGTGAGGCCGACTGCTTCCAGGGCCGAGTGCACATTGAGGGTGATCCAGGCCGCCAGATAGTCGAACGGCAGGCCGAGGGCCTGGGCGTCTTCGCGACGCAGGATGACGGTCAGGCCCTCGCGTTCGCGAAAGCTGCCGATGGGCTCGCGGCCATTGAGCCGGCTGGCGTCGGTCAGGCTGCAGAAAACGTAGTCGCCCTCGTTGAGTTCGGGGCTCATGCTGCGCAGCAGCACGCTCAGGGAAGTTTCGCCGGCCATGTTGGTGTCCTTGGATAAACAGTGGATGTGGGCATTCTGCGGGGCGATGTTGTATAAGAAAAACAAATAGTGCTGATCGCCCATTAGGAAAACTGATGTTCGACTATAAATTGCTCTCCGCCCTGGCGGCCGTGGTCGAGCAGGCCGGCTTCGAACGGGCGGCCCAGGTGCTGGGGTTGTCGCAGTCGGCGATTTCCCAGCGGATCAAGTTGCTCGAAGCCCGGGTCGGCCAGCCGGTGCTGGTGCGGGCCACGCCACCGACCCCGACCGAGATCGGCCGGCGCCTGCTCAATCATGTGCAGCAGGTGCGTCTACTTGAACGCGACCTGCAGAGCCAGGTGCCGGCGCTGGACGAGGAGGGCCTGCCGGAACGCCTGCGTATTGCCCTGAATGCCGACAGCCTGGCGACCTGGTGGGGCGAGGCGGTGGGGGATTTCTGTGCTCGTCAGCACCTGCTGCTGGACCTGGTGGTGGAGGACCAGACCGTGGGCCTCAAGCGCATGCGTGCTGGCGAGGTAGCCGCGTGTGTCTGCGCCAGCGAGCGCCCGGTGGCCGGCGCCCGCAGCGTATTGCTGGGGGCAATGCGCTATCGCGCGCTGGCCAGCCCGGTGTTCATTGCCCGGCACTTTCCCCAAGGCATCGATGCGCAGACGCTGGCCCGCACGCCGGCGTTGGTGTTCGGTCCGGACGACTTTCTGCAACACCGTTACCTGGCGGCACTGGGCGTGGAGGGCGGTTTCGAACATCATCTGTGCCCGTCATCGGAAGGTTTTATCCGCCTGACCGAGGCCGGCCTGGGTTGGGGGCTGGTGCCGGAATTGCAGGTGCGCGGGCAGCTGGCCCGGGGCAGCCTGGTGGAATTGATCGCGGATAAAACCATCGATGTGCCGTTGTACTGGCATCATTGGCGCAACGGCGGGCAATTGCTCGGGCAGTTGACCGAGCACCTGGCACGTTCGGCGGCGCAATGGCTGGTGCCTCTGGCATGATCGGCGGCGTCCAGGTAGCAGGCAGGACGAATCAAGGTATGTGGAGCAATCGATGAAAATTCTGGTTACCGGCGCAAGCGGCTTTATCGGCGGGCGCTTTGCGCGTTGCGCCCTGGAGCAGGGCCATGAGGTGCGGGTCAATGGCCGCCGGGCCGAGAGTGTCGAGCATCTGGTGCGGCGTGGCGCCGAGTTTATCCAGGGCGACCTCAGCGACCCGCAGTTGGTGCGCGAGCTGTGCCACGATGTCGAGGCCGTGGTGCATTGCGCCGGCGCGGTGGGTTTGTGGGGGCGCTACCAGGACTTCCACCAGGGCAATGTGCTGGTCACCGAGAACGTGGTCGAGGCCTGCCTCAAGCAGCAGGTCCGGCGCCTGGTGCATCTGTCGTCGCCGTCGATCTATTTCGACGGTCGCTCGCACCTGGGCTTGACCGAGGAGCAGGTGCCCAAGCGTTTCAAGCACCCTTACGCGGCGACCAAGTACCTGGCCGAGCAGAAGGTCTTCGGTGCCCAGGAGTTCGGCCTCGAAGTCCTGGCGCTACGCCCGCGCTTCGTCACCGGTGCCGGCGATATGAGCATCTTCCCGCGCCTGCTGAAGATGCAGCACAAAGGCCGGCTGTCAATTGTCGGCAACGGCCTGAACAAGGTCGATTTCACCAGCGTGCACAACCTCAACGAAGCCTTGCTGAGCAGCCTGCAGGTCGGTGAATCAGCCCTGGGCAAGGCCTACAATATCAGCAACGGCACCCCCATTCCGTTGTGGGATGTGGTGAACTACGTGATGCGCCAGATGCAGGTGCCGCAGGTGACCCGCTACCGCTCCTTCGGCCTGGCCTACAGCGTCGCGGCCTTGAACGAAAGTGCCTGCGCCCTCTGGCCGGGACGCCCGGAACCGACCCTGTCGCGCCTGGGCATGCAGGTGATGAACAAGGATTTCACCCTCGACATCAGCCGCGCCAGGCATTATCTCGGGTACGACCCCAAGGTCAGCCTGTGGGCGGCCCTCGACGAGTTCTGTGCCTGGTGGAAAGCCCAGGACCCGGCGGCCGTTTAAATATTCGGTTACCACAACTGAACCGAGTTCCGGGTTCAGGGTCGATCAGAGCGGTGGGTTGGGCGGTTATACTCGCTGCATTTCGCTATCACTGCGGTTCAGAAAGGTTCCTTCATGCGTAACGATGCCAACGACGATTTTGATGATGTGCCCAGCCTGCGTGCCGATGCGGACGACCATGAGGAACATGTGGGCACCGCGCCCGTGCGTGAACGCACGCGTACCCAGGTCGCCGCCACGCCACGGCTCAAGGTCAAGGTGCCGAGCACCGGGCCGCTGTGGGCGCTGGTCGGGGCCTTGTTCATTGCCTTCGCTGGCCTTGCCTGGTGGAGTTTCCAGCAGATCAGCCTGATGGAGCAGCAACTGGTGGCGACCCAGGAAAGCTTTGCGCGTATCAGCGAGGAAGCGGCTGGGCGTTTGCAGGCGATTTCCGGGAAAGTGGTCGCCAGCGAGTCAAGCGTCAACAGCGACAGCGAAGCGCTGAAGTTGCAGATCCGTCAGCTTGAAGGCAAGTTGCTCGAGCAGGGCCGCCAGCAACAGGGCGTTGCCGGGCAGGCCACCGGCCTTGAGCAGCGGCTGCAACAGATGAGCGCGTTGACGGCGGACCAGCAGACCGCCAACACCCAGTTGCAGGCCCAGGTCAAAAGCCTGACGGCGGAACTGGCCAGCCTGAAGGCCGGCCAGGGCGACGCGGGCAAGCTCGACGCGCAGGTGAAGAGCAACGCCGCCGAAATTGCCGCCTTGAAAAAGCAGGGTAATAGCAGCGCGGCGGTCGAGCGTATCGAACAGGAACTGATCGTGCTCAAGAGCGAGCAGGACAACCGTCAGGCCGCGGGTGGACAGGCGGCTGGCAACACGGCGGAGTTCGATGCCTTCCGTGGGCAGGTCACGCGCAATATCACCACCCTGCAGAACCAGATCCAGAACCTGCAGGAGCAGATCAGCGCCAAGCCCGGAGCATAGCGCCTGGCTTCAGGGCCTCTTCGCGGGCAATCGAGCGTCGACCGGCCGCTCCTACAGTTTCGTGTCGTACACAAGATTTGTATTCGACGCTGAACTGTAGGAGCAGGGCTTGCCCGCGAAGCTTTTGGCGACCACGCGGTATGGCGGGGGAATTTTTGGTTTCAGGGCACTCGCCAAGGGTTTCACGGTCTGATCAGGTGTAGGCGGGCATTGGCCCGCCTACGTCGGTCAGCGTCGCTGTCCGGCGCCCCTTAGCGGTCCAGGAGGCCGCCATGTACCCTCGAATCCTTCTCGCTGCAAGCCTGTCCCTGCTGCTGTCCGCGTGCGTGCCCTACTACGATGGTGGGGCCACCTACTACCGCTCCGATGTCTACACCGCCCCGGCCCCGGCCTATTACTACGGCGACGGCTCCTACTACCGGCGCGACTATTATGTACCCGCGCCACGCTATTACGCACCGACCTATCGCCCTTACCCGAACCGGGGTTGGGGTTGGGATCGGCATCAATGGAGCGGTGACGACCATGGCGGCCACGGCGGTCACCGTGGCGACGGTGGCCGTGGACACGGCAACGGCAACGGACGCTGACCCGGGCAACTTCGATCAGTAGTCCGACAAGTCCGCCAGCGGGTGACGTCCCTCCCAGGCCTTGTGGAAGTGCGCCTCGACCACCGCTTCCGGCACGGCGGCGATATCCGGCCAATGCCAGCGCGGTTCGCCGTCCTTGTCGATCAGCCGTGCCCGCACGCCTTCGCTGAACTCCGGATGACGGCAGCAGTTGAGGCTCAGGGTGTATTCCATCTGGAACACTTGCGCCAGCGACAGGTGCCGGGCCCGGGCGATCTGTTCCCAGACCAGGTGCGCGGTCAGCGGGCAGCCTTCCTTGAGTTGCCTGGCCGCCCGGGCCAGGCGTTTGTCGGCGTCTTCGGCCAATTGCGCAATGGCCTTCCAGGCACAGTGCACATCGCTGACATCCAGCAATTCATCGATGCGATCGCGTAGCGGCAACCATTGCGCCTGCGGCTGCGGTTGCTGATCGCGGGCCTGACGCTCCAGGGCCTTGAGCAGGCTGTTGAGCTGCATCGCCGTCTGTTCCTGCCAATTGAGTTGCAACAGCCCTTCGATCAGCTCTTCCTGTTGATCGTCGCTCAGCAGCCGGTCGGCCAGGCCCAGGTCGATGGCATCGCGAGCGTTCATCTGCGCGCCGGTCAGGCCGAGGAACAACCCCAGCTTGCCCGGCAGTCGCGACAGGAACCAACTGGCGCCGACATCCGGGTACAAACCGATGCCGATCTCCGGCATCGCCAGGCGGCTGCTCGGGGTGACGATACGAATGGACGCGCCTTGCAGCAGGCCCATGCCGCCGCCGAGGACATAACCATGGGCCCAGCACAGCACCGGCTTGGGATAGGTGTGCAGGCGATAGTCGAGGCGGTACTCCGAGGCAAAGAACACGCTGGCCAGCGGAGGTACGGCGCCGGGGTGCGCCTGGCAGGCCTGGGCCAGGCTGCGCACTTCGCCGCCGGCGCAGAAAGCCCGGGCGCCGTTGCCGCGCAACAGCACGCAGGCAATGTTCGGATCCCGCGCCCAAGTCTCCAGATGTTCGTCCAGATCCTGGATCATCGGCAGGGACAGCGCGTTGAGGGTGTGTTCGGCATCCAGGGTGGCGATACCCAGGCGGGCACCGTTGATACCGGTGAGTTCTTCGAAATGCAGGTTCATCGTGACCTCGCTACTCGTTGAATGCACAGTATGATCCTTGTGTGGGAAAGTGCCGGTTCTGTCGCGGATCAATTGACAAGCGTGATGGGCTTTCCTAGTGTCCGCCCCATTGTTATTTCCGGACACGATCATGACCGACGAAGACCGCATCAAACTCGAGCCCAGCTGGAAGCAGGCGCTCCGTGAAGAGTTCGACAAGCCCTACATGAGCGAGTTGCGAGAATTTCTGCGCCAGGAGCGTGCCGCCGGCAAGGAAATCTATCCGCCGGGCCCGCTGATCTTCAATGCCATGAACACCACGCCACTGGATCAGGTGAAGGTGGTGATCATCGGCCAGGACCCCTACCACGGCCCCGGTCAGGCCCATGGCCTGTGCTTTTCGGTGCAGCCGGGTGTTCCGGCGCCACCGTCGCTGGTCAATATCTATAAGGAATTGCAGCGCGACCTGAATATCGACATTCCCCGGCACGGCTACTTGCAAAGCTGGGCCGAGCAGGGCGTGTTGCTGCTCAACACCACCATGACCGTGGAACGCGGCATTGCCGCCTCACACGCCAATCGTGGCTGGCAGTTCTTTACCGATCGGATTATCGAGGTGGTCAGCGAGCGCCAGGACAAACTGGTGTTCCTGCTGTGGGGTGCCCATGCCCAGGGCAAGCAGAAGCTGATCGATGCGACCAAGCACCTGGTGCTGAAGTCGGTGCACCCGTCGCCGTTGTCGGCCTATCGCGGGTTTATCGGTTGCGGGCATTTCAGCCGGACCAACAAGTTCCTCGAACAGAACGGCCTGGCGCCGATTCAATGGGCGTTGCCGCCGCTCTGACGGTCTTGCCCACCCCCTGTAGGAGCGAGCTTGCTCGCGATGGACGACCAGACACCACGGGGCATCAGACTACCCGCGTTATCGTTGACCACCATCGCGAGCAAGCTCGCTCCTACAGGGAGAAGTGACAGTTCGTCAGTTCTCAAGCATTCGCCAATGCGCGGCGCTGGGCCGAACGCTTGCGCCAGATCCGCAGCAGCGGCATCAGCAGCATGATCGCCGTCAGTGCCCAGACCCCCGCCGTGATCGGGCTCGACCAGAGAATTTCCAGCGCACCGTTGGAAATCGACAGCGCCCGGCGCAGGTTCGACTCCATCAATCCGCCGAGGATAAAGCCGAGCAATACCGGCGACAGCGGGAAATCCAGTTTGCGCAGGATATAGCCGAAGATACCGATGCCGACCATCAGGAACAGGTCGAAGGTGGTGGCATGGACGGCGTAGACCCCGATCGCGGTGATGATGGCGATCACCGGCACCAGCGCCCAGTTCGGCACGGCGAGGATGCGGGTGAAGATACGGATCATCGGGATATTGAGGATCACCAGCATGACGTTGGCGATAAACAATGACGCGATCAGGCCCCAGACGATGTCCGGCTGCTGCTGGAACAACAGCGGGCCGGGGGTGATGTTGTACAGCGACAGGGCGCCGATCATCACCGCCGTGGTCCCGGAACCGGGGACGCCGAGGGTCAACATCGGCACCAGGGCACCGCAGGCCGAGGCGCCGATGGCGGTTTCCGGTGCGGCGAGGCCACGTTTGTCACCTTGGCCGAAGGTGCCGCTGGCACCCGCCAGGCGTTTTTCCGTCATATAGGCCACGGCACTGGCCAGTGTCGCGCCGGCACCCGGCAACACGCCCATGATGAAACCCAGCAGGCCGCAACGGATATTCACCACGAACACCGAGGCGGCTTCCTTGAAGTTGAACATCATCCGCCCGGTAGCTTTCACCGCTTCCTGGCCGCGATGGGTCTTTTCCAGCAGCAGGAGGATTTCACTGATGGAAAACAGGCCCAGCACCAGCACCACGAACTGGATGCCGTCGGTGAGGTGGATATTGTCGCCGGTGAAACGGTACACACCGCTGTTGGCATCGATCCCGACACTCGACAGGAACAGGCCGATCAGCGCCGCGATAAAAGTCTTCAGCGGTCGGTCGCCGGCCATGCCGCCAAGGCAGACGATGGCAAAGACCATCAGCACGAAGTACTCCGCCGGACCGAAGGCAATCGCCCATTTCGCCAGCAACGGGGCGAACAGCACCATGCCGCAGGTGGCGATAAAGGCACCGATGAACGAGCTCCAGGCCGACAGCGACAGGGCTACGCCGGCCAGGCCCTGGCGGGCCATGGGGTAGCCGTCGAGGGTGGTCATCACGGTGGAGGCTTCGCCGGGGATATTGAGCAGGATCGAGCTGATCCGCCCGCCGTATTCGCAACCCAGGTACACCGCCGCCAGCAGGATCAGCGCCGACTCCGGCGGCAGGCCGAGGGCGAAGGCAATCGGGATCAGCAGCGCCACGCCGTTGATCGGGCCCAGGCCCGGGAGCAGGCCGACGACGGTGCCGATCAGGGTCCCGCACAGTGCGGTCACCAGGTTGTAGGGGCTCAGGGCGACGCCGAAGCCCTGGCCCAGATAGCCGAAAGTATCCATGTCAGTTCTCCAGTACGTCGAGCAATCCGAGGGGCAGCGGCACGTCCATGGCTTTATCGAACAGCAGATAAAGTCCGATGCTCATCAGGCTGATGATCAGCGCGCTCGGCAACCAGCGGCCGCCGTACAGGCGCGCCATGGGGATGCCCACCAGGATGCTGCTGAGGATGAAACCCAGGGATTCGAAGGTGGCGGCGAACGCCAGCAACAGCACCACGCAAACACCGATCTTGCGCAAGGTGGCAGGGTCCAGCGGCGGCTCTTCTTCGCTGTGCACAATGGGGGTGGGACGAAACAGCAGGTACAGCAAGCCCAGGCCCATCAGGCCGAGCATCAGTAGCGGGTAGGCGCGGGGGCCGACCGGTTCGTAGGAAAAAGCGGCCTGATAGGGCCAGGCCATCAATGCCAGGCCGGCGCAGGCCAGCAGCAACACGACGGCAAACAGTCGTTGTAAAAGCATGGGACGAACTCCTGTGGCGCGCCCCTTTGCAGGGGCGCGAACGCTAGGCGCGGATGATCACTGGATCAGGCCGAATTCCTTGGCCAGCACCTTGTAGTCGGCGACCTGTTTCTTCACATAGGTGTCGAGCTCGGGGCCGGTCATGGCGAAAGGGAAGAGTTCGCGCTGGTCACGCAGCTTGGCGAAGTCTTCCGAGGCCAGGAGTTTGTCGAAGGCGGCTTTCCACCAGGCGTAGTCTTCGTCACTGACCTTTGGCCCCAGGTAGAAACCGCGCACCACCGGCCAGACAATGTCGTAGCCCTGTTCCTTGGCGGTGGGGATGTTCTTCATTTCCTCTTCGTCCAGGCGCTTTTCGGCGAACACCGCCAGCAGGCGCATATCGCCGCTCTGGATATGGGGCATGGAGTCGGAAATGTCGGTGCTGCCGACCTGGATATGTCCGCCCATCAGCGCGGTGACGATTTCACCGCCGCCTTCGAGGGCCACGTAGCGCAGATCACGGGGGTTGATCCCGGCGGCCTTGGCGATCAGCGCGGTCTGCATCCAGTCCTGGCTGCCGACGGTGCCGCCGGAGCCGATGACCACCTTGCTCGGGTCGGCCTTCAGCGCCTTGACCAGGTCGTCGAGGGTTTTATACGGCGAGTCGCTTTTCACCGCGATGGCCCCGTAGCTGGTGCCGACGGCCGCCAGCCAGCGCACCGCGCCTTCGTCGAAGCGGCCGAACTTGCCTTGCGCCAGGTTCAGCAGCGAACCGCTGGACCAGGCCACGAGGGTGCCGGCATCGGCCGGGCGCTGGGCGACCACGGCGTTGTAGGCCACGGCCCCGACGCCACCGGGCATGTAGGTGACACGCATGGGTTTGCTGAGGATCTTTTCGTTGACCAGGGCACTTTGCGCCAGCTTGCAGGTCAGGTCGAAACCACCGCCGGGGGAGGCCGGGGCAATGCATTCGGGGCGTTTGGGTTCGGCGGCGCAGAGGTGTCCGGCAAACAGCAGGCAGCCGGCGGCGAGGGCGAAGGTGCGCAATGGCAACATCATGGGTGACTCCATTATTGTTCTTATTCGAACGAAAACGCATCGAGGCGTTTTCGGGTTTCCAAGGACCTGCTCCGACGGTGGTCGTCACTGTCCGTGAGGGGACTCTAATGGGTCAACCTTTCACCAGGCTTTCAGCGCAAAAGGTCCGCTGAACTCGGCCGGCGATGGCTAGCGGCGCTTTGTTTATCCGGTAGACTCCCGGCCAAAAGGGCGTTTAAGTCAGCCCGGTCGAGGTAGGAAATCCATGCGCGTGCTTCTGGTCGAAGACCATCCCCAACTGGCTGAAAGTGTTGCCCAGGCGCTCAAGAGCGCGGGTTTGACCGTGGATGTGCTGCACGATGGGGTGGCCGCCGACCTGGCCTTGAGCAGCGAGGAATACGCCGTGGCGATCCTCGACGTGGGCCTGCCGCGCCTGGACGGTTTTGAAGTCCTGGCCCGTTTGCGCGCCCGCGGTAAGAACCTGCCGGTGCTGATGCTCACCGCGCGCAGTGATGTGAAGGACCGCGTCCATGGCCTGAACCTGGGGGCCGACGATTACCTGGCCAAGCCGTTCGAACTCACTGAGCTGGAAGCACGGGTCAAGGCGCTGCTGCGCCGTAGCGTGCTCGGCGGTGAGCGCCAGCAACGTTGTGGGCCGCTGGTCTACGACCTGGACACCCGGCGTTTCAGCCTCGGTGACGAACTGCTGACCCTGACTTCGCGCGAACAAGCGGTGCTCGAGGCACTGATTGCCCGACCGGGTCGGGTGATGAGCAAGGAGCAGTTGGCCGCGCAGGTCTTTGGCCTGGACGAGGAGGCCAGCGCCGATGCCATCGAGATCTACGTGCACCGCCTGCGCAAGAAGCTCGACGGCCAGGCGGTGGTCATCGTCACCTTCCGTGGCCTCGGCTATCTGCTGGAACACCGCGATGCATAAGGCCGGCAGCCTGCGTTGGCGGCTGCTGTGGAACCTGGCGTTGTTGCTGGTGGCATTGATGCTCGCCAGCGGCTGGAGCGCTTATTACAACGGTCGCGAAGCGGCGGATACGGCCTATGACCGTACCTTGCTGGCCTCGGCGCGGACCATCGCCGCCGGCCTCTCGCAACGCGACGGCAGCCTGAGCGCCAACGTGCCCTACGTGGCCCTGGACACCTTTGCCTATGACAGCGCCGGGCGGATCTACTACCAGGTCAACGACATCCACCAGCAGTTGATTTCCGGTTACGAAAACCTCCCCGCACCGCCGCCCGGCACGCCGCGCACCGATGACTATCCGGCGCTGGCGCGCTTCTACGACGGCCAATATCGCGGGCAGAACGTGCGGGTGGTGAGCCTGCTCAAGGCGGTCAGCGAACCGAACATGAACGGCATGGCGGAAATCCGAGTGGCCGAAACCGATGAGGCGCGGGTGAACATGGCCCGTAGCCTGATGGCCGACACCCTGCTGCGCCTGGGAATGCTGGCGGGGGGCGCGTTGCTGCTGGTGGGCTTTGCCGTGAGCGCGGCCTTGCGTCCGTTGGAGCGTTTGCGCGCGGCGGTGGAAGAGCGCCAGCCGGACGATCTGCGGCCCTTGCCGCTGGTGGAGGTGCAGCATGAACTCTGGCCATTGGTGCGCTCGCTCAATCACTTCACCGAACGCCTGCGTCGGCAGTTCGAGCGCCAGGGGCAGTTTATCGCCGACGCCGCCCATGAACTGCGCACGCCGCTGGCGGCGCTCAAGGCGCGTCTTGAGCTGGGCTTGCGGGCGAACGAGCCGGCGATCTGGCGCGAGACCCTGGAAACCACGGCCCAGGGTACCGATCGCCTGACCCATCTGGCCAACCAGTTGCTGTCGCTGGCGCGGATCGAAAATGGCGCGCGGGCGATTGCCGAGGGCGGCGCGCAGTTGCTCGATCTCAGTCAGCTGGCGCGGGAGTTGGGCATGGCGATGGCGCCGCTGGCCCATGCGCGGGGTGTGGCGTTGGCGTTGGAGGCCGACGAGCCGGTGTGGTTGCGGGGTGAGCCGACCTTGCTCAACGAGTTGTTGAGCAACCTGGTGGACAACGCCCTGGCCCATACACCGTCCGGTGGCAATGTGATCCTGCGGGTCGGCTTGCCGGCAGTGCTGGAGGTCGAGGACGACGGGCCGGGGATTCCGTTGGAGGAGCGGGGGCGGGTCTTCGAGCGTTTTTACCGGCGTCATCAGCAGGGCGTCGGTGCCGGGCTGGGTTTGGCGATTGTCGGCGAGATCTGTCGGGCGCATCTGGCGCAGATCAGTCTGCATGAGGCCCAGCCCCACGGTTTGAAGGTCCGTGTGAGCTTTATCGCCGGATCAGTCTAGCGGAACATCTCCCGCGCTTCGTTGAGCTGGTCACTGAGGGCGCTGCTCTGCGCATCCAGCCCCAGCTTGATAAAGGCTTTCAAGTCGCCCAGGGCGATTTGCCCGAAAGGATGCGCCGTGCCCTGATGGCAAAACACACTGGCGATCTGCACCAGGCCGATATAGTCGACGCCCTTGCTGTCACGCTCCAGGTTCAGGTATTGCCCGGGCAGCTTGGCGAGCATCTCCGGAAACTCCCAGACCTTCAGCAACTCGTCGCCGAGCAACGGGTGAATGCTGTCGATCACATGATCCAGGCTCAGCGGATCGGCGAGCAACTCATAGTGGTCCTCGGCATAGGTCAGGATCGGCAGAACGCCGATCTGGTGCACGAGCCCACCCAGCGCCGCCTGGTCCGGCTTGAGCAGGGTGAAGTTGCGGCACAGCACGTAGCAGACCCCGGCGATCTCCAGGCTCTTGCGCCAGACCTCGCGCATCTTCTGTTCCACCACCTCGGAGCGGGCATGGAAAATCTGCTCCATGACCAGGCCGATGGCCAGGTTGCTGCTGTAGTTGACGCCCAGCCGGGTGATAGCCGTGTGCAGGTCGGTAACTTCATGGCTGGCCCGCAGCAACGGGCTGTTGACCACCTTGATCAGGCGCGCCGACAAGGCAGTGTCGCCACCGATCACTTTGCTCAAGGTGCTGACACTGATCTCCGGATCTTCCGCCGCCTTGCGAATCTTCAGGGCCACTTCCGGGAGGGTCGGCAGAACCAGGTCATCGTTGTCGATGGCCTTGACCAAATCCCGTTGGACCTTTTCCGCCAGCTTGTTCATTTCAATTCTCTAGGGCGGTGCGTTTAACGCTGGATTTCGCTGTCGCGGTCCAGTTGATAGGGCAAGTCCAGTAATGTCAGGGCCGGACCTTGCAAATCGCCCAGGTGCACATGACCTTCCTGCGCAGCTTCGGCTTGCAGAACGGCCAGGAGTTCAATGCCATTTTCCGCTCTGGCGGCGATCACCACTTCACCGATGGCGCTGCCATGGGAGGGAGCGAACAGCGTACTACCCGGTTCCGGCAGCTGGTCGGCCACCAGCGCCAGACGATAAAGGCGGCGCTTGAGCTTGCCCAGGTACTGCATGCGGGCGACGATTTCCTGCCCTGTATAGCAGCCTTTCTTGAAGCTTACGCCACCGACCGCCTGCAAATTGAGCATTTGTGGAATAAACAGTTCGCGGGTCTGCGGCATGACCTGGCCGATACCGGCACGCACCTGGCCGAGCAGCCAGGTGTTCAGATCGGCTTCATGCAGCTGTGCGGCCAGATGCTCGCGCACCCGGGCGGCCTGATCCGCTGGAACCCAGAGTTCGCTGCGTCCCGGGGAAACCCGCAGGGCGATCAGATTGTCCGCGCGGACCACCGCGTCGGTCTCTGTCGGCAGCTCAAGACCCAGGCCGCGCAAGGCGGCGTCGCCGTCGCCGAGGCCGAAACGGACCCAGCCGGCGCTTTCGTCGGTGAGCTTGGATTTGGAGAACACCGCGTATTTTTTCAGGTCCGCCAGTTGCGGCTCCAGCAGCTCGCCGGCCATCGCCAGCAGCACGCCGTCACCTTCGAGCAGGATACGGAAGCTCGACTGCATGCGGCCTTTTTGCGTGCAGCGGGCACCGAGGCTGGCCCGCACGTCACTCAGGTAGTTGAGGTTGCAGGTCAGCTGGCCCTGGAGAAACTTGGTGGCGTCGGAGCCGCGGACGGCAAGAACGCCTTCGTGGGTCAGCGTGCAGAAAAAAGCGGAATCGGCCATGGGTCATCGCAGCGGAATAAAGGATGGGAGACATCATAGAGGGGCGCCTGGCAAATGGGTAGTTCACAACAGTGCCCGTGCCCCCGACCAAAGCCGACTGTCCGCACGCGCGCAGGGCTGTATACTTGCGCTCAAATTTGAGGAGCGCTCCATGGTCGAAGATGTAGAACTCAATCGCCTCTATTGGCACAGCCGGCGCGGCATGCTGGAGCTGGACGTGTTGCTGGTACCGTTCGTCAGGGAGGTGTACCCGCATCTGAGCCAGGCTGACCGCGACTGCTATCGCAACCTGCTCGAATGCGAGGACCAGGACATGTTCGGCTGGTTCATGGAGCGCTCCGAATCGGAAGATCCTGAGTTGCAGCGAATGGTTCGCATGATCCTGGATCGTGTCCAGCCCAAGTAATCTGTTCGAATGCCGCTGGCAGGCCTCACGGCTGCTGCCGGCGGCGTATCTCGGGGCCCTGGGCCTTTCGTTGGTTTCGCTTTGTCTGCTGGATATTCCGCGCTGGGCCAGTCTGTCCGGGGCTTTGCTGTGCCTGCTGCATGGCGCCTGGGTGTTGCCACGGCAGTTGCTGCTGAGCCATCCGTCGGCTTTTACCGGCTTGCGCCGTGACGAGCAGGGCTGGCAGCTGTGGAGCCAGGCCGCTGGCTGGCAGCCGGTGCAGTTGTGTCGCGACAGCCTGGCCCTGCCGTGGCTGGTGCTGCTGCGTTTTCGCCTGCCGGGCGAGCGCCGGGTCCGTGCGCTGTGTGTTCCCTGGGATGCGCAGGCGCCGGATGTGCATCGGCGCCTGCGCGTACGCTTGAAGTTCAGCCGACGTAGGTGGGCGGCACCAGGATAGTGTCCAGAGCCTCGGGCAGCAGGTCCGGGTAGTCGAGGGTGTAATGCAGGCCCCGGCTTTCCTTGCGTTCCATGGCTGAACGAATCATCAGTTCGGCGACCTGGGCCAGGTTGCGCAACTCGATCAGGTCGCGGCTGACCTTGTAGTTGCTGTAGAACTCATCGATCTCGTCCAGCAGCAGGCGCACCCGATGTTGCGCCCGTTGCAGGCGCTTGTTGGTGCGCACGATCCCGACGTAGTCCCACATGAAGCGCCGCAGTTCGTCCCAGTTGTGCGCGATGATCACGTCCTCGTCGGAGTCGGTCACCTGGCTCGCATCCCAGCTCGGCAGGGCGGCCGGCACGGCGATCTGCGGCAGTTGCTGGAGAATGTCCGCCGCCGCCGAGCGGGCGTAGACGAAACATTCGAGCAGCGAGTTGCTGGCCATGCGGTTGGCGCCGTGCAGGCCGGTGAAGCTGGTCTCGCCGATGGCGTACAGGCCGGGCACATCGGTACGGCCCTGTTGGTCCACCAGCACGCCGCCACAGGTGTAGTGCGCGGCCGGGACCACGGGAATCGGGCCTTTGGTGATGTCGATGGAGAATTCCAGGCAGCGTTCGTACACCGTCGGGAAGTGCGCCTTGATAAAGGCTTCGGGCTTGTGGCTGATGTCCAGATAGACGCAGTCGATGCCCAGGCGCTTCATCTCGTGGTCGATGGCCCGGGCCACGATGTCCCGTGGTGCCAGTTCGGCCCGTGGATCGAAGCGCGGCATGAAGCGTTCGCCGTTGGGCAGCTTCAGGTGCGCGCCTTCGCCACGCAGGGCCTCGGTGATCAGAAAACTCTTGGCCTGGGGGTGATACAGGCAGGTGGGGTGGAACTGGTTGAACTCCAGGTTCGCCACCCGGCAGCCCGAGCGCCAGGCCATGGCGATGCCGTCGCCGCAGGCACCGTCGGGGTTGCTGGTATAGAGGTAGACCTTGGCCGCGCCGCCCGAGGCGAGCACGGTGAAACGCGCGCCATAGGTGTCCACCTCGCCGGTGCCGCGGTCAAGCACGTAGGCCCCCAGGCAGCGGTCGCCGGCCAGGCCCAGGCGTTTTTCGGTGATCAGGTCGACGGCCACCCGTTGTTCCAGCAGCTCGATATTGGGCCGCCGGCGGGCTTGCTCCAGCAGGGTCTTGAAGATCGCCGCGCCGGTGGCGTCGGCGGCATGGATGATCCGTCGATGGCTATGGCCGCCCTCGCGGGTCAGGTGGAACTCGAAACCGCCGTCATCGGCACTGGCCTCTTCGTCGCGGGTAAACGGCACGCCCTGGTCGATCAGCCACTGGATGGCCTCGCGGCTGTGCTCGACGGTGAAGCGCACGGCGTCTTCGTGGCACAGGCCACCGCCGGCGTTGAGGGTGTCCTCGACGTGGGACTGCACGGTGTCGGTATCGTCGAGCACCGCGGCGACTCCGCCCTGGGCCCAGAAAGTCGAACCGTTGGCCAGGTTGCCCTTGCTCAGGACGGCAATGCGCAGATGGCTGGGCAGGGTGAGGGCCAGGCTCAGGCCGGCGGCACCGCTGCCAATCACCAGCACATCGTGTTGAAAATGTCGGCTCATCAGAAACATCCGAAAAAAGCGCCCGGGGGCAGTTGCCGGGCCCCGCCCGACAGCCCACTAGTATATGGCTGGGGGGAGCGGCACAATAGCCGGGCCTTTGTGGCATTGTGAAAGGGCTGTGGGCGCTGAGTGTGCGCCAGTCCATGCCGCCATGCATGCGCTTTTGCAGGGTAAGGCAATGATTTTTCAGCTATAACCAAGGCTCAGGCAGCCGTGGTCAGCACAGCCATTACAATGCCATTACCCGCAGGGGGTTCCGGGAACTTTTACGGGGCTCCGGGCTCCCATGCGGGGTGCCTGAAAGAAGGGGACAGCGTCGGCTTTATGCGAGGTGCCTGAGACGGCCTTCGCAAGCAGATTCGACGACCAGATTATTCACGCAGTCGGCGCTGGCCGTGCTGCGTTTTTCGTGTGTGTCCGTTCGGCGGGCCACAGGAAACTTGCTTGAAGGGGGAGAACTTTTGCCAGAAGCCCGAGTCTATGTTTGCAAGCCTGGTCAATTCGCGATGCACGCCTCCTTCAGGTCCTATGAGGAGTGTTCATGCTAACCCAGGAAGAGGATCAGCAGCTGGTCGAGCGCGTTCAACGCGGCGACAAGCGGGCATTTGATCTGCTGGTGCTGAAGTATCAGCACAAAATTCTCGGGTTGATCGTGCGATTCGTGCACGACACCCATGAAGCCCAGGACGTTGCACAGGAAGCCTTTATCAAAGCCTACCGTGCATTGGGCAATTTTCGCGGTGACAGTGCTTTTTACACCTGGCTCTACCGCATCGCCATCAACACGGCGAAGAACTACCTGGTGTCCCGCGGTCGCAGGCCACCGGACAGCGATGTGAGTTCAGAGGACGCGGAGTTCTACGACGGCGATCATGGCCTCAAGGACCTCGAGTCGCCGGAGCGTGCATTGTTGCGGGATGAGATCGAAGGCACCGTCCATCGGACCATCCAGCAATTGCCAGAAGATTTGCGTACGGCTTTAACTTTACGTGAATTCGACGGTCTGAGTTATGAGGACATTGCAGCCGTCATGCAGTGTCCGGTGGGCACCGTGCGCTCCCGGATTTTCCGCGCTCGGGAGGCCATCGATAAAGCCCTGCAGCCGTTGTTGCAGGAAACCTGAGACAGCGGCGACAGCCAAGAGAGGAACCGCCATGAGTCGTGAAGCCCTGCAGGAATCGCTGTCCGCGGTGATGGATAACGAAGCGGACGAACTGGAATTGCGTCGGGTGCTCAATGCCCTTGACGATGCCGAGACCCGTGCCACCTGGTCTCGTTACCAAATCGCCCGGGCAGTGATGCACAAGGAACTGTTGGACCCGCGCCTGGACCTGGCCTCGGCCGTTTCCGCGGCCCTGGCCGGCGAAGAAGTCCCGGCTAAAAACACTCGCGGTCCGTGGCGTACCCTCGGTCGCCTGGCCGTCGCGGCCTCGGTCACCCTGGCCGTACTGGCCGGTGTGCGTCTGTACAACCAGGATGACATTGTCGGTGCCCAACTGGCCCAGCAATCGAACCAGCCAGGCTTGGTTGCCCCTACGGCCAAAGGCCCGGCGGTGCTGGCCGGCTACACTGAAAGCAGCGACCAGTCGACCGGCCCGATGGCCAACGGCGTGCTGCAGCAAGGCCAGTCCGGCTGGCACGATCAGCGTTTGCCAGGCTATCTGCGCCAGCATGCGCAACAGGCCGCACTCAAGGGCTCTGAAAGTGCTCTGCCCTACGCCCGTGCCGCCAGCTTGGAAAACCGTTAAGGAGGATCATGCGCGCGCTACCTCTTCTAACGCTGGTGCTCAGTGGCTGGTGGGTTCTTCCAGCCCAGGCCGATGAGGCCCAGGACTGGTTGAACCGTCTTGGGCAAGCCGAGCAGCAGCAAAGCTTTCAGGGCACTTTCGTCTACGAGCGCAACGGTAGTTTTTCTACCCATGGCATCTGGCACCTGGTGCGCGATGGCAAGGTTCGTGAGCGTCTGATCCAGCTCGATGGCTCGGCACAAGAGGTTGTTCGCGTCGATGGTCATACCCAGTGCGTCAGTGGTGCGCTGGTGGCGGGGCTCGGCGATATGCCCGATTCCCATACCCGCTCCCTGGACACCCAGACCCTCAAGACCTGGTACGACATCACTGTCGTCGGCAAGTCGCGGGTGGCCGGTCGTGCCGCCGTGGTGGTCTCGCTGACGCCGCGTGACCAGCATCGTTATGGTTTTGAACTGCATCTGGATCGTGAGACCGGCTTGCCCTTGAAATCATTGTTGCTCAATGACAAGGGGCAGTTGCTGGAGCGTTTCCAGTTCACCGAATTGAATACCACCCAGCCTCCCGAGGAAAGCCAGGTACAGCCGAGTGCCGAGTGCAAGCCGGTGATCCTGTTGACCAACCAGGCCCAGCCCAAGGTGCAGGCGCTGGGAGCAGCGGCGGCCCAGTTGTGGCATTCGGACTGGCTGCCGCCGGGTTTCGAACTGGTCAGCAGCACGGCGCGGGTCGACCCGGCCACCAAGGTCGAGGTCAGCAGCTTGATGTATGACGACGGTCTGTCGCGTTTTTCGGTGTTCCTTGAGCCCCTCAACGGTGCCACGGTAACCGACGCCCGGGCCCAGTTGGGGCCGACGGTCGCGGTGTCGCGGCACCTGACCACGCCGAGCGGCGACATCATGGTCACGGTGGTGGGGGAGATTCCCATCGGTACCGCCGAACGGATTGCACTGTCCATGCGTTCCGGCGACGCGCAGGCCAAGCAGTGAGCTGCTGAATCATGGGGGCTGTGGGAGGCTGGTGCAGAAATGTTTGGTGATCAAATTCATTTGCAAATATCCCTGAATTTTCCTATAGGTCAGAGCCCCTCAGCTCTGGCCTTGTTTGCTGTTTCCGGTCCGAAAGTCCCGGTGTTTCATGCCTGGGGCTTGCAAGGGCCTATCGCTTAATCATGCTCGTTGTTCACGGGAGCCATATGTCGATACCACGCTTGAAGTCTTATCTGTCCATTGTCGCCACCGTCCTGGTGCTCGGCCAGGCGATGACCGCCCAGGCCGCTGACTTGCCCGACTTCACCGAACTGGTGGAGCAGGCTTCGCCGGCGGTGGTCAATATCAGCACCACCCAGAAACTGCCGGATCGCAAGGTTTCCGACATGCAGGGGCTAGAAGGCCTGCCGCCGGAAATCCAGCAATTCTTCCGCGGTTTCCCGCAGCCGCGCAGTCCGAAAGGTGGTGGCGGTGGCGGCGGTCGCCAACGTGAAGCCCAGTCCCTGGGATCGGGCTTCATCATCTCCAAGGACGGCTACATCCTGACCAACAACCATGTGGTCGCCGATGCCGACGAGATCGTGGTACGCCTGGCTGATCGCAGCGAGCTCAAGGCCAAGCTGGTGGGCACCGACCCACGTTCCGACGTGGCACTGTTGAAGATCGACGGCAAGGACCTGCCGACCCTCAAGCTCGGCAAGTCCAAGGACCTGAAAGCCGGTCAGTGGGTTGTGGCCATCGGTTCGCCGTTTGGCTTTGACCATACCGTGACCCAGGGCATCGTCAGCGCCGTGGGCCGCAGTCTGCCGAACGAGAACTATGTCCCGTTCATCCAGACCGACGTGCCGATCAACCCGGGTAACTCCGGTGGCCCGCTGTTCAACCTCAAGGGTGAAGTGGTCGGGATCAACTCGCAGATCTATACCCGCTCCGGTGGCTTCATGGGGGTTTCCTTCGCGATCCCGATCGACGTGGCCATGGACGTCTCCGACCAACTGAAGGCCGGTGGCAAGGTCAGCCGTGGCTGGTTGGGCGTGGTGATCCAGGAGGTCAACAAGGACCTGGCCGAGTCGTTCGGTCTGGATAAACCGGCCGGAGCCCTGGTCGCCCAGGTGCAGGACGGTGGTCCGGCGGCCAAGGGTGGCCTGCAGGTCGGTGACGTGATCCTCAGCCTGAACGGCCAGCCGATCGAGCTATCGGCTGACCTGCCGCATCTGGTCGGCGCGTTGAAGGCCGGTGACAAGGCATCCCTGGAAGTGATTCGTGAAGGCAAGCGCAAGACCGTGGACCTGACGGTCGGTGCGATTCCGGACGAAGGCAAGGAAATGGATCTCGCCAAGGCCAACGGTGCCGAGCGCAGCAGCAACCGCCTGGGGATTTCCGTGGTCGAGCTGAGCGATGAGCAGAAGAAAGACAACGACCTCAAGGGGGGCGTGGTCATCAAGGATGTCCAGGACGGTCCCGCAGCCTTGATCGGCCTGCAACCGGGCGATGTGATCACCCACCTGAACAACCAGGCGATCACTACCGCGGCGCAGTTCACCGACATTGCCAAGGCCCTGCCGAAGAATCGTTCGGTGTCCATGCGCGTACTGCGTCAGGGACGTGCCAGCTTCATTACCTTCAAATTGGCTGAATAAGCCCGACTGAAGTCGCTGTATGAAAAAGCCCGCCTCGAAACAGGCGGGCTTTTTTGCGCCGGCTTACTTGGAAGGTTTGGGCAGGTGGACCAACTGGCTGTTGGAGTAGATGTCGTGCCAGCTGCGCTTCTGCTTGTCGACCAGCGACCAGAGGAAGCCCAGGCCGAAGATCCAGGAGGCAATGGATACGATAAACCGTAGCAGCGCCTGCCAGAGACTGATGGCTGTACCGTCGGTGTTCTGTACGCGAATGCCCCAGACCTGCATGCCCAGGGTCTGGCCCTTGTAGGTCCAGAACTTGGCGAAAAAGCCGAACAGCACGAACAGCAGGATTGTCGACAGCAACGGATCGCCGTCCAGCGCCCCGGCGTCGGAGAGCTTGCGCAGTTGCTGTTCGCCGACGATCGCCATCTGCACCAGCTTGTAGATAAAAGCAGTGACGATCAGCAGCGCGGTGCACAGCAGGAAATCATAGAACATCGCGGCCAGGCGACGGCCCAGGCCGGCGGCGGGGAAATCACCCTGGGGGCTCAGCACGTGTTTTGACATGGTGGCTCTCTCCGTGAGGACTGAAAAAAGCCAGTTTACGAAATTGCGCCCATAAAAAAGCCCCTGATATCAATATCAGGGGCTTTTCATTGCAAGAAAACGGGCTCCCTGGGGATCAGGCTTCCGCTTGCACTTCATCAGCCTGCATGCCTTTCTGGCCCTGCACGGCGACGAAGGTCACTTTCTGGCCTTCTTTCAGGCTCTTGAAGCCGTTGCCCTGAATAGCGCGGAAATGGACGAACAGATCCGGACCGCTTTCTGGAGTGATAAAACCAAAACCTTTCTCGTCGTTAAACCACTTGACGGTACCGCTCTGACGTTGGGACATTTTCTTATTTCCTTGACGCTAAAATTAATGACAGTCCCTTTCATATGAAAGAGTACTGGGCTGGGTTGCAGGAAAGTAAGAGGCGTCGAACGGGTTGTAGCAAACTTCAGGCTACTGCCCAGGTCACGATTCCAAGCGACCCATGCAAACACAGTAGAGAAACTCTACGCCAACTCCGGGAGAAAAAACAAGCCCTGCGAAACCCCCAGGTTTATGGCTGTTTATGGGGGGTTGCAGGGCCTTGCAGGCGGTCGCTGGCCATCCACGTGGGTGGGCTTATTTTAGACTGTTATAACGCAAGTTCATTGACGCATATATGCACTGTTTTGTGGCGGTTGCGTGACAAGGTAGTGCACTGTTTCAACGTCGGCTTAGTTGTTACTGTAAGTATCAACAGGGGTATCGGCCCCTGTTGAAGACGCTGTATCAGCCCCTGTAGTAACGCTGTGGCACAAACGGCATTTTGCTCACCTTGAGCGGTACGCGCTTGCCGCGCACGATGGCCCAGACTTCGCTGTCCAGGGCGGCCTGCGAGCTGTCTACATAGCCCATGGCCAGAGGCGCGCCGAGGGTCGGACCGAAGCCGCCGCTGCAGACATTGCCAATCACCTGGCCGTCCTGGTCGACGATTTCCGCGCCTTCGCGCACCGGTGTGCGTTCCTGCGGTAACAGGCCTACACGTTTGCGTGACACACCCTGTTGCTGCTGGGCAAAAACCGTCTCGGCACCGGGGAAACCACCGGCCCGTGCACCGTCGACGCGGCGGACCTTGGAGATCGCCCAGAGCAGGCTGGCCTCGACCGGCGTGGTCTCGCTGTTCATGTCGTGCCCGTACAGGCACAGACCGGCTTCCAGGCGCAGGGAATCGCGGGCGCCGAGGCCGATGGCCTCGACTTCGGTTTCGGCCAGCAGGCTGCGGGCCAGGGCTTCGGCGCTGGCCGCCGGTACGGAAATTTCGAAACCGTCTTCGCCGGTGTAGCCGGAGCGGCTGACGTAGCAGTCCACCCCCAGCAGGCGCACGCTGGCGAACTGCATAAAGGTCATTTTTGTCACTTCAGGGGCCAGGCGCGCCAGGACGCTGACCGCGGCCGGGCCTTGCAGGGCGAGCAGGGCGCGTTCTTCGAACAGAGGCAGGACTTCGCACAGGTGGCCCAGGTGTTTTTGCAGGTGCGCCAGGTCCTGTTCCTTGCAGGCGGCGTTGACCACCAGGAACAGTTCGTCGTTGCCCAGGTTGGCGACCATCAGGTCATCGAGGATGCCACCGGCTTCGTTGGTGAACATCGCATAACGCTGCATGCCCACCGGCAGGTCGATGATATCCACCGGTACCAGGGCTTCCAGGGCCTTGGCGGCAGCGGCGCCGACCAGGCGGATCTGGCCCATGTGCGAGACATCGAACAGCCCGGCTTTTTCACGGGTGTGCTGGTGTTCTTTCATCACGCCCAACGGGTATTGCACCGGCATGTCGTAGCCGGCGAACGGCACCATGCGCGCGCCGAGTTGCAGGTGCAGGGCGTGCAGCGGGGTTTGCTTCAGGGATTCGGTGGACATTGCAGCTCCTTAAATGGGGTGTGGAGGGGATGGCCAGAACCACTCCCCTTGAATGAGGGTCAGCACTCGATGATGTTGACGGCCAGACCGCCGCGCGCGGTCTCCTTGTATTTGCTTTTCATGTCGGCGCCGGTCTGGCGCATGGTGCGAATCACCTTGTCGAGGGAGACGAAGTGCTGGCCGTCGCCGCGCAGGGCCATGCGCACGGCGTTGATGGCTTTCACCGAGCCCATGGCGTTGCGTTCGATGCACGGCACTTGCACCAGGCCGCCGATGGGGTCGCAGGTCAGGCCGAGGTTGTGTTCCATGCCGATTTCAGCGGCGTTCTCCACCTGTTGCACGGTGCCGCCGAGCACTTCGCACAAGGCCCCGGCGGCCATCGAGCAGGCCACGCCGACTTCGCCCTGGCAGCCGACTTCGGCACCGGAGATCGAGGCATTTTCCTTGTAGAGAATGCCGATGGCGGCGGCGGTGAGGAGGAAACGCACCACGCCGTCTTCATTGGCACCGGCAATAAAGCGCATGTAGTAATGCAGCACGGCGGGGACGATCCCGGCCGCGCCATTGGTCGGTGCGGTGACCACGCGACCGCCGTTGGCGTTTTCTTCATTGACCGCCAGGGCGTAGAGGTTGACCCAGTCCAGCACCGACAGCGCATCGCGCAACGCCGCTTCCGGGTGCTTGCACAGCTGGCGATGGAGTGCCGCGGCGCGCCGCTTGACCTTCAAGCCGCCGGGCAGGATGCCTTCATTGCGGCAACCGGCGTCGACGCAGTCCTGCATCACCTGCCAGATTTTCAGCAGGCCGGCGCGGGTTTCCGCTTCCGGGCGCCAGGCGCTTTCGTTGGTCAGCATCACCTGGCTGATGGACAGGCCGTAGGTGGTGCAATGGCCGAGCAGTTCCTTGGCGCTTTTGAACGGGAAGGTCAGCGGCGTGCTGTCCTCGACGATACGGTCGGCGCCGGCGGCGTCTTCATCGACCACGAAACCGCCGCCTACCGAGTAATACTCGCGGCTGCGGATCTGGATGCCGGCGGCGTCGAAGGCGCGGAAGATCATGCCGTTGGGGTGATAGGCCAGGGGTTTCCTGATCATCGCCAGGTGGAGTTTTTCATTGAATTCGATGGAGTGCTCGCCGAGCAGATTCAGGCGGCCGTTACTGCGAATAGTGTGCAGGCGGGCGGCCACGGATTCTGTATCGACGGTATCCGGGTGTTCACCTTCCAGGCCCAGGAGCACGGCCTTGTCGCTGCCATGGCCTTTGCCGGTGGCGCCGAGCGAGCCGTACAGCTCGACTTTGACGCAGGTGGTCTGTGACAGCAGTTGCTCGCGCCGCAAACCCTCGACGAAACGCGCGGCTGCGCGCATCGGACCGACGGTGTGGGAGCTGGAGGGACCGATGCCGATCTTGAACAGGTCGAACACGCTCAGGGACATGTGGGTTCTCCGGTTTTTTCTTTTAATTATCGGCTAAAAAACAACACGGACACTGTAAAGGTAGGGCTTGCCAGAGAAGCTTTTGGTGTTCTTGAGGGCCTCTTCGCGGGCAAGCCCTGCTCCTACAGTTCGGTGTGTTACCCAGATTCTGTAATCGACGCAGTACTGTAGGAGCAGGGCTTGCCCGCGAAGCTTTTGGCGATCTTGAGTGCTCCTTCGCAAGCAAGTCCTGCTCCTACAGGGAGGCGTTCCTTTACAACTCAGGTCAGGCGTAGTTCTCGATCGACGGGCAGGCGCAGACCAGGTTACGGTCGCCGAACACGTTGTCGACACGCCCCACCGGCGGCCAGTACTTGCCTTCGATCAAGGACGCCACCGGGTATACCGCCTGTTCGCGGCTGTACGGATGGAACCACTCGCCGACGATTTCCGCCGCGGTGTGCGGGGCGTTCTTCAGCGGGTTGTCGTCCTTGTCCAGGCTGCCGTTTTCCACCGCGCGGATTTCTTCGCGGATGTGGATCATGGCGTCGCAGAAGCGGTCCAGTTCTTCCTTGGATTCGCTTTCGGTCGGCTCGATCATCAGGGTGCCGGCCACCGGGAACGACATGGTCGGGGCATGGAAACCGAAGTCGATCAGGCGCTTGGCGACGTCATCGACGCTGATGCCGCTGCTGTCCTTCAACGGACGCAGGTCGAGGATGCACTCGTGGGCCACCAGGCCGTTGCTGCCGCTGTAGAGCACCGGGTAGTGCTCTTCCAGGCGCCGGGCGATGTAGTTGGCATTGAGGATCGCCAACTGCGAGGCGCGCTTGAGGCCTTCGCCACCCATCATGCGGATATACATCCAGGTGATCGGCAGGATGCTTGCGCTGCCGAACGGCGCCGCGCAGACCGCGCCTTCCTTGCGCTCCATGGTGCCGTGACCCGGCAGGAACGGCGTCAGGTGCGACTTCACACCGATCGGACCGACGCCCGGGCCGCCACCGCCGTGGGGAATGCAGAAGGTTTTGTGCAGGTTCAGGTGCGATACATCGCCGCCGAACTTGCCCGGGGCGCAGAGGCCGACCATGGCGTTCATGTTGGCGCCGTCGATATACACCTGGCCGCCGTTGTCATGAATGATGCCGCAGATTTCGCGGATACCTTCCTCGAACACACCGTGGGTCGACGGGTAGGTGATCATCAGCGCGGCGAGGTGCTCGCGGTGTTCGATCGCCTTGGCCCGCAGGTCTTCGATATCGACGTTACCGCGGGCATCGCAGGCGGTGACGATCACGCGCATGCCGGCCATGTTCGCCGTGGCCGGGTTGGTGCCGTGGGCCGACGACGGGATCAGGCAGATATCGCGGCGCTCGTCGCCACGGCTCTGGTGGTAGGCACGGATCGCCAGCAGGCCGGCGTATTCGCCCTGGGAACCGGCGTTCGGTTGCAGGGAAATCGCGTCGTAGCCGGTGGCGGCGCAGAGCATCGCTTCCAGCTCATCGGTCAGTTGCTGGTAGCCGGCGCTCTGCTCGGCCGGGGCGAATGGGTGCAGGGCACCGAATTCGGCCCAGGTCACCGGGATCATTTCGCTGGCGGCATTGAGCTTCATGGTGCAGGAGCCCAGCGGGATCATGGTGCGATCCAGGGCCAGGTCCTTGTCGGCCAGCTTGCGCAGGTAGCGCATCAGCTCGGTTTCCGAGTGATAACGGTTGAATACCGGGTGGCTGAGGATGGCCGACTGGCGCACCAGGGCTGCCGGGATACGGCTTTCGACCGACGCGGCCAGGACGTTGAAGTCCGGCACGGCCTTGCCGCCGGCCAGCAGTTTCCACAGGTTTTCGATATCGGCCTGACTGGTGGTCTCGTCCAGGGACAGGCCCAGGCGCTGGGCGTCCACGACGCGCAGGTTGATGCGCTGGGCATGGGCCTGTTCGTGCAGGGCCGCGGTCTGGGCGCCGGTGTTGAGGGTCAGGGTGTCGAAGAAGTTGTCCTGCTCGACCGCCAGGCCCAGGGCGCTCAGGCCCTTGGCGAGGATCGCGGTGAAGCCGTGGATACGCTTGGCAATCTGGATCAGGCCTTTTGGACCGTGATACACCGCGTACATGCTGGCGATGTTGGCCAGCAGGACCTGGGCGGTGCAGATGTTGCTGGTGGCTTTCTCGCGACGGATATGTTGCTCGCGGGTCTGCATGGCCAGGCGCAGGGCCGGCTTGCCGAAACGGTCCACCGAGACGCCGACCAGACGGCCGGGCATGTCGCGCTTGAACGCATCGCGGGTGGAGAAGTAGGCCGCGTGCGGGCCACCGAAGCCCAGCGGGACACCAAAGCGCTGGGCGCTGCCGATGGCCACGTCGGCACCGAACTCGCCCGGCGGGGTCAGCAGGGTCAGGGCCAGCAGGTCGGCGGCGACCGCCACCAGGGCGTTGGCCGCATGGAAACGCTCGGTCAGGGCGCGGTAGTCGAACAGATCACCGTTGCTTGCCGGGTATTGCAGCAGGGCGCCGAAGAACGGGCTGACGTCGGTCAGTTGGTGTTCATCGCCCACCACCACGTTGATACCCAGGGGCTCGGCACGGGTGCGCAGGACGTCGAGGGTCTGCGGATGGCAGTGCACGGAGGCGAAGAAGGCATTGCTGCCCTTGTTCTTGCTCAGGCGCTTGCAGAAGGTCATGGATTCGGCGGCGGCGGTGGCTTCGTCGAGCAGCGAGGCGTTGGCGATCGGCAGGCCGCTGAGGTCGCTGATCAGGGTCTGGAAATTCAGCAGCGCTTCCAGGCGACCCTGGGAGATTTCCGGTTGGTACGGGGTGTAGGCGGTGTACCAGGCGGGGTTTTCCAGGAGGTTGCGCAGGATCGGCGACGGCGTATGGCAGTTGTAGTAGCCCTGGCCGATGTAGGTCTTGAACAGCTGGTTTTTCGCGGCGATGGCCTTGATCGACGCCAGGGCGTCGGCTTCGCTTTGCCCTGCCCCGAGGTCAAGGACGCTGGTGCCCTTGATGCTGTCGGGAATCACGCTGGCGCTGAGGGCTTGCAAGGAATCGAAACCGAGGGTTTCGAGCATGGCCTGTTCGTCTGCCTGGCGCGGGCCGATATGACGGGCGATAAATTCGTTGGCGGTGCTGAGATTGACAGTCATGACAGTTCCTCAGGCGTTGGCTTTGATCAGTTGGTCGTAGGCATCCTGATCCAGCAGTCTAGCGACTGCCGAGGCATCGGTTGGGCGGAAGCGGAAAAACCAGCCTTCGCCCAGCGGATCTTCGTTGACCAGCTCGGGGCTGTCTTCCAGCGCCGGGTTGAATTCGAGCACTTCACCGTCCAGGGGCATGTACACGCCGCTGGCGGCCTTGACCGATTCCACGGTGGCGGCTTCGGCGCCTTTGTCGTACTGCTGCAGTTCCGGCAGTTGCACAAACACCACGTCGCCCAGGGCGTTTTGCGCGAAAGCCGTGATGCCGACCGTGACACTGCCATCGGCTTCGGTACGCAGCCATTCGTGGTCTTCAGTAAAACGCAACTCGCTCATGGAAACTCCTAAGGGGGCCAGACTCGTCGTCAGGTGGACGCAGGGGATGCGGGATCGACGTCCCGCTGAATGGGAGTTCCCATAGCAAGTTTGTGGCCAATACTGCGCGGGGCTTGTAAATCAAGGGTTTGCGGGTTTTTTGCGCACACTGGATGGCCGCAGCTGTAGCGAAATCGCTACAGCTGGAGGGCAGAAAAAAAGCCTAACAGGATCAAAGCCTTGTGCAGTGGGGATTGGCTTGAAGTGTAGCGAAATCGTTCCACTGTAGCGCTTTCAGTACAGATGGAGGTCGCTTTTCGTGCGTGTTGCCTCAGGGCTTGCCGGGAATGCCGTATTTGCGCAGGCGATGGGCAATGGCCGTATGGGAGGTCTGCAGTCGACTGGCCAGTTGCCGGGTCGAGGGATACTGCACGTAGAGCTTTTCCAGCAGGGTCTTCTCGAAATCCTCGACCGCCTGTTCCAGGCTGTCGATCTCCGGGTCGCTCTGACGTGCCACCGAGGTTCCGGCAATGTCCAGGTCGCCGATATCCACCACACTGCTCTCGCAGATCGCCGCCGCGCGGAAGATCACGTTCTGCAATTGCCGCACATTGCCCGGCCAGCGGTTGTCCAGCAACGCTGGATAGGTTCCGGGTGCCAGCCGGCAGACCGGACGCTGGATCTGCGTGCAGGCCTGCTGCATGAAATAGCGTGCCAGCAACAGGATGTCCTGGCCACGCTCGCGCAGCGGCGGGACTTCGACATTGAGCACGTTCAGCCGGTAGAACAGGTCTTCGCGAAAACTGCCTTCGCTGACCATCTTCTCCAGGTTGCGGTGGGTGGCGCTGAGAATCCGCACGTTGACCTTGACCTCGCGGTCCCCGCCGACGCGACGGAAGCTGCCGTCATTGAGAAAACGCAGCAACTTGGCTTGCAGGTATGGCGACATTTCGCCGATCTCATCGAGAAACACCGTGCCCTGGTTCGCCAGCTCCATCAGTCCCGGCTTGCCGCCGCGCTGAGCGCCGGTAAAAGCGCCGGGGGCGTAGCCGAACAGTTCGCTTTCGGCGAGGTTCTCCGGCAGGGCCGCGCAGTTCAGGGCCAGGAAGGGCGCACTGTGGCGCGCACTGATGGCATGGCAGGCCCGCGCCACCAGCTCCTTGCCGGTGCCGGTTTCGCCCTGGATCAGCAGCGGCGCGTCGAGGGCCGCGACCCGCTGGGCACGGGCCTTGAGGGTGCGGATCGCCGGGGACTCTCCGAGCAGCGCGTCGAAACCTTCGGCATGGTCGTGGTGCAGAGCCGACAGACGCTCGCCGATGCGGTTCGGCTGGTACAGGGTCAGCAGTGCGCCGGCATCGGTGATCGGCGTGGCGTCGAGCAGCAGGGTCTGGCCGTTGACGGTGATTTCCCGCAGCGGCAGGCGGAAACCGTTTTCCAGCAGGGTGTCCAGGAGATTGGGGTCGGCAAAGAGTTCGGCGACGCTTTCACCCGCCGGCTCGCGACCGTACAGGGCAATCAGCGCCGGGTTGGCCAGCAGCACGTGGCCGGCGCTGTCCAGGGCCAGCACCGGGTCGGTCATGGCCGCGAGCAGGGCGTCGAGTTGCAGGTGGCGGCGCTGTCCCGGGAGGATATCCACCACCGTCACCGCCTCTACGCCACGGACGCTGAACAGCGCGTCGCGCAACTCCTCGAGCACTTGCGGGCTGAGGGTCGGGGCGTCGATATAGACGTTGGGCGGAACCATCTCCACCGCATCCAGGTTGAGATTGCGTCCACCGAGCAGGGCCAGGACTTCCTGGGTGATGCCGACGCGGTCGATGAAACTGACGTGGATACGCATGGGGCGATTCGGTGTTCCGGGCGCGAGGGCGGCAATTATGCCTTGGCGTGTGGGGTTTGGTGAAATCTACCGCGTGAACGCCCCTGTCCTGTTACTGGAACGAGCCTCTGGTCAGCTCAGATGTTCAAGCTTCATCGGGTCGCCTGACTTGACGTCGAGCTTGGCCCGCACATCCTCGAACATCTCGTCGTAGTATTTGTGCAGGGAAATGATGCTGGCATTTTTCGGCATGCCGTATTTCTGCGCGATATGGCTGGCGACGCGGGCAAAGTCGAAGGCCTGGTCCTTGGGCATGAAGAACGACTCGTCGAGGGACTTGCCCTCGATGGTGCCGTGCAAGGTAAAGCGCATGCCGGTGCCTTCCTTCGGGTCCTGGGCGACTTCATAGTCGAAACTCAGGTTGTAGCTGAAATCGTCCTTGTTCAGCGCATGGCGCTCGATATGCAGGTGACCGGGCGTGAACGTGGCCATGGTGTTCTCCTTCAAGGCATGGAGTAGGGCAGACCACGGGCCTGCCCGATGGTTCTCATGAATAAGTGATGCCGGGCTGTGCCGTACTGATCCGCGTACCCGCCTTACCTTGGACTATCGCCTCGATATCCGCCAGTGAACCGATCACCGCGGCCTTGCCGGTGTGCCGGGCGAACTCGCAGGCGGCCTGGACTTTCGGGCCCATGGAGCCGGCGGCGAAACCGAGTTTTTCGAGATCGTCCGGATGGGCCTGGATAATGGCCTTCTGGGACGGCTGGCCCCAGTCGACAAAAGCGGCATTGACGTCCGTGGCGATCACCAGCAGGTCGGCCTCCAGCTGTTCGGCCAGCAGCGCCGAGCACAGGTCCTTGTCGATCACCGCTTCGATGCCCTTGAGCTTGCCGTCCTCGCCGTACATTGTCGGGATGCCGCCACCGCCGGCACAGATCACGATGCTGCCCTTGTCCAGCAGCCATTTGATCGGACGGATCTCGAAGATGCGCTTGGGTTTCGGGCTGGCGACCACGCGGCGGAATTTGTCGCCGTCCGGGGCGATGCTCCAGCCTTTTTCAGTGGCCAGTCGTTCTGCTTCGGCCTTGCTGTAGACCGGGCCGATGGGCTTGCTCGGATGCTGGAAAGCCGGGTCCTCGGGGTCGACTTCGACCTGGGTGAGCAGGGTGGCGAAGGGCACTTCGAAGTCCAGCAGGTTGCCCAGTTCCTGTTCGATGATGTAGCCGATCATGCCTTCGGTTTCGGCGCCGAGCACGTCCAGCGGGTAGGGCGAGAGCTGGGTGTAGGCGGCCGCCTGCAACGACAGCAGGCCGACCTGCGGGCCGTTGCCGTGGGCGATGACCAACTGGTTGCCGGGGTAGATCTTGGCAATCTGTTCGGTGGCGATACGGATATTGGTGCGTTGATTGTCCGCGGTCATGGGTTCACCACGACGCAGGAGGGCGTTACCGCCCAATGCGACGACGATACGCATAAGTACTGTCCTTCCAGAGGTTGCATGAGTTCCCCTGTAGGAGCGAGCTTGCTCGCGATGGAGGTCGACGATAACGCGGGGTACCAGGTGTCACAGGGCGCCCGTGCGATTATCGCGAGCAAGCTCGCTCCTACAGGGGGAGCGCCGGTCCTAGATATCCGCCAGCGCCGACACCAGGATCGCCTTGATCGTGTGCATGCGGTTTTCCGCCTGCTCGAAGGCGATATTGGCCGGCGACTCGAACACTTCCTCGGTCACTTCAACCCCATTGGCCAGGTGCGGGTAACGCGACGCGATATCCTTGCCGACCTTGGTCTCGCTGTTGTGGAACGCCGGCAGGCAGTGCATGAACTTGACCCGGGGATTGCCCGAGGCCTTCATCATTTTCGCATTGACCTGATAAGGCATCAGTTGCTCGATACGCTCGTCCCAGGCCTCCACCGGCTCACCCATGGACACCCAGATATCGGTGTGGATGAAGTCCACGCCCTTGACCGCTTCCTGCGGGTCTTCGGTGATGGTGATGCGCGCGCCGTTTTCCTCGGCAAAGGCCTTGCACTGGGCGATGAAATCTTCATGGGGCCACAGCGCCTTCGGCGCGCCGATGCGTACGTCCATGCCCAGCTTGGCGCCGATCATCAGCAGCGAGTTGCCCATGTTGTAGCGCGCATCGCCAAGGTAGGCGTAGCTGATGTCATGCAGCGGCTTGTCGCTGTGCTCGCGCATGGTCAGGGTGTCGGCGATCATCTGTGTCGGGTGGAACTCGGCGGTCAGGCCGTTGAACACCGGCACGCCGGCGAACTTCGCCAGTTCTTCGACGATCTCCTGTTCGAAGCCCCGGTACTCGATGGCGTCGAACATCCGCCCCAGCACGCGGGCGGTGTCCTTCATGCTTTCCTTGTGGCCGATCTGCGACGACACCGGGTCGATATAGGTGACGTGGGCGCCCTGGTCATGGGCCGCGACTTCGAAGGCGCAACGGGTGCGGGTCGAGGTCTTCTCGAAGATCAGCGCGATGTTCTTGCCCTTGAGGTGCTGCTGCTCGGTGCCGGTGTACTTGGCGCGCTTGAGGTCGCGGGACAGGTCCAGCAGGTAGTGCAGTTCGCGATTGGTGTGGTGCATCAAGCTCAGCAGGCTGCGGTTACGCATATTAAAAGCCATTTCTTGGATCTCCTCGGGTATGGGTTATCCGCCTGTCCCGGTCGGGTGCCGCCGTCCTGTAGGAGCTGGGCTTGCCCGCGAAGGCGTCTTCAAGATCGCCAAAAGCTTCGCGGGCAAGCCCGGCTCCTACCAGGGGCAAGGGCAGGCTTGAATATCGGTCAGTAATCGATCGGGTCACGGATGATCGGGCAGGTCATGCAGTGACCACCGCCGCGGCCACGGCCCAGTTCGCTGGCGCTGATGGTGATGACCTCCACGCCGGCCTTGCGCAGCAGGGTGTTGGTGTAGGTGTTGCGGTCGTAGCCGATCACCACGCCGGGCTCCACGGCCACCACGTTGTTGCCGTCGTCCCACTGTTCGCGTTCAGCGGCGAAGCTGTTGCCGCCGGTTTCCACCACCCGCAGGGCCTTGAGGTTGAGGGCCTGGGCGACGGTGTCGAGGAAGTTGGTTTCTTCCCGGCGGACATCGATGCCACCGGGCTTGCTCTCGTCAGGGCGCAGGGTGAAGGCGACGATCTGGTTCACTACTTCCGGGAAGATGGTCACCAGGTCGCGGTCGCAGAAGCTGAATACGGTGTCCAGGTGCATGGCCGCGCGGGACTTCGGCAGGCCGGCGACGATCACCCGCTCCACGGCGTTGTGCTTGAACAGGTTCAGCGCCAGCTGGCCGATGGCCTGGCGCGAGGAGCGTTCGCCCATGCCGATCAGCACCACGCCGTTGCCCAGGGGCATCACGTCGCCGCCTTCGAGGGTGGCGTTGCCGTGCTCCTGGTCCGGGTCGCCGTACCAGACCTGGAAGTCGGCGTTGACGAATTCCGGGTGGAATTTGTAGATGGCACTGGCCAGCAGGGTTTCCTGGCGTCGCGCCGGCCAGTACATCGGGTTGAGGGTCACGCCGCCAAAGATCCAGCAGGTGGTGTCGCGGGTGAACTGGGTATTGGGCAGCGGCGGCAGGATAAAGCTGGAGTGGCCGAGGAAGTCGCGGAACATCTCGATGGTCTTGCCGCCGAAGCTGTTCGGCAGGTCATCGGCCGAGACGCCGCCGATCAGGAACTCGGCGATCTTGCGCGGTTCCAGGCTGCGCAGCCACGAGTCGACCTCGTGGACCAGCCCCAGGCCGACCTGGTTGGCGGTGATCTTGCGTTCGAGGATCCAGTCCAGGGCTTCCTTCTGAGCGACGATATCGGTCAGCAGGTTGTGCATTTCCAGCACGTCGATATCGCGTTCGCGCATCTTGGTGACGAAGTCGAAGTGATCGCGCTTGGCCTGGGCCACCCAGATCACATCGTCGAACAGCAGCTCATCGCAGTTGTTCGGAGTCAGCCGCTGGTGCGCCAGGCCCGGTGAGCAGACCAGCACCTTGCGCAGCTTGCCGGCTTCGGAATGAACGCCGTATTTCACTTTTTCCGTGGTCATTGCAGATCCTCCAGGGAACGAAACAATCAGGGTGTCAAAGGGTCAGGAAGCCGTCGTACAGGCCATAGGCAGCCACCAGGGCGCCTATGACCACCGCGGCGAAAATCAGCTTCTCGACAGTGGTGAAAATCGCTTTGCCCAGCTCGTGCTTGGCCTTGGCGAACAGAATCACGCCGGGGGCATAGAGCAGGGCGGAGAGCAGCAGGTACTTGGTGCCGCCGGCGTACAGCAGCCAGATCGCGTAGATCAGGGCGATGGCGCCGATGACCAGGTCCTTGCGGCGTTCGCCCGGGGCCTGTTCATAACTTTCGCCGCGCACCGCCAGCAGCACGGCATAGGCCGCCGACCACAGGTAGGGCACCAGGATCATCGAGGTGGCGAGGTAGATCAGCGACAGGTAGGTACTGGCGGAAAACAGCGTGATGATCAGGAAGATCTGCACCATGGCGTTGGTCAGCCAGAGGGCGTTGGCCGGTACCTGGTTGGCGTTCTCGCGGCGCAGGAACTCCGGCATGGTGTGGTCCTTGGCGGCGGCGAACATGATCTCCGCGCACAGCAGCACCCAGGACAGCAGGGCGCCGAGCAGCGAGATGATCAGGCCGACGCTGATCAGCACCGCGCCCCAGTGGCCGACTACATGTTCGAGCACGGCGGCCATGGACGGGTTCTGCAGTTTCGCCAGTTCCGGCTGGGTCATGATCCCCAGGGACAGGACGTTGACCAGCACCAGGAACAGCAACACGGTGATAAAACCGATGACCGTGGCCTTGCCCACGTCCGAGCGTTTTTCCGCGCGGGCAGAGAAGATGCTCGCGCCCTCGATGCCGATAAACACCCAGACGGTGACCAGCATCATATTGCGCACCTGGTTCATGACACTGCCCAGGCTCGGGTTCTTCACGCCCCAAATGTCGGCGGTGAAGATATCCAGCTTGAAAGCGAACAGCGCGATCAGCAGGAACAGCAGCAGCGGCACGACCTTGGCCACGGTGGTGACCAGGTTGATGAAGGCCGCTTCCTTGATACCGCGCAGTACCAGCCAGTGCACGGCCCACAACAGCACCGAGGCCCCGACGACGGCGGCCACGGTATTGCCTTCGCCAAACACCGGGAAGAAGTAACCCAGGGTGCTGAACAGCAGGACGAAGTAGCCGACGTTGCCCAGCCAGGCACTGATCCAGTAACCCCAGGCGGACGAGAAACCCATATAGTCGCCGAAACCGGCCTTGGCGTAGGCGTAGACCCCACCGTCCAGGTTCGGTTTGCGATTGGCCAGGGTCTGGAACACGAAGGCCAGGGTCAACATGCCCACGGCGGTAATCGCCCAGCCAATCAATACCGCGCCGACATCGGCGCTGGCAGCCATGTTTTGCGGCAGGGAAAAGATACCGCCGCCAATCATTGAACCCACCACCAGAGCGACCAGCGCACCTAATCGCAGTTTTCCGGGTGATTCAGACATTGCATGACTCCAATCCATGGGAATTGAGGCGATAGGGTAGGCCAGGGGCAAAAACGAAAAATGATATAGATCAGATCATTGGCACATTCCGTTGTTTATGAACGACTTTTGGGGCCGCGCGGACACGCGGGCCTGCGTCTTAAGACACCCGTCCTAGAGCGGTCGAATGAGCGTTGAAAAGAATATTTCGTATTGCTGTGGAGGCTTAAACTAGACAAACCTGTGGATTGTGCAAATTTCGGACAGCGTTTTTTTAAACGCGTTCGATTTATTGGAAACAGCCCACAGGATCATCGAGTCGAACGGGTTTCATAGGTGCTATCGGTCTTGAGCGACTACTTTTTTCATCCCTATCGAATAAACGTAGTGGCACATTGGATAATTAATCGAGTGAGCATTTGTTGCTTTGTTAAATATTGAAACAATTAAGTAATCAAGATGACGCATATATCAAGTGACGACCTGAGAACTGCGCTTCGGCGTGGTGATGGGGTCTACGAGGGAGGAGCATTGATGCTGAATCCCCGGGGGATCCTTGAGGTGGTTGATGATCCAGAGGGCCTCTTCGCGGGCAAGCCACGCTCCTACAGTTTTGCGTGAAAACGAAATGTCATGTACGACACCAAACTGTAGGAGCGTGGCTTGCCCGCGAAAGCGGTTTCGAACTCACCACCACTGCGGCGGATGAGTCCCCAGCTTCGTAGCAGCCAAGGCCCACTGCAACGGCACCGCCCCGACCTTCAGCGGCGACAGCAAACGTTGCGCCGGGCCCCAGGACGTCTGTTCCAGCACCGGGTTCCAGTCCTGCGCCCCTGCGGGCAACAGCGCTTCGGTCCCATTGACCGCCCCCTGTTCCACCAGCAACTTCGCCGTACGGGCCAGTGACAAACGCGCCGACCCTCCCAGCCCGCTGTGCAACCGTTCGGTCAGCGCGCGGATCGCCGCGGCCGCCATCAGGTAGCCGGTGGCATGGTCCAGCGCTTGCACCGGCAGTGGGACGGGCTTGTCCGCCTGTTTCCACAACATGCCGGCCTGGGCGATACCACTGCTCATCTGCACCAGGCTGTCGAAGCCCCGGCGATTGCGCCACGGGCCGCTCCAGCCGTAGGCGTTCAGGCTCACATCGATCAGCCCGGGGGCCAGGCGCTGGCGCCGTCGGGCATCGTAGCCGAGCCCGTCCAGTGCATCGGCGCGGTAGCCGTGCAGGAGGATATCGGCCCCGCCGAGCAGGCCTTCGAAGATCTCGCGATCAGCCGCGTCATGCAGGTTCAGGCGGGCGCAGTGCTTGCCCAGGGTCACGTCCGGGGTCAGGGCCGGCTCGTCCCAGCTCGGCGGATCGATGCGCAGCACCTCGGCACCCAGCCCTGCCAGCAAGCGGCTGGCCACGGGGCCGGCGAGTACGCGGGTCAGGTCGAGAACTTTGATGCCTGCCAATGGCCGTACCTGCGAGCCGAGCCAGGTCCGTGAACCATGGCTGTCGTGGGTGTTTCGCTGAACCAGAGGCTCGGCATTGACCGCAAGCCCTTGGGGGTGTTCCTTCCAGGCGGCCCATGAGCGCATTTGCGCGGCGCAGCCACCGGCCTCGACCACCGCCAGCTCCAGCTCGTCGGCCGCCCATTGGGCAACTTTTTCAGCCATGGCGCTGCGATCCGCCGCCAGTCCCAGGACGCGCTCGGCGGCGCGGCGATGATGGGGGGCGTTGGTGTGCAGGCGGATCCAGCCATCGGCGCTGGCGTAGTCGCCGGCAATCGGGTCCCAGGGCGGCGGGATTTCCCAGCCTGCGGGTTGTACCGCCGTGCCGAACCAGAGTGAAGCCAGGCGCCGGTCGACTTCGACGGCGGGGCGCTGCCCGTTCTGTTGCAGCAGCAGTTCGGCGACGGCCTGGCCGGCAGCGGCGAGTGTGGCGCCGGCCAGTTCGGTAACGGCAAAAGTCGAGGGTAGAACGCCGCTGCCGGTGAACAGTGGCGGCGAGAGGGGCAGGTCGAGTGCGGCTTGAATGGACGTCAATAGATCGGTCATCGAAGGCTCTCCGTGAGAAGGGCCATTGCACCTGAAATACGGGCGATTGTCGATGTCGGGTGTGGCCTCCAGACCGTCAATATATTCTTGATCCTGGCCCTGCTATTCCGATCCATGCGGTCCCTGTAGGCGCCGGCTTGCTGGCGATCCGGGCGACGCGGATTAACAGGAAACCGCGTCGCTGCCATCGCCAGCAAGCCGGCTCCTACAAGTCGGTGTTTGCCGAAAAATCCCCTCCCGCAGGAACTGACGGGGGCTCAGGACGCGTCGGGCACCGCAAGCCGCTCCGGACGCGACCAGATCCACAGGTTGCCCAGGCTCATCCCGGCGATGGCCAGGTAGATCGGCCAGCCGTGTTCGAGCATCACCAGCATCAGCGTCGCGCAGAGCAGCATGCTCAGGGTGGCGCTGACCTTGGCCTTGCGGGCAATGATCTTGCCGTTGCGCCAGTTGCTCAGGATCGGGCCGAACAGCCGGTGGTTTTCCAGCCAGGCACTCAAGCGCGGCGAACTCTTGGTGGCGGCCCAGGCGGCCAGCAGGATGAACTCGGTGGTCGGCAGGCCGGGAATGACAATGGCGACCAGGCCGATACCCAGGCTGACATAGGCGAGCAGGCCGAAGAGCACGCGGACGAGTTTGGAGGAGGAGGGTTTTGGCTGGGTCATGGCGTCAATTGTGCGGCGATGGAGTGAATGGCTCAAGCCCCGGATCCTGTGGTTGCCTGTGCAAAGGGGTGTACGCAAGATTAGGGCGCTACGCGTAACGTGTAGGAGCGAGCTTGCTCGCGATGGTCTGAAGAGCGCTGCGGTGCTCCAGTTATCCTGCGTCATCGTTGACGTCCATCGCGAGCAAGCTCGCTCCTACTCAGGCCAGCTCCGGCGCCGTGGCGTAAGCCTGTTCCAGCAACAGGGTAAAGCGTACGAACGCATCAATCGCGCCTTTCTCCGCAGCGGCTTCTTCTTCGGCACTCAGCTCCAGCCCGTCGAGGGTCCTGGTAAAGCTTTTCCAGCCCTCGGCGCGCCCGCCGGCCGGTTCGCCCAGGTGGCGGGCACCGAAGGTTTCGCTGAGGCCCAGGCCCACGGCGCGCTTGATCAGGAACGCGGCGCCGAGCTTGGAACCCTCGGAAACGAAGAGCCAGCCCAGGGCTTCGGCCTTGCTCGGGTTCTTCACGGCACCGGCCACCGGCGCGGGCACTTCGGTGTCCAGGTCCGCCAGATCGGCCTTGGCCGCTTCCGCGCGGCAACGTTCGGCCAGGTCCGGGACGATGGCGATCAGTTCGGGATCGTTGTACAGCGACACCAACTCCGACTGGAACAGGTACTGGGCCACCACGAAACGGGCGAAATTCGCCTGGGTTTCGAACGGCGCATGGGCTTTGACCAACTGGTCGAGCCTGGCATGGGGTTCATGGGTGATCTGGTTCAGGCGTTGCGAGCGCAGGCTCGGGCGTTGGGTGTTGTCCGGGGTGGTCATGAGCATGTCCTTGAGAATGAGAGGCACTGTCTGACGAGACGAATCAGAAGACGCGCGACAGTAAAAAAACTCACCCGGGCCCTGCAATATTCGGCCGGGTGAGTTGCGGTCCGGTCAGATATCCCAGACCAGGTTGACCGAGAAGTTGCGTCCCGGGGCGGTCAGGCGCTCGAGGTTGGCCGGGTTCAGCACACCGGCTTCGCCGACGCTGTCGTAGCCGCGTACGTCATCCCAGTTCCAGTACTTCTTGTCGGCCAGGTTGTAGAGACCGGCATTGACGGTGATGTCATGGCTGACCTTGTAGTAGCCGGTCAGGTCCAGCAGGCCGTAGCCCGGGGTCTTGAACTGCTCGCCCTTGCCGTCCGGGGAGAAGAAGTTGCTGCTGTCGACCAGGTTCTTGCGTTGCACCAGCGTCCAGCTCAACAGGCCGCCGTAGTTGTCCTGGTCGTAGCCCAGGCCCATGACGGCAGTGAGGGGGTTGACGCTGTTGAGCGGTTGCCCGGTGTCGTTGTTGCGGCCATAGGCATAGGCCACGGAAACCTTGCTATAGAGACCCTGCGGCGCACCGAAGGCATCCAGGTTGAGGCGACCCTTGAGTTCGGCACCCTTGATGGTGGCGTGCCGGATGTTGTTGGTCTGGAAGGTCAGCTCGCTGTAGCCGGGGGCGATGGCGTCTTCGTTGATGAAGTCGCGGTACTGGTTGTAGAACACCGCCAGGTCAAACGAGCCAGCGTCGAACTTGCCGCGCAGGCCGGTCTCGTAGCTCTTGCTCTTTTCCGGTTGCAGGTTCGGGTTCGGTGCGACCTGATAGCCGGTGCTCAGGTTCTGGAAGCGACCGTACAAGGCCTTGGCCGACGGGGTGCGGAAACCTTCGGCGTACTGGCCGTACCAGGTGTACTGGTCGCTCAGGGCGTAGGTCAGGCCGAACTTGGGCGAGACGCGATGCCAGGTCTTGTTGGAACCGTCGACGGCGCCGCCGCCCGCCGCGGCGATGGTGTTGAGGAACTCCTGGGTGATATGCGGCTTGAGCTGGGTGTAGTCATAGCGCAGGCCCGGCAGGAAGGTCCATTGGTTCCAACTGATCTGGTCCTGGGCGAACAGGCTGTAGCTGTCGATGGTCGGGTCGGGGAAGTCGCTGGATTTGACCAGTCGGTCGGACGGGCTGTCGGCGCCCACGGCGGTACAGCCCCGGCCCACGGCCAGGCAGACCCCGGAACCGCTACGGGAACCGGTGACCTCCTGTTGCTTGAGGGTGGTGCCATAGGTCAACAAGTGATCGGTCGCACCGATAGTGAAGGCCTTGTCGGCCTGGGCATCGAAGACCCATTGCTTCTCTTCATAGACCGTATCGCGGCTGCGCAGGACATTACGGGTGAACGGGAAGTAGTTTTCCAGGGTGCTCTGGTCGGTCTTCGCGATCTGGTAGTTCAGGCTCAACTTGAGATGATCGGCCACGGCGCTGTCCAGGCCGAAGCTGTTCTCGATGCCGAAGCGTTCACGGCTGATGGTGTCGTTGCCGGTGCGCGAGCGGTACATGCCCAGCGGCTGGCCGACGTTGAACGGGCCGCCGACGGCGCTGCGCTGGTTGGTATCGACTGAGTCCTTGTAGCGCTCATAGGTCAGGCCCAGGCGCGAGGTGTCGTTGTAGTTCCAGCCCAGTTTGGCCAACACGTTGGTGGCCCGGGCTTTCTCCGGGTTCGCGGCGGTGCGGTTCAGGCCGTTTCCGCCGGTATCGCCATAGGACTCGGTCTCACGCCCGTTGCGCTGGCTAAGGTGCAGCAAGCCGTCGAAGTCGCCGCTGCGTCCGGCGACGGTGCCGGAGGTCAGCCAACTGTTATCGGCCGAGCTGTAGCCGCTTTTCAGGCGGGCGCCGACGTCCTGGCCGGGCTTGATGATGTCCTCCGGGTCGAGGGTGTAGTAGCTCACGGCGCCGCCGATGGCGTTGCTGCCGTAGAGCACCGAGGCCGGGCCGCGGAGGATCTCCACGCGTTTGATGATTTCCGGGTCGACGTAATTGCGCTGGGTGTTGGCGTAGGGACCGTTGAAGAAACTGTCGGGAATTTCGACGCCGTCGACCTGGGTCAGGATCCGGTCGCCGTCGATGCCGCGAATGTTGTAGTTGCTGATGCCACCGCCACGCTGGCCGGTACCGCCGACCGAGACACCGGGTTCGTCACGCACCAGTTGCTTGAGGGTGTTGACGTTCTGGCGGTCGAGTTGCTGGCGGTCCTTCACCGTCACGGTGTTGGGCACCGCGTTGACGTCCTGCTCCTGGCGGGTGGCGCTGATGGTTACCTGCTCCAGGTTCAGGGTGCTGCCGCTGGCGCGTTTTTCCAGGACGATGCTGTTGTCGCCGACTTTGCGGTAGCTCAGGTTGGTGCCGACCAGCAGGCGTTCGAGGGCTTTTTCCGGCGGCAGCGCACCGCGTACGCCCGGCGAGGCCACGCCCTGGCCGAGTTCGGCGGGCAAGCCGACCTGCCAGCCGGTGATCGAGGTGAAGGCGTTGAGCGCCGAGACCAGGGGTTGTTGCGCGATCGAGAAACTGTAGTTGCCCAGGCTCCTGGCCGGTTGTTCGGCGCTACCGGCGGCCAGCACTGGCGTTACTTGTGCGCCGGCCAGCAGGACGGCGGCGGTCAGCAAGGACAAAGTGCATTGTTGCAGGCCGCCGGCGCGGGCCTTGGAGGTGAAACGAGTGGGCATCGATAGCGCTCCCGGGTGGACGAGTCGTTATAGGTGTTGCGTGATTCAAAGTGAGAATCAATCGCATTGGCTATAACGAGACGAATCACCTGGAGCTATCGAGTAAAAATAATTGTTCTCAGTTGAGAATCACCAGCGCGGGGTACTCCGAAACCTTGGCGGACGTGATCTGGGCCAGGGAGCGGACCACGTCCAGGGGCTTGTCCAGACGGTAGTTGCCGGTGACGGCGACCTGGGCCAGGTGCTCGTTGTTGTTGACGATCCAGCCGGGGTAATAGCGCCGCAGTTCGGCCAGGACCTGGCCCATGGGGCAGTTTTCGAACACCAGGCGGCCCTGGACCCAGGCCAGGTCCTTCTGCGCATCGAGTTTTTCCGGGCGGCCGAAGCCATGGGGCCCGACCTTTACGCTGTTGCCGGCGGAGAGACGCAGGCGGGCGCTGTCGTCGAGGGTGCGCAGGTCGACATCGCCGCGCTGGACCTGCACCTGCGCCTCGCCATCGAGGTAGCGCACGGCGAAGCTGGTATCGCTGACACTGGCGCGCACTGGTCCGGCATCGATTTCCAGAGGGTGTTCGCGCTCGGCGGCGACCTCGAAGAACGCCTCGCCCTTGTACAGCCGAGCCTTGTGTTGGCGGCCGCTGAAGTTGCTGGAGAACGCTGAATTGGTGTTGAGCAGGACTTTCGAGCCGTCCTCGAGTTGCAGATGCTGGCGTTCGCCGGCCACGGTCAGGTGATCGGCCTGCAGGCGCAGGGGCAGATTGCTGTAGCTGCCGATGGCGATCAGCAGCACGGCGGCGGTGGCCAGGGGTTTCCAGTGTGGGCGCAGGCGCCGCAGCAGTGACGGGCGCCGCCGTTGTTGCAGGACCTGGGCGGCGGCAAACACCGGCGGCGCGTTCCAGGCGCCGCTGGCGCGCGCATAGGCCTGGGCATGGCGCGGGTCGGCGGCCAGCCAGGTGTCGAAGGCGGCCTGCTGCTCGGCGCTCGGGCACTCCATCAGGATCAGCCAGTCCAGTGCCTGATCCATGGCTGCGTCATGGGGCACCGTCCCGGAGGGGCGCGGGTCTTGACTGTCTGTCACGGGTGTTCCTCGGCAACGTTTGCCACGGTTTGGTTCAACGATCTTATGGTTTTGCGTGATAGAGCTGTAGGACGTTTGAGCGGATTATCCACGCTATCGGGCAGCAGAGCTTAAGGGCGATCCAGGCGTTCGGCCACACCGACACAGATCGCCATGATCAGCTTGAGCTCTTTTTGCACGGTGCTCAGGGACACATCGAGCTCGTCGGCGATCGCCTGGTAGCTGTAGCCATGGAGGCGGCTGAGGATGAATATCTGCTGCTGGCGGGCACTCAACTGGCCGAGGCTGACGCTCAGGCGCTTGAGCATCTGCTCGGCGTGGATGGCGTCTTCCGCGGTGCTCAGGGGCGCGGCGACATTCTGCATGACGTCCAGCGGCACATCGTCCATCAGGGTGCGCGACTGGATACGTAGCGCGCGCAGATGATCCAGGGCCAGGTTGCGGGCGGTCTGGAAGACGAAGGGTTCGAGGTGATCCACCGGACGTTCGCTCAGGGCACGGGTAACCCGCAGGTAGGTTTCCTGCAGCAGGTCCTCGGCGGTGCTGGGATTGTTGACCATGCGCTGCAAGGTCCGCAGCAGCGTGACACGCTGGGCGAGGAAGACAGTGTTGAAGTGGGACTGACTCACGGAAGCACCGGACCGATTGCAAGCGAATGATAATGCTTATCATCTACCTTGTAGGTCAAGTCTTAATGTATTTCGCCGTTGGTGTCTTGCTCCTACAGAGTGGCTGAATGGATTTCGAAAATGTCTGATATTTCCTACTGTCTGCGGAGGTGGAAGAAGATTGCAGGTGCAAAAGGTGAGCGCTAGATTTGGTCGTCGCTGAAAATTCAGCGATACGGGGTTTGCAGCCCGGAGTTAAGCAAAGGCGCACAACGCCGCGAAAGCGGTTTAAGGAGCGTCACCGTGACAAAGAAAACCATCTCCGATTCGCTTCTCTCTCGTAAAGCACCCAGCACAGTCGACAAAGAGAAGTATCTTCGTAAAGTCTCTGATGATCCTTCAACGGAGATCGAACCGGTTCCGGCAAACACGCCTCGTTTGCTCGATACCCTCGCGTTCACCTGCTCCAAACCCGTCATCCCCGAAGCCCCGCACAAGCCGACGCTGTTTGCCATCCAACCGGGCGTCAATGCCCAGGATGCGCTGATCTATGTTTCGAATCTGCTCGAAACGGCGGAGCTCAATGGCGACGAAATCAGCCTGCATATCAACCCCGTCGAGCGGGCGTTGTTCTGGGGCATGCTGCATTCGGTGGAAGTGGCGCGTGCGGTGGTGGATGCGCTGCTGGAAGGTTCGCGTGCAACTGATCCCGGGTCACCTTCGTTGGGCGGTCGATAGGCGAAATCGGAAAAGTCCGCAAAGGTGCAATGTTGTCCACCCGATGGGGCGGTTGAAGGCAGTCCCAGTGGGAGCGGAGCTTGTCGGATCGCCGCACCGCCGAGAAGCTTTTGGCGTTCTCACGGGCCCCTTCGCGGGCAAGCCCTGCTCCTACAGTTTTGTGTCATGTACAAAATTGCGGCACGACGACGCACTGTAGGAGCAGGGCTTGCCCGCGAAGCTTTTGACGATCTCACGGGCGCCCTCGCTACGATGGGGTGTCCCGGCAAGCCAGGTTCCACAACGGATCGTGTTTAGTCTGCTGACCGACGTTAACGCCGTGCCGCCAGATACGCCTCATAGTCCGGCACCCGATACTCATGGGCCTGTTCCATCATCGGGCTGCTGAGCAGGTAATCGGCGGTGCACTCATTACAGGCCACGGGAATATTCCACACCGCCGCGACCCGCAACAAAGCCTTGATATCCGGATCATGGGGCTGCGGCTCGAACGGATCCCAGAAGAACACCAGCATGTCCACCCGCTGCTCGGCGATGCGGGCACCCAGTTGCTGGTCGCCGCCCAATGGGCCGCTGATCATGCTTTCCACCGCCAACCCCAGGCGCTTGTTCAGCAACAACCCCGTGGTGCCCGTGGCCACCAGTTCATGCTGGGCCAGACGATCTTTCTGGCGCTCGGCCCAGTCCAGCAAAAACACCTTGCAATGGTCGTGGGCCACCAGGGCGATACGCTTGCGCGCCGCCATGGTGGCCTGGGTAAAGCTGATCCCTATCATCGGTTCCTGCTCCACGCCTGTTCCTCGTTCCGCATTTACTCGGCGTTGCACAGCGCCAGGCAGTTATCCAGCATGCGGTTGGAGAAACCCCACTCGTTGTCGTACCAGGCCAGGACCTTGAGCAGTTTGCCGCTGGCCTTGGTGTGGTTGGCGTCGAAGATCGACGACAGCGGGTTGTGGTTGAAGTCGCTGGAAACCAGCGGCAGGGTGTTGTAACCCAGGATCTTCGAGTGCTGGCTGGCTTCCTTGAGCAGGGCGTTGACTTCTTCCGCCGTGGCCTCGCGCTTGAGCTGCACGGTCAGGTCCACCAGGGACACATTGATCACCGGCACACGCACGGCCATGCCGGTCAGCTTGCCCGCCAGTTCCGGCAGCACCAGGCCTACCGCTTCGGCGGCGCCGGTCTTGCTCGGGATCATGTTCTGGGTCGCCGAACGCGCGCGGTACGGGTCGGTGTGGTAGACGTCGGTCAGGTTCTGGTCGTTGGTGTAGGCATGGATGGTGGTCATCAGGCCACTTTCGATACCCAACTCGCGGTGCAGCACCTGGGCCACCGGGGCCAGGCAGTTGGTGGTGCACGATGCGTTGGAAATGATCTGGTGCGATTGGCGCAGGATGTCATGGTTGACCCCGTACACCACGGTGGCATCGGCGCCTTTGGCCGGTGCGGAAATAATCACTTTGCGGGCGCCGGCGGTCAGGTGCGCGGCGGCCTTGGCACGGTCGGTGAACAGACCGGTGCATTCAAAAACCACGTCGATCTTCTCGGCGGCCCAGGGCAGTTCGGCCGGATTGCGGATCGCGCTGACCGAAATACGGTCACCGTTGACGGTCAGGCTTTCATTGTCGTGTTCTACGCTGGCATCAAAGGTGCCGTGAACCGTGTCGTACTTGAGCAGGTGAGCATTGATGGCGCTGTCGCCCAGGTCGTTGATGGCGACGACCTGCAGGTCCTGGCGGTAACCTTGGGTATAGAGTGCACGCAGGACGTTGCGGCCGATGCGGCCAAAACCGTTGATTGCGATTCGTAGAGTCATTTAGGGAAGCGCCTGTCATAGTTTTGTTGTTGGAATTACAAGATTATTCGCATAAAAATAGAAAACAAGCCTTTTTAGTGGCAATATTTTGTTTTATCTACAACGAGTGACCTGAATCAACAGGTCCAGATGATTGAAAAGCCCCGCCGTACGAGGCTTTCGGTCAGCTTGGAACCACAGGTCGCCACATCCGTTAGCCTGGAGTTCTACACATGCATCCCCGCGTTCTTGAGGTCACCGAACGGCTTGTCGCCCGTAGCCAAGCCACTCGCCAGGCGTATCTGGCACTGATTCGCGGTGCCGCCAGTGACGGCCCGATGCGCGGCAAGCTGCAATGCGCGAACTTTGCCCACGGCGTGGCCGGGTGTGGCACCGACGACAAGCAGAACCTGCGCCTGATGAACGCCGCCAACGTGGCGATCGTTTCTTCCTATAACGACATGCTCTCCGCCCACCAGCCCTACGAAACCTATCCGCAACAGATCAAGCAGGCCCTGCGCGAGATCGGTTCGGTCGGCCAGTTCGCCGGTGGCGTGCCAGCCATGTGCGATGGCGTGACCCAGGGCGAGCCGGGCATGGAGCTGGGCATTGCCAGCCGCGAAGTGATCGCGTTGTCCACCGCCGTGGCCCTGTCCCACAACATGTTCGACGCGGCGATGATGCTCGGCATCTGCGACAAGATCGTGCCCGGCCTGTTGATGGGCGCCCTGCGCTTCGGTCATCTGCCGACCATCTTCGTGCCCGGCGGGCCGATGGTCTCGGGGATTTCCAACAAGGAAAAAGCCGATGTGCGCCAGCGTTATGCCGAAGGCAAGGCCAGCCGCGAGGAGCTGCTGGAGTCGGAGATGAAGTCCTACCACAGCCCCGGCACCTGCACCTTCTACGGCACCGCCAACACCAACCAGTTGCTGATGGAAGTCATGGGCCTGCACCTGCCGGGCTCGTCCTTCGTCAACCCGAATACCCCGCTGCGTGATGCCCTGACCCGCGAAGCGGCGCACCAGATCACCCGCCTGACCAAACAGAGCGGCAGCTTCATGCCCCTGGGTGAGATTGTAGACGAGCGTTCGCTGGTCAACTCCATCGTTGCCCTGCACGCCACCGGCGGTTCCACCAACCACACCCTGCACATGCCGGCGATTGCCCAGGCGGCCGGTATCCAACTGACCTGGCAGGACATGGCCGACCTCTCCGAAGTGGTGCCGACCCTGTCCCACGTCTATCCGAACGGCAAGGCCGATATCAACCACTTCCAGGCGGCGGGCGGCATGGCCTTCCTGATCCGCGAACTGCTGGAAGCCGGCCTGTTGCACGAAGATGTGAATACCGTCGCCGGCCACGGCCTGAGCCGCTACACCCAGGAGCCGTTCCTGCAGGACGGTGAACTGGTATGGCGCGACGGCCCGATCGAAAGCCTCGATGAAACCATCCTGCGCCCCGTGGCCCGTGCCTTCTCCCCTGAAGGTGGCCTGCGGGTGATGGAAGGCAACCTCGGACGTGGTGTGATGAAAGTCTCCGCCGTGGCCCTGGAACACCAGATCGTCGAGGCACCGGCGGTGGTGTTCGAGGACCAGCAGGACCTGGCAGACGCGTTCAAGGCCGGCTTGCTGGAGAAGGACTTTGTCGCGGTGATGCGCTTCCAGGGGCCGCGTTCCAATGGCATGCCGGAGTTGCACAAAATGACGCCGTTCCTCGGCGTATTGCAGGACCGTGGCTTCAAGGTCGCGCTGGTCACCGACGGGCGGATGTCCGGGGCCTCGGGCAAGATTCCGGCGGCCATCCATGTCTGCCCCGAAGCCCATGTGGGTGGGGCGCTGGCGCGGGTCCGCGATGGCGACGTGATCCGCGTGGACGGGGTCAAGGGCACCTTGCGGGTGCTGGTGGACGACACCGAATTCGCCGCGCGCGCGCCTGCGATCGGCTCGTTGGGTAATAATATCGGCTGTGGCCGGGAACTCTTCGGCTTCATGCGCATGGCCTTCAGCTCGGCGGAGCAGGGCGCCAGTGCGTTCACTTCGGCCCTGGAGCACCTTGAATGAAGTTGGCGTTGGTAGGCGACATTGGCGGGACCAATGCGCGGTTCGCGTTGTGGAAGGACAATGCCCTGGATGAAGTGAAGGTCCTGGCGACCGTCGATCACAGCAGCCCCGAGGAGGCCATCAAGGTCTACCTCGACGGCCTGGGCCTGGCGCTGGGATCGGTCGGCGCCGTGTGCCTGTCGGTGGCCGGCCCGGTGGGCGGCGACGAGTTTCGTTTCACCAATAACCACTGGCGGCTGAGCCGTCGGGCGTTCTGCGAAACCTTGCAGGTCGACGAGCTGTTGCTGGTCAACGACTTTTCGGCCATGGCCCTGGGCATGACCCGCCTGGAGCCGGGTGACTACCGCGTGGTCTGCGAAGGCACGCCGGAGCCGTTGCGTCCGGCAGTGGTGATCGGCCCTGGCACCGGGCTCGGTGTCGGCACCCTGCTGCACTTGGGCGAGCAGCACTTCATGGCCTTGCCGGGGGAGGGCGGGCATGTCGACCTGCCCCTGAGCAGCGTGCGTGAAACCCAGCTTTGGCAGCATATCCACAGTGAAATCGGCCATGTCAGCGCCGAGACTGCCTTGAGTGGTGGCGGTTTGCCGCGGGTGTACCGGGCGATCTGCGCGGTGGACGGGCATGTGCCTGTGCTGGAAACTCCGGAGTCGATTACCGCTGCCGGCCTGGCCGGCGATCCGATTGCCCGGGAAGTGCTGGAGCAGTTCAGCTGCTGGCTGGGTCGGGTGGCCGGCAACAACGTGCTGACCACGGGCGCGCGCGGTGGGGTGTATATCGTCGGTGGGGTGATCCCACGGTTTGCCGACTTTTTCATCAACAGCGGTTTTGCTCGGAGCTTTGCTGACAAAGGCTGCATGAGCGATTACTTCAAGGGGATCCCGGTGTGGCTGGTGACGGCCCCGTATTCCGGGCTGATTGGCGCGGGGGTGGCGTTGCAGCAGGCTTTCGCGCACTGATCCCGTTACGTGGCGCGTTCTTCGCGGGCAAGCCCTGCTCCTACCGTACGTCGTCGTACCTAGATTTTGTACACGACATCAAACTGTAGGAGCAGGGCTTGTCGGATCGCCGCACCGCCGCGAAAGCGTCCGGCCAGGCAACACATGCTTCACGGCTTAATCGATTAAGGCATAATCCGCATTTCAGTCCTCCCCACAACAACAAGGACGATTTCCGTGAGCGTATTCAGTAAGTCCATTCTCCTGGTCGACGACGATCAGGAAATCCGTGAATTGCTGGACACCTACCTCAGCCGTGCCGGTTTCCAGGTGCGCACCGTCGGCGATGGCGCGGGCTTTCGCCAGGCCCTCAACGATGCCCACAGCGATCTGGTGATCCTTGACGTCATGCTGCCCGACGAAGATGGTTTCAGTCTCTGCCGCTGGGTCCGCCAACACCCGCGCCAGGCCCAAGTGCCGATCATCATGCTCACCGCCAGCTCCGACGAGACCGACCGGGTCATCGGCCTGGAACTGGGGGCCGACGATTACCTGGGCAAACCCTTCAGCCCACGGGAACTGCAGGCGCGGATCAAGGCCCTGTTGCGCCGCGCGCAGTTCGGCCAGGAGCGCAACGGCAGCGAGGTGCTGGCCTTCGATGACTGGCGCCTGGACACGGTCAGCCACCGGCTGTTCCACACCGACGGCGAAGAAGTGATTCTCTCCGGTGCCGACTTCGCCCTGCTCAAGCTGTTCCTCGATCACCCCCAGGAAATCCTCGACCGTGACACCATTGGCAATGCCACCCGTGGGCGTGACCTGATGCCCCTGGACCGGATCGTCGACATGGCGGTCAGCCGCCTGCGCCAACGCCTGCGCGACACCGACAAGCCGCCGCGACTGATCCGCACCGTGCGCGGCAGCGGCTATCAGTTGGCGGCCAATGTCACCGCGGCCAATGCCCTCTGAGCTGCGCCGGCGCCTGCCGGTTCCGCGCTCGCTGCTGGGGCGCATGTTGCTGCTGACCCTGTTGGCGGTGCTGATCGCCCAGACGCTGTCCAGCGTGATCTGGCTTTCGCAGTTGCGCGCGACGCAGCTCGAAGGCCTGGTCACCAGCGCCCGCAGCCTGGCCCATTCGATGACCGCCAGTGTCAGTTACCTGCGCTCGCTGCCGCTGGCCTATCGCCCGCTGGTGCTTGATCAATTGCGCAGCATGGGTGGTACGCGGTTTGTCGTGACCCTCAATGACAAGCCCCTGGATATGCGCCTGCTGCCGGCCACGCCGCGCAAGACCGCGGTGCTCGACGCCGTGCACGAGGTGCTGCGCCAGGCGCTGGGCAACGAGGTGGATATCTCGGTGCAATTCGTCAGCCCCGACGACCTGCGGATTTTCAACGGTGGCCTGAAGCTCGACGAGCTGCCGCGTTCCTGGGCCCACTACGCGCTGACCCTGGAACCGGTCAATCCGCCGGTGCTGGTGACGCAGATCCAGATGTCCCCCGGCGAATGGCTGTATATCGCCTCCCTGCTGCCCGAGCCCTACACCAGCCTGGAAGAGGAAGGCCTGCCGTCCCAGCAGGTGTGGTTTATCGTCCTGACCAGTGGCTTTCTGCTGTTATTTATCGGCCTGCTGGTGCACTGGCAGAGCCGTCCCCTCAAACGCCTGGCGCGGGCCGCGCGGGACATGTCCCTCGGCGATGCGCAGGTACGGCCGGTGGCAGAAGGCGGTGGCAGCGAAGTGGTGGAGGTGGGCCGGGCGTTCAACGCCATGCGTGAGCGTATCAGCCGTTACCTGACCGAACGCAGCCAGTTGTTCAGCGCCATCTCCCACGATCTGCGCACCCCCATCACCCGCCTGCGCCTGCGGGTCGAGCTGCTGGAGGACGAGAAGCTGCAGTACAAGTTCGGTCGCGACCTCGACGAGCTGGAGATGCTGGTCAAGGGGGCGCTGCAATGCGTGAAGGACACCGATATCCACGAGAACATCGAGCCGGTGGACCTCAACCACGCCCTCGATTGCCTGATCGAACCCTACCTGCCACCCAACGGCAACGGTCGGGTCTCGCTGGACGGTCGCGCCCACGGGGCCTTTCCCGGCAAACCGCTGGCGCTACGACGTTGCATGGGCAACCTGATCGACAACGCCCTCAAGTATGGTGACAAAGCCCACCTGCATATCGAAGACGACGACGAAGCCTTTGTGCTGCACGTCGATGACGAAGGGCCAGGGGTGCCCGAGCAGCGCCTGGAGCAGGTGTTCGAGCCGCACTTTCGCTTGTCCGGCCAGCAACAGGGCTACGGCCTCGGGCTGGGCATCGCGCGCAATATCGCCCACAGCCATGGCGGTGAAGTGAGCTTGCAGAACCTGCGCGACGGCGGGTTGCGGGTTACTTTGTACTTGCCGCGAAATGCCGACTGATCGACAGGAGCGCCTGTTCCGCACTGATATTCAGTGCCGGCTCGAGCGGGTCCGGCGGAAGGATATCGGCTGAGGCCCGCACCTCCCGCGGTCGCGCCATGGCCGCGCGGATGCGGTGCTCGCGCACGCGGTTGTTGCTCTGGCTGAAGTAGCGTTGCAAGGCTTCCATCGCCTGTTCATAGGGCTCGTTGCACAACGCCAGTTGCCGTTCACGCTCACGCAACGCCAAGCGCTTGGCCTGCTCCTCGCCGTGGCGACGCACACTGAAACTGCGGCTCAGGCAATAGCCATGAATCCGCGTGCTGGCCCGCCAGTAGCCGGTGTTGTTGGTCTCGACCCGGATCACTCCGGGATGTCCGCTGGTGTTATGAGGCATCAGGCGCTGACGCTCTGCATAGCTTTGCGAAGGCTGCATTTTCAGCACCAGGGCATTGCGGTAGGACTCGGCCATGCACCGGGCCGGTTCCTCGCCACCACACTCGGCGAAGCTGAAAACACCGCCCAATTGGGCGCCGCCACGCATGACCTCGACCCTCCAGGCACACAGACCTTGTCCGTTGTAGACCGGGAAAATGCAGCATTGGCGGGGGTTGCGCAGGTGGGGGGCAACCATGGATCACACCTCCTTGGGGGCGCTTGACCGGCGCACCTGAAATGAAGAAGTGCAGCAGATTCGCCGAAGTAAAGGAGTGCTTCAATGTGGGAAAAGACGTTAGGGATCGCTCCTACATTGGAAAGGGAAACGACTTATTCAGCAATTTTCCTACCTCGCAGAGTCTGGGGCCGAAGGGACCTTCTCTGTTTTTTGTCACTGTCTGGTGACATTTGCGCGGGGCTTCGTGACCTGGCAGCGAAGAATGGCTGGCTAGAATCGCCGGACAATCGTTTGGCTCCTAACAACAAGAAAGGTACTCCGATGGACACCCTTGAACTGCCGTTCAGCAGTTGGCTCAATGCCCCGGCTCATCGTGCCTGGTTGTTGGCCGAAGGCCGGCGGCTGCTGGCGTTTGCCAAGGCTTCGCGCCTGGCCGAAGGCTTCGGCAATCTCGACGAGCACGGGCAACTGGCGGACGATGCCATGGCCGAAACCATGAACACCGCGCGCATGACCCACAGTTTCGCCATGGCTCATCTCCAGGGGATTCCCGGTTGCCTGGGGTTGGTCGATCACGGTGTCGCCGCCCTCTGGGGGCCGTTGCGCGATGCCAGCCACGGTGGTTGGTATGCGGTCCCCGATCACCGCGACGGCAACAGCGGCAAGGCTGCCTACCTGCACGCCTTTGTGGCCCTGGCCGCGAGTTCCGCGGTGGTTGCCGGCAGTGCCGATGCCCCGCGCCTGCTGGCCGAAGCGATCCGGGTGCTCGAGACGCATTTCTGGAACGAGGAGGAGGGCACCCTGCGCGAATCCTTCACCCGCGATTGGCAACAGGAAGAAGCCTATCGCGGTGCCAACAGCAATATGCACGGCACCGAGGCCTTTCTCGCCCTGGCCGATGTCACCGGTGACAGTCGCTGGCTGGATCGCGCGCTACGCATCGTCGAGCGGGTGATCCACCAGCACGCCGTGGCCAACGATTTCATGGTCATCGAACACTTCGACCGCCAGTGGCAACCCCTGCGCGAGTACAACCACGACAACCCGGCGGACGGCTTTCGCCCTTATGGCACCACGCCCGGTCACGGCTTCGAGTGGGCGCGGCTGGTCCTGCACCTGGAGGCCGCGCGCCGCCAGGCCGGCTTGTTCACCCCCGATTGGTTGTTGAACGACGCCCGCGGTTTGTTTGACAGCGCCTGCCGCCATGGCTGGCACGCTGATGGCGCGGCGGGCATCGTCTACACGCTGGACTGGGCCAACCGCCCGGTGGTCCGTCAGCGCTTGCACTGGACCCATGCCGAAGCCAGCGCCACGGCCGCCGCCTTGCTCCGGCGCACCGGCGAGGCGCAGTACGAAACCTGGTATCGACGCTTCTGGGATTTTATCGATGTGCACTTCATCGACCTGGAACTGGGCAGCTGGCATCACGAACTGGATGAGCACAATCGACCCGATGCCAAGATCTGGGGCGGCAAACCCGACCTCTATCATGCCTTTCAAGCGGTGCTGCTTCCGGGGCTGCCACTCGCCCCGAGCCTCGCGAGCGCTCTGGCCCGGTAATCCTGGGCTGATAACGGCAACGAAATTTATGTAACCATGCAGTGACATTTGCACGTCCCTTCGTTACCTGCGAAGGGCCTTGCCTTGACTAGAATCCCATGCAGCGCAAGCACCAGACTTGCATGCATAACAACAAGAAAGGTACTACAGATGAATTCGATTTCCCGCCTCGCCGCCGTCGTTTCTCTCGCCTCGTTGTTTCCTCTCAGTGCATTGGCCGCCGAATCCAAAGGAACGGTGGAAGTGGTTCATTGGTGGACTTCCGGTGGTGAAAAGGCCGCGGTCGATGTCCTCAAGGCCCAAGTTGAAAAAGACGGCTTTATTTGGAAAGACGGTGCGGTAGCCGGCGGCGGCGGTTCCACTGCCATGACCGTGCTCAAGAGTCGCGCCGTAGCCGGCAACCCACCGGGTGTCGCGCAGATCAAAGGTCCGGATATCCAGGAATGGGCGTCCACCGGGCTGCTCGACACTGACGTTCTGAAGGGTGTTGCCAAAGAACAGAAATGGGACAGCCTGCTCGACAAGAAAGTCTCCGATACCGTGAAGTACAACGGTGATTACGTGGCCGTGCCGGTGAATATCCACCGCGTCAACTGGCTGTGGATCAACCCGGCGGTCTTCAAGAAAGCCGGCATCGAAAAAGCACCGACCACCCTCGAGGAATTCTACGCCGCCGGCGACAAGCTCAAGGCCGCGGGTTTCATCCCGCTCGCCCACGGTGGCCAGCCTTGGCAGGACAGCACCGTGTTCGAAGCGGTGGTGTTGTCGGTCATGGGCGTCGATGGCTACAAGAAAGCCCTGGTCGACCTGGACAATGCTGAGCTGACCGGTCCTGGAATGGTCAAGGCGCTGACCGAACTGAAGAAAGTCGCGACCTACATGGACCAGGACGGCAAAGGCCAGGACTGGAACCTGGAAGCGGCCAAGGTCATCAACGGCAAGGCCGGCATGCAGATCATGGGTGACTGGGCCAAGAGCGAGTGGACGGCGGCCAAGAAAGTCGCTGGCAAGGACTACGAATGCGTAGCCTTCCCGGGCACTGACAAAGCCTTCACCTACAACATCGACTCCCTGGCGGTGTTCAAGCAGAAAGACAAGGGCACCGCGGCGGGCCAGCAGGACATCGCCAAGGTTGCCCTGGGTGAAAACTTCCAGAAAGTCTTCAGCATCAATAAAGGCTCGATCCCGGTTCGCAACGACATGCTCCACGAAATGGACAAGCTCGGTTTCGACGAGTGCGCCCAGAAGTCGGCCAAGGACTTCCTGGACGATGCCAAGACCGGCGGTCTGCAACCAAGCATGGCGCACAACATGGCGACCACGCTGGCCGTACAGGGTGCGTTCTTTGATGTCGTGACCAACTACATCAACGACCCGAAAGCCGATCCAGCCGATGCCGCCAAGAAACTCGGCGCGGCGGTCAAGTCCGCCAAGTAGTTTCAGCACCGCAGGTTCCCTTGCAGGAGCCGGCTTGCTGGCGATTTTTATCTGACAGTCAACATCGTCGTTGGATGAGCAATCGCCATCGCCAGCAAGCCGGCTCCTGCAGAGGATCTGCATGTAGTCCCTTTTCCCTGTAGTGGATTTTCCCATGAGTTCTGTTGCTGTGTTCAGCAAAGCCTCGCCGTTCGATGCATTGCAGCGCTGGCTACCCAAACTGGTGCTGGCGCCCAGCATGTTCATCGTCCTGGTGGGCTTTTATGGCTATATCCTGTGGACGTTCGTACTGTCGTTCACCAACTCGACTTTCCTGCCGTCCTACAAATGGGTCGGCCTGGCGCAATATGTGCGGTTGTTCGACAACGACCGCTGGTGGGTGGCGAGCAAGAACCTGGCGCTGTTCGGCGGCTTGTTCATCGGTGTCACCCTGGTGATCGGCGTGCTGCTGGCGGTGTTCCTCGACCAGCGCATCCGGCGCGAAGGTTTTATCCGCACCATTTACCTGTACCCGATGGCGCTCTCGATGATCGTCACCGGTACCGCCTGGAAATGGCTGCTCAACCCGGGCATGGGCCTGGACAAACTGTTGCGTGACTGGGGCTGGGAAGGCTTCCGCCTGGACTGGCTGATCGACCCCGATCGCGTGGTTTATTGCCTGGTGATCGCAGCGGTCTGGCAAGCCTCGGGGTTCATCATGGCGATGTTCCTGGCCGGCCTGCGCGGTGTCGATCAATCGATCATCCGTGCCGCCCAGATCGATGGCGCGAGCCTGCCGAGGATCTACTGGAAAGTGGTGCTGCCCAGCCTGCGTCCGGTGTTCTTCAGTGCGGTGATGATCCTGGCGCACATCGCGATCAAGAGCTTCGACCTGGTGGCGGCGATGACCGCCGGTGGCCCGGGCTACTCGTCCGACCTGCCTGCCATGTTCATGTATTCCTTCACCTTCAGTCGCGGCCAGATGGGCATGGGCTCGGCCAGTGCGATTCTGATGCTCGGTGCGATTCTCGCGATCATCGTGCCTTACCTGTACTCCGAGCTGAGGACCAAGCGTAATGACTAGTCTCGCCCACAAACCGGCGATCAGCCTGAGCCGCATCGCCATCTACGCGGTGCTGATCCTCGCCGTGCTGCTCTATCTGGTACCGCTGGTGGTCATGCTGTTGACCAGCTTCAAATCACCGGAAGACATCAGCACCGGCAACCTGCTGAGCTGGCCGACGGTGATTACCGATATCGGCTGGGTCAAGGCCTGGGCCACGGTCAACGGCTACTTCTGGAACTCGATCAAGATCACCGTTCCGGCGGTACTGATCTCCACGGCCATCGGTGCGTTGAACGGCTATGTGCTGTCGATGTGGCGCTTTCGCGGTTCGCAGTTGTTCTTCGGTCTGTTGCTGTTCGGCTGCTTCCTGCCGTTCCAGACCGTGCTGCTGCCGGCCTCGTTCACCCTCGGCAAGATGGGCCTGGCCAGTACCACCACGGGCCTGGTGTTCGTGCACATCGTTTATGGCCTGGCGTTCACCACGCTGTTCTTCCGTAACTACTACGTGAGCATTCCCGATGCGCTGGTGAAGGCGGCACGCCTGGATGGCGCGGGTTTCTTCACCATCTTCCGGATGATCATCCTGCCGATGTCGACCCCGATCATCATGGTCTGCCTGATCTGGCAGTTCACCCAGATCTGGAACGACTTCCTCTTCGGCGTGGTGTTCTCCAGTGGTGATTCGCAGCCCATCACGGTGGCGCTGAACAACCTGGTCAACACCAGTACCGGGGTCAAGGAATACAACGTTGATATGGCAGCGGCGATGATCGCCGGGCTGCCGACCCTGCTGGTCTATGTGGTCGCAGGCAAGTATTTCGTGCGCGGGCTGACGGCCGGCGCAGTCAAGGGGTAATCATGGCAACGCTCGAACTTCGCAATGTAAACAAGACCTACGGCGCCGGTTTGCCGGACACCCTGAAGAACATCGAACTGTCGATCTCGGACGGTGAGTTCCTGATCCTGGTCGGGCCTTCGGGCTGTGGCAAGTCGACGCTGATGAACTGTATCGCCGGCCTGGAGAACATCACCGGCGGCGCGATCATGATCGGCGACCAGGACGTCAGCGGCATGAGCCCGAAGGATCGCGACATCGCCATGGTGTTCCAGTCCTATGCGCTGTACCCGACCATGAGCGTGCGCGAGAACATCGAGTTCGGCTTGAAAATCCGCAAGATGGCCCAGTCGGCCATCGACGAGGAGGTCGCGCGGGTCGCCAAGCTGCTGCAGATCGAACACTTGCTCAACCGCAAGCCCGGCCAGTTGTCCGGTGGTCAGCAACAGCGTGTAGCCATGGGCCGTGCCCTGGCGCGGCGGCCGAAGATCTACCTGTTCGACGAACCGCTGTCCAACCTCGACGCCAAGCTGCGGGTCGAGATGCGCACCGAAATGAAACTGATGCACCAGCGCCTGAAAACCACCACGGTCTACGTGACCCACGACCAGATCGAAGCCATGACCCTGGGCGACAAGGTGGCGGTGATGAAGGACGGCATCATCCAGCAGTTCGGCACGCCGAAGCAGATCTACAACGACCCGGCCAACCTGTTTGTCGCCAGCTTTATCGGTTCGCCGCCGATGAACTTCATCCCCCTGCGCCTGCAACGCAAGGATGGTCGCCTGCTGGCTCTGCTCGACAGCGGCCAGGCCCGTTGCGAGCTGCCGCTGGGGGTGACCGATGCCGGTCTTGAAGACCGCGAAATCATCCTTGGCATGCGCCCGGAACAGATCAGCCTGATGCAGGGCGAGCCCAATGGCTTGCCGAGCATTCGTGCCGAAGTGCAGGTGACCGAGCCGACCGGTCCGGACACCCTGGTGTTCGTCAACCTCAACGGGACCAAGGTCTGCTGCCGACTGGCACCGGACGTGGCGCCGCAGGTGGGTGAAACCCTGACCCTGCAATTCGATCCGGCCAAGGTGTTGTTGTTCGACGCCCAGACCGGTGAACGCCTGGGCGTGGTGGCCAAGCCGCAAGTCCAGGTGCATAGCGACAATGTGGCGCAATTCAAGGGCCGCTGACTGTGAAGAAGGGGCTTGCTCCCGAGGGTCGCGAAGCGGCCCTCAAACCTGAGGCCGGGATGTATCAGGAAAAGCGTCTGCCAAAGAGATTTGACGCATTACAGACGATGTAAACCACGTTCGATAAAAACCGTTAATAACAATAAGACGAGGATGTAGGGATGAAAAAGAAAAACACCAATGCCCGCCTGTTCTGCCAATTGTCGGCGGCGGCAACACTGGTCCTGGCTGGCCACGCAATGGCGGACGATGCGTTCAGCGCCAATTCCAAATGGATGACCGGTGACTGGGGCGGAGAGCGCACCAAGCTGATCGAAGAAGGCATCGACATCAAGATGGATTATGTCGGTGAGGTCGGTAGCAACCTGCATGGCGGCTACAACAACGACCATACCTCGCGTTACGCCGACCAGTTTGGTCTGGGCGTGGCGTTGGATCTGCAAAAGCTGTGGGGCTGGGATAACACCCAGGCCAAGATCCAGCTCACCAACCGTAACGGTGAGAACATCTCCAATGATCGCATCGGCGACCCACGCGCCGGCACCTTGAGCTCCTCCCAGGAAGTCGACGGTCGCGGCCATATGGTTCGTCTGACCCAGTTCTGGATCCAGCACCAGATGTTCGACAACAAGCTGGATGTGAAACTCGGTTACTTCGGTGAAGGCGAAGACTTCAACACCTTCCCGTGCGACTTCCAGAACCTGTCGTTCTGTGGCTCCCAGGTGGGTAACTATGTCAACACCTGGTACAACTGGCCCGTCGCCCAGGCTGCTATTCGCGTGAAGTACAACATCACGCCTGAGCTGTATGCGCAAATCGGTGCGTACAACCAGAACCCGTCGCAGTTGGAACACGGTAACGGCTTCAAGCTCAGCGGCAGCGGCACCAAGGGCACCGTCCTGCCGGTCGAACTGGTCTGGTCGCCGAAGGTCAACGACCTGCCGGGCGAATACCGTGTCGGTTACTACAAAAGCGCGGCTCCGGCTAATGACGTGCTCCGGGACAACAATGGTGGGGACGCTGCAACGAGCGGCCTGCCTTATCGTGTCCACAACAGCAAGCACGGTTACTGGTTCGTGGCGCAGCAGCAACTCACCAGCCACAACGGCGACGCTTCACGCGGTCTGAATATCGCGGCGAACGCGACCTTCCACGACAAGGCCACCAACCTCGTCGACAACTACCAGTCGGTGATGTTCGTGTACAAAGGGCCGTTCGATGCGCGTCCGAAGGATGACGTCGGGATCGGTTTCGCCCGTATCCATGTCAACCAGGACGTGAGGGAAAACGCCGAGTTGGAAAACGCCGCCAATAACGTCAGCGACTACAACAACCCGCTGTACTCGCCACTGCGCGACACCGAGTTCAACACCGAAATCAACTACGGCTTCCACGTCACCAACTGGTTGACCGTACGTCCCAACCTGCAATACGTCACCCACCCGGGTGGTGTGAATCAAGTCGACAACGCTGTGGTTGCCGGCCTGAAAATTCAGTCGGTCTTCTAAGGCTTCGACTGATAAGCTCTCTCTCTATGTGCGCATCTTGCGGATGGTCCACCAGACCGTCCGCTTTTTTTTGCCGCACACTGTAGGAGCGAGCTTGCTCGCGATGAATGCAAGGGTACCGCGTGTCTCCAGTTGCCCCGCGTTATCGTTGACGTTCATCGCGAGCAAGCTCGCTCCTACAGGTGGATAGATGCAAATGGTTTGGTGATTTCAGGATTCGCGGCACATGCATGAGCAACCGCTACAACGCTTTTTCAAATCCCGGCGCGAGCAACCGGTGTTCCAGTGGGAGCGCTTTCAACAGCGTGAAGTGCTGGTGATCGACCATCCCTTGTGCCAGGCGGTCTTCAGCCGCCAGGGTGCGCAACTGTTGCACTTCCAGCCCCAGGGGCAGAAGCCCTGGTTGTGGTGCGCGGCCAAATGGCCACAGGTTGGGGCGATTCGCGGCGGGGTGCCGGTGTGCTGGCCCTGGTATGGTCGGCACCCGAGCGAAAACGCCTGGCCGTCCCATGGTTGGGCAAGGCTGATCGACTGGAAACTGCTGGAAAGCAGTAGCGACGAGGAGGGCGTCAGCCTGCACTGGCGTTTGCAGCTCTGCGACTGGCAGGTCGACCTGCATGCGCGCCTGGGAGAAAGCATGGACCTGCGCTTGAGCACCGAGCATCAGGACAGCGAACCGTGCCAGTTGAGCCATGCGCTGCACGCCTATTGGCGTATTGGTGACGTCGGTGAGATAGCGCTGTCTGGGCTCGACGGCGCCGAGGGCTATGACCAGTTGAATCGTCAGGCCTGCCGGCAGGAAGGTGAGTTGCGGGTCGATGGCGGTTGCCAGCGGGTGTTCCAGCATGACGGTGAACTGCACCTCAAGGATCATGCCTGGCAGCGGGAGTTGTGCATCGATACCGGCGACAGCGCCGACACCGTGGTCTGGCATCCGGGGCACCGGCCGTTGCTGGGGGTGAGTTGGAATGAAGTGATGGGGTTTGTCTGTGTCGAGGCCGCCAGTGGCGGCACCGACAGCCTGTGCCTGGCGCCCGGGGAGCGGGCGCATCTGAGTTTGCAGGCGCGTGCTTCGGTTTAGGCGGCGTGGCGGATGACGTCTTCGCGGGCAAGCTCCGCTCCCACAGTTTGACCGCGAATCACCTGTGGGAGCGGAGCTTGCCCGCGAAGGCGATATCAGCGTTTCACCTTGCTCAGGGCCTCAGTTGAACTCGTCTCCCACCGGATAACGGCTGGCGTTGAGGCTTTCCTTGATCTTGCGCAGGTGCGGCTGGAAATCCACGCCACGGCGCAGGGTCATGCCGGTGGCCAGCACATCCAGCACCGTCAACTGGATGATCCGCGAGGTCATCGGCATGTAGATGTCGGTGTCTTCCGGCAGCGGAATATTCAGGCTCAGGGTACTGGCCTTGGCCAGGGGCGAACCCGCCGCCGTCAACCCCAGCACCGACGCGCCGTTCTCCCGGGCAATACGCGCCACTTCCACCAGTTCCCGGGTACGCCCGGTATAGGAAATGATCACGAACAGCTCACCGGTGTGGGCCACCGAAGCGATCATCCGCTGCATCAGCACATCGGCATGGGCGGTGACCGCCAGGTTGAAGCGGAAGAACTTGTGCTGCGCATCCAGGGCCACCGGTGCCGAAGCGCCCAGGCCGAAGAAGTGGATCTGCCGGGCCTGGATCAACAGGTCGACGGCGCGGCTGATCAGGTTCGGGTCCAGGGCCTGGCAGGCGCTGTCCAGGGACGCGATGGCGCTGCCGAAGATCTTTTGCGTGTAGGCCTCGGGATTATCGTCGGCCTCCACCGCACGGCTCACATAGGCCGCGCCGCTGGCCAGGCTCTGGGCCAGTTGCAGCTTGAGTTCGGGATAACCGCTGACACCGAACGAACGGCAGAAACGGTTGACCGTCGGCTCGCTGACCGAAGCCGCCTGGGCGAGGGCGGCGATGCTGAAACGGGTCGCCTGCTGCGGGTTGAGCAGGATGACTTCGGCGACTTTGCGCTCGGCCTTGTTCAGGTCTTCGAGGCGGCTCTGGATCTGCTCCAGTAAATTTCGCACGCGGTCCATTTGGTGATTCCTTGATTCGAGGCAACTTGGGTTCTGCAAGGCCCGGAACAATGCCCTTGGGCAGCTCCCGGCGGTGGCCTATCCTACTGATGGCGTGTGATGACCACCACTCGGAATCATCATATTGATAAAATGTTGTGGTTATTACTACATTTTTCCTTGAGTGATGCCTCGAAAAAAGGTATTTATCGTTTAACTTGATAAAAGAACAAACATCATGCCTTCGATAACGGTTGAACCGTGCACCTTTGCCTTGTTTGGCGCCCTGGGCGACCTGGCGCTTCGCAAGCTGTTTCCTGCCTTGTATCACCTCGATGGCGCAGGCCTGCTCCATGAGGACACGCGCATCCTGGCCTTGGCCCGGGAGCCCGGCAGCAATGCCGAGCACCTGGCGACCATCCAGGAAGAACTGCGGGTCTTTGTCGAGGACCGGGAAATCGACGAAGTGGTGCTTGAGCGCTTCCTCGCCCGCCTCAGCTACCTGCACGTGGACTTCCTCAAGCCCGACGACTATGTCGTCCTGGCCGAGCAAGCCGGCACCAGCCAGTGCCTGATCGCCTATTTCGCCACGCCGGCCTCGGTCTATGGTGCGATCTGCGAGAACCTGGCCAAGGTCGGCCTGGCTGAAAACACCCGGGTGGTGCTGGAAAAACCCATAGGTTCGGACCTCGAGTCGTCGCGCAAGGTCAACGACGCCGTGGCGCGCTTCTTCCCGGAAAACCGCACTTATCGCATCGACCACTACCTGGGCAAGGAGACGGTGCAGAACCTGATCGCCCTGCGTTTCGCCAACAGTCTGTTCGAAACCCAGTGGAACCAGAACTACATCTCCCACGTGGAAATCACCGTGGCCGAGAAGGTCGGTATCGAAGGCCGCTGGGGTTACTTCGACAAGGCCGGCCAGCTGCGGGACATGATCCAGAACCACCTGCTGCAACTGCTCTGCCTGATTGCCATGGACCCGCCGGCCGACCTCTCGGCCGACAGCATCCGTGACGAGAAGGTCAAGGTGCTCAAGGCCCTGGCGCCGATCAGCCCGGAAGGCCTGACCACCCAGGTGGTGCGCGGCCAGTACATTGCCGGGCACAGCGAAGGGCATTCGGTGCCGGGTTACCTGGAGGAAGAAAACTCCAACACCCAGAGCGACACCGAGACCTTCGTCGCCCTGCGCGCCGATATCCGCAACTGGCGCTGGGCCGGCGTGCCGTTCTACCTGCGCACCGGCAAGCGCATGCCGCAGAAGCTGTCGCAGATCGTCATCCACTTCAAGGAGCCGTCGCACTACATCTTCGCCCCCGAGCAGCGCTTGCAGATCAGCAACAAACTGATCATCCGCCTGCAACCGGACGAAGGTATTTCCCTGCGGGTGATGACCAAGGAGCAGGGCCTGGACAAGGGCATGCAACTGCGCAGCGGGCCGTTGCAACTGAATTTCTCCGACACCTATCGCAGTGCGCGGATTCCGGACGCCTACGAGCGTCTGTTGCTGGAAGTGATGCACGGCAACCAGAACCTGTTTGTCCGTAAAGATGAAATCGAAGCCGCGTGGAAGTGGTGTGACCAGTTGATCGCCGGTTGGAAGAAGTCCGGCGATGCACCCAAGCCGTACGCGGCGGGGTCCTGGGGGCCGATGAGCTCCATTGCACTGATCACGCGGGATGGGAGGTCGTGGTATGGCGATATCTGAATTGAAACTGCCCCAAGGCGTGCAGGCGCACGAATTCAGCAGCCCGGCGCTGTTGGCCGAGGGCCAGGCGCAAGCCGTGGCCGAGCAACTGCGGGCGGCGATTGCCGCACGCGGCGCGGCGACCCTGGTGGTGTCCGGCGGGCGCAGCCCGGTGGCGTTTTTCCAGAGCCTGGTGAAACAGGACCTGGACTGGTCCCGTGTGGTGCTCAGCCTCGCCGACGAACGCTGGGTACCGGTGGAGCACGCCGACAGCAACGCCGGCCTGCTCAAGCGCTATCTGCTCCAGGGCCCTGCGGCCAAGGCGCGGTTTATCGGCTTGTACAGCGCCGCGGCAAATCTGGAGGCGGCGGCCGAACAGGCCGATCAATTGCTTGCAGAGCTGCCGGCTATCGACGTGCTGGTCCTGGGCATGGGCGATGACGGTCACACCGCCTCGCTGTTCCCTGGCAGCCCGAACCTAGCGGCGGCCCTGCAAGTGGATGGCAGCCGACGGGTCTGGCCGATGCTGGCGCCGACCGTGCCGCACCAGCGCCTGACCATGAGCCGGGCCTTGCTGGCTTCGGCGACCTTCACCGTGCTGGCGATTTCCGGCCAGTCGAAACTGGCCACCCTGAATGCCGCATTGGCCGGCGATGACCTCGCGGCCATGCCGATTCGCGCTTTCTTGCAACCTACCCTGAATATTTACTGGTGCCCATGAGTCAAGGATCCGCTGCTATGACAAAAAATGTCCCGACCGTCTCCATGGCAGACAAGGTCGCCCTGATCGATGAGCTCTGCACCCGTGCACGGATTCTTCCGGTGATCACCATTGCCCGTGAGCAGGATGTCCTGCCGTTGGCCGATGCCCTGGCCGCCGGTGGCCTGACCGCGCTGGAAGTGACCCTGCGCTCGCAGTTCGGTCTCAAGGCCATCCAGATCCTGCGTGAAGAGCGTCCGGAACTGGTGACCGGTGCCGGCACCGTGCTCGATCGGCAGATGCTGGCGGCGGCGGAGGCGGCGGGTTCGCAATTTATCGTCACCCCGGGCATTACCCGTGACCTGCTGGAAGCCAGCGTCGACAGCCCGATTCCGTTGTTGCCCGGCATCAGCAATGCCTCGGGGATCATGGAGGGCTACGGCCTGGGTTATCGTCGCTTCAAGCTGTTCCCGGCGGAAGTCAGCGGCGGCGTGGCGGCGATCAAGGCCCTGGGCGGTCCGTTCGGCGAAGTGAAGTTCTGCCCGACCGGCGGCGTCGGCCCGGCCAATATCAAGAGCTACATGGCGTTGAAAAACGTGATGTGCGTGGGCGGTAGCTGGATGCTCGATCCCGAGTGGATCAAGAACGGCGACTGGGCGCGGATCCAGGAGTGCACCGCCGAGGCGCTGGCCCTGCTGGACTGATTCATCGTTACTGAGTTTCGTTGTGTGTTCTACGGCTTTACGGTGCGCTTGGTCGGCGCACCGTTTTTTTTTGCCCGATGAAAAGTTTTCCGGTCCGAAGGTTGGGTGTTTGTGCCGGCCCCTTCGCGGGCCATTCAACCGCTTAGTTCGCCCAAGGCCCGCGCCAACAGCTTCAGGTCCTCGGCCGAGTTGGCCAGGCCCGGCGTGACCCGGATGCAATTGCCATGTGCCGTGCCTTCACGGACCACGGTAAACAGGTTGTACTCCGCCAGGAGTCGCTCGACCATCCGCTGCTGGTCCGGCTCATGCCGAAAGCGCAGCGAGGTGATACCGCAATACAGCCGCGGATCATCCGGTGTCAGCACCTCGATACCCGGCATCCCGCGTGCCGCGCCCACCCAGATATCCCGCAGGTAATTGAGTCGTGCGCCCTTGGCCGCCGAGCCACCCAGTGCCCGATGTTCCTCGAAGACCAGGGGCAAGGTCATCCAGGCTGGGATATTCGGCGTGCCATAGGGGGCGCGGGAGCGGATATCGGTGGGCGCATAGCGCTCCTCGCCCATGTCCGGGTCGATATCCGCCAGGCGCTTGGGATCGATATAAAGAAAGCCCAGGCTCAGCGGCGCCCCCATCCATTTCTGCAAGTTGAAACCGGCAAACAGGATACCCAGCGCTTCGAGGTTGAAATCGATCTGGCCCAGGGCGTGGGCACCGTCGAGGATCACATCCACCCCGTGTTTGCGGGCGGCGGCAGCGATGGCCTGGACCGGCATCACCAGTCCACTGCGATGGGTGACGTAGGTCAGGGCCATCAGCTTCAGTCGGGGATAACGCTCGAACGTTTCCTGATAGGTGTTCACCAGACTGGCGAAGCTCACCGGGAAGGGGTGGCTGATCTCGATCAGCTCGACGCCGCGGTTGCGCGCCAGCCAGCGCATGGCACCCAGTACGCTGGGGTATTCCTGGTCGCTGACCAGTAACTGATCACCGGGCCGCAGGGCGTTGTAGTTGCGGATCAGCGCGTGCAGGCCATCGCTGGCGCAGCGGGTCAGGGCCACGGCCTCGTGATGGCTGCCCAGCAGGTCGGCCAACTGCGCGCGAATCTCCAGGCTTTCGATGGTTTCGAAGCGCTGGCGCACATACACCGAGTTGCTGCGGTTGATGAACTCGATATGGCCTTTGTAGGCCTCCACGACACTACGGGTCATGCGGCCGAAGTAGCCGTTTTCCAGGTTGATCGGACCGGGCTCTACATCGTAGCGCTCGGCCACGTTTTGCCAGAAGTGTTCATCGCGGGCGTGTTCTTCATTCCTTGGCATGGCGCGGCTTCTCTCGACAACGGGGATCAATGGCGGGGTTTGGGTTTGCCGTGCTTGGCGCGTAGCGGGTCGAGCAGGTCGGACAAGCCGTTGTGGTCGATCTCCTGCATCAAGGCGAGCAGGCCACCGAGTTCACCGTGGGGGAACCCCTCGCGGGCGAACCAGTTCAGGTAGGGGCCGGGCAGGTCGGCGATGATCCGCCCCTTGTATTTGCCGAACGGCATTTCGCGGGTGACCAGCAGTTCGAGTTTCTCGGGATTCATGGGGCGACCTTGTCTTGCGCTGTTCAAGCGTCTTGGAAAATACAGGCATTCTGCATGCAGGCCAATTGACAGTTCATGCAAATAACCGCCAAACAGATCTTTGGAATATTTTCAAGTATATGAAATATAAGTAAAAAATAATCGATCAAGGCTTGGCATGGTGACTGCAACCGTTCCTGTAACTTTCACCACCAGAAGGAATTGAGCCATGACCAACATCAATAAAGAAGCCGTATCGATTCTTAACCATCTGATTGAAGTCAGCAAAGATGGTCAGAAAGGTTTTCAGACGTGTGCGGAGGATATCAAGCATCCCGAGCTGAAGGCGTTGTTCGTGCAACGGTCCAACGAGTGTGCGAACTCGGCGATGCAGCTGCAAGCCGAGGTGCGCAAACTGGGCGGCGATCCGGAGACTTCCACCAGTGTCGCCGGTGACCTGCACCGTCGTTGGGTGGACGTGAAGGCGCTGTTCACCGGCAAGGGTGAAGAAGCGGTGCTCAACGAAGCCGAGCGCGGTGAAGACCACGCCAAGAAAGCCTACAGCGAAGCGCTGGTGAAACTGGCCAAGCACAATCTGGTGGGCCTTACCGACCTGGTGAACCGTCAGTATCAGGGTGTGCTGCGCAATCACGATCAGGTGAAGGCGCTGCGTAATATCGCTCGCGCCAGCTAAGTTTCACGCTGCCATAAAAAAACGCCGGTTGATCCGGCGTTTTTTTATGCATCAGCCAATGGTGATCGGCGGCGGGCTGGTCAGGGTCACGGTCTGTTGCTTGCGTGGCGCGAGGATCTCGGCTTCACCGTCGACCACCAGCTCATCGCGCTGGTTGAACACCCGGGTGGCGATGCGCACGCGGAATTTCGGCAGCTTCTCGAGGATCTCCAGGCGCACGGTCAGGGTGTCGCCGATCTTCACCGGCTTCTGGAAGCTCATCTGCTGGCCCAGGTAGATGGTGCCCGGCCCGGGCAGCTCGCAGGCCACGGCGGCGCTGATCAGCGCACCGCTGAACATGCCGTGGGCAATACGCTCCTTGAACATGCTCGCCGCGGCGAACTCGGCGTCCAGGTGCACCGGGTTGTGATCGCCGGACATGGCGGCGAACAACTGGATATCGCGCTCTTCAACGGTCTTGCTGTAGCTGGCGGTCTGGCCGACTTCAAGGGCTTCGTAAGGCGTGTTGGTAACCTGGGTCATCGCAAGGTGGTCCTGTAAGGGTGTTATTTGAAATCAACGGATTGATTTCAAAGTTGATGATTGAGCCGGCGATCATTCCGAGCGCGACGGGCGACGATGGGCCAGGGCCTGTTCCAGCCACTGGATCAGGTTGCCGGTGACTTCCTCGCGGTTGGTCTCGTTGAACACTTCATGCCGTGCCTGTGGGTAGACGTTCAATTGCAGGTTCTGGCTACCGGCGGCACGCAAAGCGCCGGCCAGATCCTTGAGACGCTTGCCCTCGCTGACCGGATCACATCCGCCGCCGATCACCAGCAGCGGCAGGCCCGGGTCGATCTGCGCGAGGTTTTTCGCCTTGCTGATCTGCTGCAGGCCGCCGAGCAGATCAATCCACAATTGGTTGGTGCAGCGGAAGCCGCACAGCGGGTCGTTGACGTATTTGTCCACTTCATCCGGGTCACGGCTCAGCCAGTCGAAGGCCGTGCGGTTGGGTTTGAAGGCCTTGTTGAACGAACCGAACGACAGCCAGTCGATCAGCGCGCTGCGCCCGGTGGGGCCCTGGCGCCAGCGTTCGAAGCGGGCAATCGCGGCGGCCGCACGGTACAGCGCCACCGGCTGGAAGTTCGAGCCGCTGAGGATCGCGCCCTGCAAGCTGGCGCTGTGGTGCAGCAGGTAGGCCTGGGCGATGTAGCTGCCCATGCTGTGACCGAGCAGGATGATCGGCACCCCCGGGTGCTGTTCGCCGATGCGCTGGTTGAGGCTGGCCAGGTCACTGACCACCGCGCACCAACCGTCCTGGTCGGCGTAGTGGCCGAGGATACCGTGTTCGGCGGTCTTGCCGTGGCCGCGTTGATCGAAGGCGTACACGCCATGGCCGACGTCGCACAGGGCATCGGCCAGGCGTTCATAGCGGCCGCTGTGCTCGGCCATGCCGTGGGACAGCAGGATTACGGCCTTCGGTGGGCCGTCCGGCAACCAGCGATTGACGTACAGGCGGCTGTGGTCACTGACGGTCAACCAGAAGGTGTCATGGATCATGGCGGTTCCTTTGCGCGGGGACGAGGCGGACATCGGCCGGGGCGTGTTGTCGCTCCATTGTATAGCGCATCCTCGCACAGGAAGCAGACCCTCCTGCGCATTGGCAGCAAGATTCATGATGTTAATGACTGTGTCCGGCATATTTGCCTGATGCCTGTTAACTGCTAACGTCCGCTAAGCACCGCTTTTTTCGCCTTGGGCGCAGGCGGCCCCGCAGAGGCTCAGGTAAGAGGACAAAAACAATGCAACCTGATTTCTGGAATGACAAACGCCCCACCGGCGTACCCCTGGACATCGACCTGGGCGCCTACAAGTCGGTGATCGAGGTGTTCGAGCGCTCCTGCAAGAAGTTCGCCGACCGTCCGGCCTTCAGCAACATGGGCGTGACCCTGACCTACGCCGAGCTCGAGCGCTACAGCGCGGCCTTCGCCGGTTACCTGCAAAGCCACACCGAGCTGAAACCGGGCGATCGCATCGCGGTGCAGTTGCCCAACGTCCTGCATTACCCGATTGCCGTGTTCGGCGCGTTGCGCGCCGGGCTGGTGGTGGTCAACACCAATCCGCTGTACACCGTTCGCGAGATGCGCCATCAGTTCAAGGACTCCGGCGCCCGCGCGCTGGTGTACCTGAACCTGTTCGGCCAGCGGGTCCAGGAAGTGCTGCCCGATACCCAGATCGAGTACCTGATCGAAGCGAAGATGGGCGACCTGATGCCCGCCGCCAAGGGTTGGCTGACTAACCTGGTGGTGGACAAGGTGAAGAAGCTGGTCCCGGCCTATGACCTGCCCCAGGCGGCCTCGTTCAAGAGCGCCTTGCGCCTGGGCCGGGGCCACGCCATCCGACCCTTGAGCGCTGGCCTGGAAGATATCGCGGTGCTGCAATACACCGGCGGCACCACGGGGCTGGCCAAGGGTGCGATGCTGACCCACGGCAACCTGGTGGCGAACATGCAGCAGGCCCGGGGTTGCCTGTCCCAGCCCGGCGACGACGGCCAGCCGCTGCTCAAGGAAGGCCAGGAGGTGATGATCGCGCCGCTGCCGCTGTACCACATCTATGCCTTCACGGCGAACTGCATGTGCATGATGGTTACCGGCAACCACAACGTGCTGATCAGCAATCCACGGGACATCGGCGCCTTTATCAAGGAGTTGAAGAACTGGCGCTTTTCCGCGTTGCTGGGGCTCAACACCCTGTTCGTGGCGTTGATGGAGCATCCGGAGTTCAAGACCCTGGATTTCTCCAGCCTGAAACTCACCAACTCCGGCGGCACCGCGCTGGTCAAGGCAACCGCCGAGCGCTGGCACAAACTCACCGGTTGCCGCATCACCGAAGGCTACGGGCTGACCGAGACGTCGCCGATCGCCTGCACCAACCCCTATGGCGACAAGGGCAAGCTGGGCACGGTGGGTTTGCCGGTGCCCGGTACGGCCTTGAAGGTCATTGACGACAACGGGGTCGAGCAGCCGTTGGGCGAGCGTGGCGAGTTGTGTATCAAGGGGCCGCAGGTCATGAAGGGCTACTGGCAGCAGGTCGAGGCCACGGAACAGGTGCTGGATGCCGAGGGCTGGTTCAAGACCGGCGATATCGCGGTGATCGACCCGGACGGCTTCGTGCGTATCGTCGACCGCAAGAAGGACATGATCATCGTCTCGGGTTTCAACGTGTACCCCAATGAAATCGAAGACGTGGTGATGGCCCACCCGAAAGTCGCCAATTGCGCGGTGATCGGGGTGCCGGACGAGCGTTCCGGCGAGGCGGTGAAGTTGTTCGTGGTGGCGCGGGATTCGGGGGTCAGCCTCGAAGAACTGAAGGCCTACTGCAAGGAAAACTTTACCGGCTACAAGGTACCCAAGCACATCGTGCTGCGTGATTCGCTGCCGATGACGGCGGTGGGCAAGATCCTGCGGCGGGAGTTGCGGGATATCGCCTAGGCCGCGATAGATGTGGCGTTATTGAGGGCCTCTTCGCGGACAAGCCCTGCTCCTACAGTTCGTCGTCGTTCACCGATTTTGTGTACGACACAATACTGTAGGAGCAGGGCTTGGTCCGGGCGGCGTTCCGACGAAGCTTTTTGGCCCTGAAATCCCCGATCCAGAGCGAGATTCCAACAAATAGAATCTTTACTCTAAAAATGACCATTGGCATTTCTTGAGTCATTTTTATGACCGTAAGGGCCTCGTTTGGCTCTAGGCGACCCTCGGCAAAGCTGCTACTCTCGGCGCGCTTTGTGACTTCTCGGCGTAGGTTAAAGCCGGATTCACCCAATAAAAAACACAGACAAATAATAATCGCATCAAATGCGGTGCTGAATTCGCGTTGCTGAGGAGTAGGCTTCCATGATCGAAGACTTTTGGAAGGATAAGTACCCGGCTGGGATTGCTGCCGATATCAATCCCGACGAGTACCCGAATGTTCAGACGGTATTGAAACAGTCTTGCCAACGATTCGCCAGCAAGCCGGCCTTCAGCAACCTCGGCAAGACACTCACCTATGGTGAGTTGTACGAACTGTCGGGTGCTTTTGCCGCTTACTTGCAACAACACACCGACCTGCAACCGGGCGATCGTATCGCCGTGCAGTTGCCCAACGTGCTGCAATATCCGGTCGCGGTCTTCGGTGCCATTCGCGCCGGGCTGATCGTGGTCAACACCAACCCGCTGTACACCGCGCGGGAAATGGAACACCAGTTCAACGACTCCGGCGCCAAGGCCCTGGTGTGCCTGGCGAACATGGCGCACCTGGCCGAAACCGTGGTGCCCAAGACCGGCGTCAAGCACGTTATCGTCACCGAAGTCGCCGACCTGTTGCCGCCGCTCAAGCGCCTGCTGATCAACAGTGTCATCAAGTACGTGAAGAAGATGGTTCCGGCTTATCACCTGCCCAAGGCCGTCAAGTTCAACGACGTGCTGAGCAAGGGCCGTGGCCAGCCGGTCAATGAAGCCAACCCGGCCAGCAGCGATGTCGCCGTGTTGCAATACACCGGTGGCACCACCGGCGTGGCCAAGGGCGCGATGCTGACCCACCGCAACCTGGTGGCGAACATGCTGCAGTGCAAGGCGCTGATGGGCTCGGACCTTAATGAAGGCTGCGAGATCGTCATCACCCCGCTGCCGCTGTACCACATCTATGCCTTTACCTTTCATTGCATGGCGATGATGCTGATCGGCAATCACAACATCCTGATCAGCAACCCGCGCGACCTGTCGGCGATGGTCAAGGAACTGTCGAAGTGGAAGTTCAGCGGCTTTGTCGGCCTGAACACCCTGTTCGTCGCACTGTGCAACAACGAGGGATTCCGCAAGCTGGATTTCTCCGCGCTCAAGGTCACCCTGTCCGGCGGCATGGCCCTGCAACTGGCCGCGGCCGAGCGCTGGAAAGCCGTGACCGGCTGCGCCATCTGCGAGGGTTACGGCATGACCGAAACCAGTCCGGTGGCAACGGTGAACCCGAGCCAGAGCATCCAGATCGGCACCATCGGCATTCCGGTGCCTTCGACCCTGTGCAAGGTGGTCAACGATGCCGGGGAAGAACAGGCCCTGGGCGAAATCGGCGAGCTGTGCATCAAGGGCCCGCAAGTGATGAAGGGCTACTGGCAGCGCCAGGACGCCACCGATGAGATCCTCGACAGCGAAGGCTGGTTGAAGACCGGCGATATCGCGATCATCCAGCCGGACGGCTACATGCGGATTGTCGATCGCAAGAAGGACATGATCCTGGTGTCGGGCTTCAACGTCTATCCGAACGAATTGGAAGACGTGCTGGCGACCTTGCCGGGTGTGTTGCAATGCGCGGCCATCGGCGTGCCGGATGAGAAATCCGGGGAAGTCATCAAGATCTTCATCGTCGCCAAGCCGGGGGTGACCCTGACCAAGGACCAGGTGATGGAGCATATGCGTGCCAATGTCACCGGCTACAAGGTGCCCAAGTTCGTCGAGTTCCGCGATGCGCTGCCGACCACCAACGTCGGCAAGATCCTGCGTCGCGAGCTGCGCGATAGCGAACTCAAGAAGCTGGGTCTGAAGAAAATCGCCTGACCCGCTGAAACGACAAAGCCCCGCCATGCGGGGCTTTGTCATTTATGGCATTCGCTATTCAAGACTGCTGGAATGGCGAGAAATCCACACCGGTACCAGCCGGGCGCACGTCCTTGAGGAACGAGTCCTTGTCGGCGCTCAGCTCCAGGCTCAAGGTTGGGCGGCGCTTGCCGGCGTTGCGCACCACCAGGCCTTCCATCTTCTCGCGCAGGAACGCGGTCGTCACCTTCAGGTGCAGCAACTGGTCGTTGCTCGGGGTGTGCAACAACAGGTGTACCCATTCGTACTGGCCGATCGCCAGGCGAGCCACCGGGATATCGAACCACCAGATGTTCTTGTTGCGGTTCAGTTCGGTGAAGTGACAGTTGTTGACGCCCAGCACCGCGCCGCCCAGTTCCTGGTTGCGGCGGGCGATGGCCTGCTTTTTATCGAGTTTCATGACTTTCCTACCGTTATCGATCTTCAGCGCCAGAGCCTGAATCTGGCGCGCATTCTCAGGGGTTGGCGGGCAAACATAAAGCCAAACCTGAATTCTTCGATGAAAAGCCGTGGGCAAACACCGACTGAAAATAAATGAAACTCCGCGCGCAGGCCCCGGGTCAACCTTATGTCGAGACATGACACCCGCATTTCTTATTGGAGAAATATCATGAGCAGCACCAGCGATAAAATCAAAGGCACGGCGAACGAAGCGGTGGGTAACGTCAAGCAAGCCGTCGGCAAGGCCACCGGCAACAACCAGATGCGCGCCGAAGGCAAGGCCCAGGAACTCAAGGGCGATGTCCAGAAAGCTGTAGGAAAAGCCAAGGACGCCATCAAGAAAGGCGTCGACCGGGCCTGACCCTTCGCGGGCACGGACCATGCGGCCATCCCAGGATGGCCGTTTTCGCGTGGCGGCTACACTGGTTAAGATCGAGAAATGTTTTGAGGGTCGCCAACCGCGTTGCTTTGGGTTAGAAAGAGCTGTAGTGGAACCCCTTTGAGTCGCCTTGACTCGCTACCTTTATTTGCGGCGAAAGGAGACGCTATGATTTTCCCTGAGTTGCGCGACCTGCCCCTGCATCGCGTGATGATGCGCACGGTCACAGAATTCGTCGCCGACGAAATGTCGACCTATGCCTCGGCACTGGCCTACCAGATGCTGTTTTCGCTGTTTCCCTTCCTGTTGTTCCTGATCGCCCTGATCGGTTTCCTGCACCTGCCGGACTTTTTCACCTGGCTGCGCCTGCAGTCGGAGCTGGTGTTGCCGCCCCAGGCCCTGGACCAGGTCAACCCGGTGATCGACCAGTTGCAGCAATCCAAGGGCGGCCTGCTCTCGGTGGGTATCGTCATTGCCCTGTGGACCGCCTCGGCCGGCGTGCGCCTGATGATGAGCGCGATGAACGCCGCCTACGACGTGCTCGAGGGACGGCCGATCTGGAAGCGTTTTCCGCTGTCGATCTTCTACACCGTCGGCATCGCCGTGATGCTGCTGGCCGCCGCCGCGCTGATGGTGCTCGGGCCGCAGGTGATGAGCTGGCTGGCGGCGCAGATCGGCATGCAGGAGTACGTGGTCACGCTCTGGACCTGGCTGCGCTGGCCGGTGGTGGTGCTGCTGCTGATGTTCGCCGTGGCCCTGATGTACTACGTGATGCCGGACGTGAAGCAGAAATTCCGCTTTATCACCCCGGGCTCGGTGCTCGCGGTGGTGGTCTGGATCGTCGCGTCCCTGGGCTTCGGCTATTACGTGAAAACCTTCGCCGACTACAACGCAATGTATGGCAGTATCGGGGCGATCATCGTCCTGCTGCTGTACTTCTATATTTCCGCGGCGGTCCTGTTGCTGGGGGCTGAAATGAATGCGGTGATCGAACACATGTCGTCCGAAGGCAAGAATCCTGGCAAAAAGGACTTCCACGAGCATGACGACACCCTGCCTATCTCCGGATTGGGGCGGGACCACTCCCTCAAGCCGACTATTGACGAAACCTGATCATGATCCGTGAAATCCTGAAAATGGGCGATGAGCGCCTGCTGCGTATCGCTCCGCCGGTGCCGCCGGAATTGTTCAACAGCAAGGAGCTGTGGGAGCTGATCGACGATATGTTCCAGACCATGGAGCACGTCGGTGGCGTCGGCCTGGCCGCGCCGCAGATCGGCGTCGACCTGCAACTGGTGATCTTCGGTTTCGAGCATAGCGAACGTTATCCGGACGCCGAGGCGGTGCCGCAGACCATCCTGATCAACCCGCTGATCACGCCCCTGGGGCCGCAGCTGGAAGAAGGCTTTGAAGGTTGCCTTTCGGTACCGGGCCTGCGCGGCGCGGTGGACCGCTACTCGCGTATCCGCTACGAAGGCTTCACGCCCAATGGCGAACCGCTGGTGCGGATCGCCAAGGGCTTCCACGCCCGTGTGGTGCAACACGAATGCGACCACCTGATCGGCCGCCTATACCCGTCGCGGATCAGCGACTTCAGCAAATTCGGTTTCACCGAAGTGCTGTTCCCCGACCTGGACCCGACGGCGGACGATTGACCGTCGAAGTTTCCAGTTTCCCTTACTGGGCCGCCACCTTGCCGGGTTTGACGAAGCGCAGGGTCAGGCGGTCCGATTCGCCGATGGCCACATACTTGGCCCGGTCCTGGTCACCCAGCCTCAGCGACGGCGGCAAGGTCCAGACGCCGCCGGGGTAGTCCTTGGTGTCCTTGGGGTTGGCGTTGATTTCGCTCTGGCCTTCCAGTGCGAAGCCGGCATCGGTGGCCAGTTTCACCACGTAGGCGGTGGGCAGGTAGCCGCTTTGCTTGATACTGGCCAGGTCCGCGCCGTCCTTGGCCCGGTGATCCACCACACCAAGCACGCCGCCCGGCTTCAGTACCTTGAAGAAGGCGCTGAACATCGCCGGGGCGTCATCGGCCATGACCCAGTTGTGCACATTGCGGAAGGTCAGCACGCGGTCCGCCGAGCCAGGCTTGCCGAACACCGGTGCCTGGGGATCGAACTCGACCACGCCGGCCTTGGCGTAGTGGCTCGGGTCCTTGGCGAATTTCTGCTTCAGGTTGTCGGCCGAGCGTTTGGCGAACTCACTGGTCGCGGGCGCCTGCACGGCCGCAATGTAATGGCCGTGGTCCTTGAGCAGCGGCGCGAGCACTTCGCTGTACCAGCCACCGCCGGGGGTGATTTCGATCACCGTCTGGTTGGCCTGCAAACCGAAGAACTGCAAGGTCTGTCGGGGATGGCGATAGCCGTCGCGAACGCTGTTTTCCGGCGCTCGCCACGGGCCTGCGAGAACCTTGGCGTATTGTGCGTCGGTGATGGCGCCATTGGCGGTGGCGGCCTGGCTGGCGAGAGGGGCGAGAAGGGCGGTCAAGGATAAAGCCACGAGCGTGCGTTTCATGATCATCCTGGTCAAAACGAGTGTGGGTTGGAGGCTAGCACGGGCAAATGCACCGCCGATCACACATTTTGCGCAGTCGACCTCACCAACGGTTCTATACCCAGGGCAATCATCGGCTTGCTGCGTGAGTAGCGCGCCAGGCGCTCCGCCAGCAACTGGGGCAGGGCCGGGTCGCCGTGGAAGCCCAGGCGTTCATAGAACCCGCGCAGTTCGGGATGGCAGAACAGCCAGACCGGGCCGCAGCAGTTGCCGAGCGCCTGTTGCACCAATTGCGCGGCGATGCCCTGGCCGCGTCGTGATGGGGCGACAAACAGCCCGGTAAGCCAATGTCCCTGGGCAATCGGGGTCAGCGACAACCCGCCGATGATCTCCCCTTGCCGGGCCACCCATGGCTGTCCGTCGCTGGCCGAACGCATCGGCGAGTTGTGCGCGCGGTAGAACTTGTTCAGCAGTGGCCGTAGCGCTTCCGGCAGTGGGGCGTAGTCGGGATTGGGCATGGCATTTATCGCTGGAGGGGGCTGGCGCGGGATTATAAGAGAGCCGAAGTGCTCGGATGGGTGTATACCTGAGTCTACATCCATCTGGAGTACGCATCATGAGCAAGGGCATGGATTCAAAAAAAGCCACCAAGAAGAAACCCGCCAAGAGCGCCGATGAAAAGCGTGCGGCGAAGAAGGTCAAGAAGGTTGATGTGCTCGGCCACTGAGGGGTCTAAGGATATAACCAATCGATCTGCAAGATTTTCCGTCGGTAATCCACATCAGGGGATAAAGCCGGGGTTTATCCATCGGCTGAACCTGTGTGAAGCCGACCGATGCCCAATTATCTTGATGTTGCCCAACGCGAAGAAATCCTGCACCTGAAACAGACCTTCACCGGCCGTACCGAATGGCCGACCTGGCTATTGCTGATCGGTGTCTATTCAAGCTGGTTCGCCGTGCTGCTGGCCAGTCCCTGGCTCGGCCTGTGGCCGAGCACGCTCTTGCTGATTCCCATCGTTACGCTGTGGATGTCGGTGCAGCACGAATTGCTGCACGGTCATCCGACCCGTTTCGTCTGGCTGAACAAGCTGATGGGTTATGCGCCGTTCGCCGTCTGGTATCCCTACACCCTCTATCGTGACAGCCACCTGTTGCATCACCGCGACGAGGACCTGACCTTGCCCGGTATCGACCCGGAAAGCCGCTATTTCCGTCAGCAGGATTGGCAGCACCGCTCGGCTCTGCAACGCAGCGTGCACTATTTGAACAAGACGGTCCCGGGACGCCTGCTGCTGGGAGCGCCACTGGCCTTGTTCGGCCTGGTCAAGGAGGAAGGCCAGCGCCTGCGCCGTGGCGAGCGCCAGGCCTGGCTGATGTGGCTGACCCACGGCACGCTGACCTTGTTGATGCTGGCGTTTATCGCCCATTACAGCCTGATCCCGGTCTGGCACTACCTGCTGCTGATCAGCGTCCCGGCGCTGTCGGTGGGGGCGCTGCGGTCTTTCTATGAACACCGCCCGAGTACCTTGCCGGAGCAACGCACGGTGCTCAACGAAGCGGGCTGGCCCTGGCGTTGGTTGTTCCTCAATCTGAACCTGCACCTGGTGCACCACGACCTGCCGAAACTGCCCTGGTATTTCCTGCCGCGGGTCTACTACGCGCGACGCGACGCCTGGTTGGCGCGCAGTGGTGGCTACCTGGTAAAAGGCTATGGCGAGCTGGCGCGACGGCATGCGCTGCAAGTCGTCGATAGCCCACGGCATCCGTTTGCCTGAGGACGATTCATGACTCACCGTTATGCAGAACTGTTGATGTATGTGGCGCCGCAGGAAGTGCGGGAGGCCAACGAGCGCTGGATCGAGCGGATTGTGGAAAAGCTCGGTGTGCGCCGGGGCTCTGCCCAGGATCTGGACTTGATGCAGCTCTGGCTATCCCCACAACTGCTGTTCACCCAGACCTGCGGGTATCCGCTGATGAGCCTGTTGCGCGGTCAGGTCAAGGTGATCGGGCGTCCGCGTTATGAGCTGGAATACGCCTCGGGCGGTGACCATTGCAGTCTGTTGCTGAGTCGTGAAAGCGAGGGCCGTCGTACCCTGGAAGACTTCTACGACAGCCGCGGCGTGATCAACGATGAAGGCTCCAATAGCGGGATGAACCTGCTGCGACATGCACTGGCACCCCTGCATCAGGACGGTCGGTTCTTCGCCAGTGTCGGGCAGAGTGGCGCTCACCGCGAAAGCCTGCGCTGGTTGCGCGAGGGCCTGGCCGACCTGGCGGCGGTGGACAGTGTGACCTTCGCCTACCTGGCACGTTTTGCAGCCCATGAGGTGGCCGGATTGAGAGTGGTGGCGCGTAGCGCCTTGAGTCCGTGCCTGCCTTACATCACCCATGCCGGGTCGAGCGTCGAGGAGATCGAGGGCATTCGGGTGGCGATGAACCAGGCGCTGCACGAGCTTCCCGATGTCGCGGTGACGTTGGGTTTGAGTGAAGTGTTGCCGGCAAGCGAGGCGGACTATCAGGTCTTGCTGGATTACCGGGACGAGGCCCGGGCTCTGGGATTTGCGTCAATTTATTAAATAGCTAAATAGAATATTAAAATAGTTTTTAAGTATTATTAAAGAATAAGCCGTGTTGGTAGGATCCCTGCCACCGGACCACCGGACATACAGCGCATCTCTCTTCAATTGGAGCCACTATGTCCGGCGCCGACACACCTCACCGCGATTACGTGGGCGGATTGTTCCGTAGTCATTACCCATGGCTGTGCGCCCGTTTGCGCCGCCACCTGGATTCCAGCGCCAGCGCCGAAGACATCGCCGCCGACACTTTCGTCCAGTTGCTGATGGCCCCCGACGCCGTGCCGATTCGTCAGCCACGGGCGCTGCTGACCACCATTGCCCAGCGCCTGATGTACCAGCTCTGGCGCCGCCGCGACCTGGAGCGCGCCTACCTCGATGCCTTGCAACAGGCCCCCGACGTCGAAGTGCCGTCGCCTGAAGACCTGGCCCAGATGCTCGAAGCCCTGGAAAACATCGACTGCCTGCTCGACGGTATGCCGGACAAGGTCAAGGCCACCTTCCTGCTGTCCCAGGTCAATGGCCTGACCTATCCCGAGATCGCCGCCGAGCTGGGCATTTCCCAACGCTCGGTCAGCGACTACATGACCCGGGCCATCAGCCGCTGCCTGCGCGCGAGGAGCGATTGAGATGAGCCGCGAGCCGCAAGACCCGCTGATCGAAGAGGTCACCCGCTGGATCGTCCTGCTGCATTCCGGTCATGCCAGCGACGCCGACCAGCGCGCCTACCGCCACTGGCGCAGCCAGGACCCGCGCCGCGAGCAGCTTTGCAGCCAACTGGAAACCCGCCTCGGGGTGTTCCGCATTCCTATCGCCCAGGGCGTCGATGCGCAATTGCTGCAGCGCACCCTGAGCGCGCCGCCCAACCGCCGCAAGGTCTTGCAGGGTGCGCTGGCTGGAGTCGGGGTGATCCTCGGTGTCGCTCTCCTGGTCCGTGACGGCGGCCTGCCGCTGGCCGAACTGAGCGCCGACTTGCGCACCGGCACCGCCGAGCGCCGCAGCCTGGAGCTGCCGGATGGCAGCCGCTTGCAGCTCAACGCGCAAAGCGCCGCCGATATCGATTTCAGTCCCCGGCAGCGGCAACTCCGGCTGTTGGACGGTGAACTGCTGGCGCAGGTCGCCAATGACGCGGCCCGGCCTTTTGTCGTGCAGACCACCCAGGCGCGGGTGCACGCCTATGGCAATCGCTTGCAGGTGCGCGAAAGGGCCGGCAGCGGCCATGTCGTCGCGCTCAGCGGTGCCCTGGAAATCCACGGACCCGCCGGCGAATACCTGCAATTGCCGAGCGGTCACGAGGTGTCCTACGACCGCTATCGATTCGGCCCGATCCTGCCCAGTCGCATGGGGGCCACGGCCTGGGTCGAGGGACTGCTGGAAGTGCGCGACGCGGCACTGTCCGAGGTGATCGAGGCTTTGCGCCCTTATCGCCCGGGTGTGCTGAGACTGGACCCGGCCATCGCGCAACTGCGGGTCAGCGGTCTGTTCCGGCTGGACAACCCGCAGCAGGTACTCGACACCCTGGCCCGCACCTTGCCGATTCGTATCGCCCGGCACACCGACCTGTGGGTGACCTTGAGCCCTGCCTAGGCGCTTGGTTCTAAGACCATAACCAAAGGGTCTGCAAGTTTTTCATCGGCCATTGCACATCACTCCCGTAAGCGCTGCCGAGGGAGCAGCGCTGTTCGATTCCATGGGGGGAATCACTTTGCGTCCGTACAACACCAACACCGCAGTACGCCGTTCACTGCGCAGTTTTGCCATCGCACCCTTGGCCGGGCTGTTTCTCACCTGTGCCTACGGCGCCGAAGAAGCCCGGCAGGTTTATCACATCGCACCCGGTCCGCTGGACGAGGTGCTGCTCAATATCAGCCGGCAAAGCGGCCAGGTGATTTCCTTCACGCCGCAATTGAGCAACTACTCGTCGGCCCAGGTGGACGGTTCCCTGTCGGCCCGGCAGGCGGTGAACGAAGCCTTGCGTGGGACCGGCCTGCAATTGCAGGTCAGCCCCGAAGGCGCGTTCATCATCAAGGAGGGCGCCGCTTCGAGCCAGGCTGCCAGCACCGCCAAGGCCGCTACGCGCAGCAGCGATGCCGCCGCGCCGACCCTCGACCGCGTGGTCGCCATCGGCACACGGCGCAGCGATGCCACGGCCCTGACCAGCACCGCGCCGGTGGACGTGATCAACGCCGAGGAGCTCAAGCAGACCGGTGCCACCAGCCTCAACCAGGCCTTGTTCCAACTGCTGCCGTCCTTCAACTTTCCGCAGAACCAGAGCGCGACCCGTGGCCAGGACCCCAAGGGAGCGTCCTTGCGCGGGTTGGCCCCGGACCAGACCCTGGTACTGATCAACGGCAAGCGCCGGCATGCCTCGGCGGTGGTGAACATCTCCGGCGGCGTGCCCTTCGTGGGCGCGCAGCCGGTGGACCTGGACATGATCCCGATCAGCGCCATCGACCATGTCGAAGTGCTGCGCGACGGCGCCTCGGCGCAATACGGCTCCGACGCCATCGCCGGGGTGATCAACATTGTGCTCAAGGAGCGCGACAGCGGCGGCCAGATCAATACCCAACTGGGAAAATTCGCCCAGGGCGACGGTTTCTCCAAGGCCGCAGACGGCTGGTATGGCGTGGGCCTGCCGGGGGATGGTTTCCTGACCCTGAGTTTCAACAGCCTGAACAACAAACCCGATGATATCGGCGACAGCTACCAGGCCAACGGCCAGACCCAGGACCCACGCTGGGGCGGCGCCGGACGTGACAAGTACAACCTGGCGGCCAACGCCGAGATCGGCTTGAGCGATCAATGGCGTCTCTACAGCTTTGCCACCTTCGGCCAGGACACCTCGGTCAACAACACGCCGCCGTTGCTGGCGGGCAACCCGAACAACGTGGCGGCGATCTACCCCAATGGCACCATTCCCAAGTACCGCTATCGCTATGAAGACGGCGCGCTGACCGTCGGTTCGCGCTACGAGGATGCGAGCCTGGGGCGCTTCGACCTGAGCGCCACCTACGGTCGCGATACCCATGACGAAACCGCGTTCGACACGGTCAACCCGAGCTTCGGCGCGGCCAGCCCGACCCGCTTCAATGTCGCCACGCTGATCAACGAACAGACCAACCTGACCCTGGACTACGCCAAGGACCTGGATGTGGATTGGTCAAAACATCCGCTGACGGTTTCCGCCGGTGTTGCCTATCGCAACGAGCGTTATCGCCTGGAGGCGGGTGATGCCGATTCCTACTCCTTCGGTGGCATCAACGGTGTCCAGGTCGGCGCGGTGCAGGCTTCGGGCCTGACGCCGGAGGACGCCGGAACCTACAGCCGCAATGTCGGCGGGGTGTATTTCGGCCTGGAAAACCAGCTCACCGACAAATTCCAGTTCGGCCTGGCCGGGCGTACCGAGCACTATTCGGACTTCGGTTCGGCCACCACCGGCAAGGTCTCGGCGCGCTATGACTTCACCCCACGGGTCGGCCTGCGGGCCACGGTGAACAACGCCTATCGCGCCCCGACCCTGGGCCAGATCGGCACTTCCTGGACCACCACCACCAACGTCGACTCCAACGGCAACCCGGTGCTGACCCGCATGCTGCCCGCCGACAACCCGGCGGCGCGGGCGTTGGGCGCACAGCCGCTGAAGCCGGAAAAATCCACCAACTTCTCCCTCGGCCTGGTGCTGCGTCCTACCGACCAGGCCTCGCTGACCATCGATGCCTACCAGATCAGCATTCGCGATCGCCTGCTCTACAGCGGCGGTATTTCCGGGCCGCAGGCCGAGCAGATTCTCCAGGCCGCCGGCTATGGCCAGTACACCTGGGCGCAGTTCATGACCAATGCCGCCGACACCCGCACCCGGGGTATCGACATCGTCGGCAAGTACAACCTCGACCTGCAGCAGTTCGGCAGCCTGGACTTGTCGGCGGGCTACACCAAGGCCAAGACCGTGATCGAGCGGATCAACTCCAACCCCTATGGCTTTGATGTGCTGACCCGTGAAGCCCGGGGCTTCCTCGAACACGGCTACCCGGAAGACAAGCTGGTGTTCGGCGCGGTGCATCGCTACGGCGCCTGGACCGTGGCGCTGAACGAGACCCGTTATGGCCAGTACCGCAAGTATGCGACCAGCGATGCCGCGGCGCAGTACGACCAGACCTTCTCGGCGCAATGGACCACCGACCTGGACGTGAACTACGCCTTCACCAAACAGCTGCGGCTGTCGGTGGGCGCCAACAACCTGTTCGACAGCAAGCCGGACACCTTCAACCCGCAACTGCGCCAGACGGCGGGGCAGCAATACAGCTTCCTGTCGCCGGCGGCACCGGAGGGGGCCTTCTACTACACACGGCTGAGCTACGACTTCTGATTTTCAGGGCGACACATCCCTCCCTGGAGGAACGCAATCCCTGTAGGAGCAGGGCTTGCCCGCGAAGAGGCCCTCAAGATCGCTAAAAGCTTCGCGGGCAAGCCCAGCTCCTACAGGTCCGAATTCCAAGGGGAAATCCCTGTGCAGCACAACGATTGACCATGAAAACCAAACCACCACGAGGTGAACATGAAATCCATCAAGACCCTGTTCGGCGGCTCCATATTGGCCCTGAGCCTGCTGTCCCAGCCGGCACCCGCCGCTGAAAAGAACGCCCCGATCCACTTCGGCGACATCACCTGGGAGAGCGGCAGCCTGATCACCGAAGTCCTGCGACTGATCGTCGAGAAAGGCTACGGCTACTCCACCGATACCCTGCCCGGCAGCACCGTGAGCCTGGAAGCCGCCCTGGCGAAAAACGATATCCAGGTCATCGGCGAAGAGTGGGCCGGACGCAGCCCGGCCTGGGTCAAGGCCGAAAGCGAAGGCAAGGTGTTCGGCGTGGGCGACACCGTCAAGGGCGCCACCGAAGGCTGGTGGGTGCCGGAATACGTGATCAAGGGCGACCCGGCGCGGGGCATCAAGGCATTGGCACCGGACCTCAAGTCGGTGGCCGACCTGCCACGCTACAAGGACGTGTTCCGTGACCCGGAAGATCCGTCTCGCGGACGCTTCCTCAACAGCCCGACCGGCTGGACCTCGGAGATCGTCAACAGCCAGAAAATCAAGGCCTATGGCCTGAGCAACAGCTTCGTCAACTTCCGCACCGGTTCCGGCGCGGCGCTGGACGCGGAGGTGGCCTCCTCGGTCAAACGCGGCAAGCCGGTGCTTTTCTACTACTGGTCGCCGACCCCGCTGCTGGGTCGCTTCAACCTGGTGAAACTGGAGGAGCCGCCGTTCGACGCCGAAGCCTGGAAGACCCTGGCCGATGGCAACAACCCGCACCCCCGTGGTACCCGCTCGATGCCGGCGCACCTGGCGATTGGTGTGTCCGCACCGTTCAAGGCGCAGTACCCGGATCTGGTGGAGTTCTTTACCAAAGTCGACCTGCCCATCGACCTGCTGAACCGTACCCTGGCCGAGATGGGTGAAAAACGCCTGCCGCCACGCCAGGTCGCCGAAGCCTTCCTGCGTGAGCAGCCACAGGTCTGGAACGCCTGGGTGCCCGCGGCAGTGGCCCAACGTGTGAGTGGCAGCCTGTGATGTTCAAACGGTTATGCCTGTTACTGGGCTTGGGCCTGGCCAGTGCCGGCCCGCTGCTGGCCGCCGATCCCGCCACGGTGCGGATCGGCTACCAGAAGAGTTCGGTGAGCATGGTCCTGGCCCGCGAGCACCATCTGCTGGAGCAGGCATTGCCCGGCACCCAGGTGCAATGGATCGAGTTTCCCGGCGGTCCGCAACTGATCGAGGCGCTCAACGGCGGCAGTGTCGATATCGGCAACAGCGGTGATATTCCGCCGATTTTCGCCCAGGTCGCCGGCATCGACCTGCTGTATATCGGTGTCGAGCCCAGCGACGGCAAGACCGAGGCGATCATCGTGCCCAAGGACAGCCCGGTGCGGCAACTGGCCGATCTCAAGGGCAAGCGGGTCGCCTTGCTCAAGGGCTCCAGCGCCCACAATCTGTTCCTCAAGAGCCTGGTCAAGGCCGGCCTGAGTCTCAGTGACGTGAACCTGGTCTACCTGTCGCCGGCTGATGCCCGCGCCGCGTTCGAGCAGGGCAAGCTCGATGCCTGGGTGATCTGGGACCCTTACTACTCGGCCGCGCTGATGGATGGTCGGGCGCGTTTGCTCAGCGACGGCCAGGGGCTCAATTCCGGTGGCAGTTTCTATATCGCCAGTGGCACCTTTGCTCGTCAGTATCCGCAGGCTATCGGCCCGTTGCTCAAGGCCTTCGGCGGGGCCCAGCAACTGTCGTTCGACGAGCCGCAGGCGTCCATCGGCAGCATGACCCGGGTCCTCGGCCTGCAACGCGGGGTGATCGAGGGCTACTTCGCCCACCGCACCCATGCACCGCTCAAAGCGGTCGACCCGGCGACGATGCTCGACCAACAACGCACCGCCGACCGCTTCTACGCCAATGGCCTGATTCCCAAGGCGGTCCAGGTCGACCGGATCGTCTTCAAGGCCCCTTGAACCCGCAGAGGAAACCCCCTCCATGCAACCTGTCTACATCGATTTTCTCAACGGCCTGGACATCGCCGCCCTGGACCTGGGCAACGACGAAATCCTCGCCGCCATCGAAGCCAGCCTGGCCATCCAGGGGCGGGGAGAGGCGGTGATCGAGCCGCGTACCCACCTGATTCCGGGTGGCGGCATCAACGGCCACTTCAATGTGCTGCGCGGCGTATTGGGCGGCGACATCGGTTATGCCGGGGTCAAGGTGGTCGGCGATTTCGTCGACAACTACCGCAAGGGGCTGCCGTCGGAACTGGCGATCCTCAACCTGCTCGACCCGGCCACCGGCGTGCCCAAGGCGATTCTCGATGCCTCGGCGATCACTGATATGCGCACTGGTGCGGTCACCGCCATCGGCGCCAAGTACCTGGCCAATCCCGGCAGCAAGGTGCTCGGGCATATCGGTGCGCGGGGCACGGCCTACTGGAATGTGCGCCTGCTCGATCATCTGTTCGACTTCGACGAGATCCGCGTGCATTCGCGGCGCGAGGAAAGCCGCGAGGCCTTTGCCGAAAAACTGCGCCGCGACCTGGGCAAGCCGGTCACCGTGACCCATGACTGGGAAAGCACGGTGCGCGGTGCCGATATCGTGGTCGAGGCCTCGCGCCTGGACCAGCCGCAACCGCTGTTGCGTACCGAGTGGATCAAGCCCGGAGCCTTTGTCGTGCCCTATGGCACCATGAGCGCGGTGGAGCTGTCGCTGACCGATATCATGGGCAAGCTGGTGGTGGACGATTGGGGCCAGTGCAAGGGTGGCATGTTCGGTTCACTGCGGGCTCATGTGGAGGCGGGCAAGCTCAGTGAGCAGACCCTGCACGCCGAATTGGGGCAGATTGTCGCCGGCTTGAGGAGCGCGCGGCAGAGTTCCGAGGAAACCATTCTGTTCTGGCACCGGGGCCTGAGTCTGAGTGATATCGCCCTGGGGCATGCGTTGTTGCAGAAGGCGACGCGTCTGGGGATCGGCCAGCGATTGAGGTTCGCATGACGGCGGTCGAGCTGGACGGACAAGGTCTGGCGCTGGAGGACTGGCTGCGGGTGGTACGCGATGGCGCGCCGCTGGTTTTCAGTACCGCCGCGGGCCAGCGGATCGCCGACGGGCATGCCTTGTTGCTGTCTCGCGCCGAAACCGGGGAGGCGATCTATGGCGTGACCACCGGCCTCGGCGCGGCGGTGGATGTGCGTTTGCCGCTGGATGATGGGCAGCTGCAGCAGCTTATTCCCCTGGGGCGCGCGGTGGGTGTCGGACGCCTGGCGAGTGCCGAGGAGGTGCGGGCGATTCTGTGCTCGCGCCTGGCGGGATTGGCCCAGGGCCGCTCGGGGATTTCCCCGGCCACGGCGGATGCGTTGCTGGGCTTGCTTGAGGCCGGGATCTATCCCGAGGTGCCGTTGACCGGTTCCATCGGCGAAAGTGATCTGGCGCCGCTGGCCCATCTGAGCCTGGCCTTGCTGGGGCAGGGTTGGGTGAGCTGGCGCGGCGAGCGTTTGTCGGCGGCCGAGGCGCTTTCGCGCAATGGGCTTGAGCCGGCCCGGTTGATCGGCAAGGACGGTCTGGCGCTGGTCTCGGCGAATGCCGCCAGCATCGGATTGGGCGCCCTATTGGTGGCTGAGGCTGAGCGTGCGCTGGAGACTTTGCTGGCGGCCTTGGCGCTGTCCTGCGAGGGCTATCGCGCCAATCTCAGTCCGTTCCAAGCCTGGGCGTCGCGTTTGCGTCCGGCGGCGGGGCAGAGCGAAGCCTCGGCGGCCTTGCTGGCGCTGCTGGCCGCCGGCGAGCTGAATGAAGAAGGGGCGGCGAGGCGCTTGCAGGACCCCTTGAGTTTTCGCTGTGCAACCGTGGTCCAGGGCGCGGCGCTGCAGGCGTGGCAGCAGTTGCGCGATACCGTGGCGCTGGAGTTGGCGAGTGGCGCGGACAACCCGGCCTTGATCGTCGAGGCGCAGAGCGTGTTGGCCAATGCCAATTTCGACAGCACCCACCTGGCCTTGGCCGGGGAGGGACTGGGCCTGGCCTTCAGTCGGCTGGCGGCCTGTTCGGCGGAGCGCATGGCCAAGCTGCTGTCGCCGGGCTCCAGCGAACTGCCGCGCTTTCTGATCGAGCAACCGGGGCATGTGGGCCTGGCGGCCTTGCAGCGCACGGCGTCGGCGTTGGTGGCGAAGATCGGCCATCTGGCCAATCCATTGCCGGCGGTGAGCATTGCGGTGGCAGATCGGGTGGAGGATTACGCCGGACAGGCACTGGCGGTGATCGAGAAAACCCGTGAGCTGACGCGGCACCTGACCACGCTGGCGGCCATCGAGCTGATTGTCGCGGCGCAGGCGGTGGACCTGCGCGGCGCATTGCGTCTGGGGGAGGGCAGTGGGGCGATCTACCGGGCAGTGCGCAGTCAGGTGGCGCGGCTCGACCATGATCGCCCAACTGCCTGGGATGTCGAGGCGTTGCTGGGATTGATCGAGACGCGGGGGATCACCTGATGACTCAGGCCACCAGTTCTACCGCCAGCGCAGCGATCACCGCCGGGCGCTGATCGATCCTGGCCATGAATCGTTGCAGTGCCGGCCACGGTCCCAGGTCCAGGCCAAGGAAGGCCGTCCAGCGCAGCACGGTGAACAGGTAGGCATCGGCCACGCTGAAGTGCTCGCCCAGCAGGTAGTCGCGCTGCTCCAGCATCGTGCTCAGCAAGGCGAAACGCTTGTACAGCTTCTCCCGGAAAATCGCCTTCACTTCATCCGGTATCGCACTGTTGAACAATGGCCCCATCCCGCCATGCACTTCGCCGGAAATGAAGTTCAGTGCTTCCTGCAAACGTGAGCGCTCCCAGCTGCCATTGAGCGGTGCCAGTCCGGCCTCGGGCTTGAGATCCGCGAGAAACTGCACGATGGCCACGCCTTCGGTGAGCACCTGGCCATTGTCCAATTGAAGGGCGGCCACATAACCCTTGGGATTGATCTTGAGGAAGTCCTCTCCGTGCTCGGTGACTTTGCTCTGGTTGTCGACCCGTACCAGTTCGAAGGGCAGGCCCAGCTCGCGCAGGACAATATGCGGTGACAGCGAGCAGGTGTTTGGGACGTAGTACAGCTTCATGACAATGAGACTCCCTGAATAGGAACTGTGTTCAGCCTTGACGGCCTTGGCGAGCGGCAGTGTCATATGGCGCCCTGACCTGGGTAAAATTAATTCTTGAGAAATCAGCCATAAGGTCAGCTACTGTCATGATGAATCTGCTGCATTGGCGTTTACTGGTAGCGGTACTCGATACCGGCACCCTGACCCGGGCCGCCGAACAGGTCGGCATGACCCAATCGGCGGCCAGTCAGGCGCTGGCGGCGATGGAACAGACCCTCGGCGTCCAGCTGTTCACCCGCCATGCCCGCGAGTCATTGCCCACCGCCATCGGCCAGCAGGTCCTGGCCCAGGCGCGGGTGATGCTTGCGGCTCTGGAAAACATTCGCCAGTTGGTCGACAGCGAGAAAGGACTGGTCGGTGGCAGTATTCGCCTGGCGAGTTTTCCGATGATCCTGGGCTCCTTGCTGCCACCGCTGTTGCGTCAGTTCCGCCAGCGCCATCCCGGTATCGAAGTGGTGGCGCTGGAGGTCAGCGACCATGAAGTGCAGGCCATGCTCGCCAATGACACCGTGGATGTCGGCGTGGTGCTCAACCCCGACATCGAAAGTGGCGCTCTGGAGTTGGGGCACGACACCTGGGTCGCGGTGGTTCCCATGGCCCATCGACTGGCCGCCAGGGGCGCCGATGGCTGCGTGAGCCTGGCCGAGTTGGTCGCAGAGCCCTTTGTACTGGCGACCGGCGGTTGCGCGGTCAACGCCCGGAGCATTGCCGCCGAAATCGGCCTGTCGCTGCAGGATATTCGCGTCGAGGTCCGTGAGTGGAGCAGCGCCTACACCCTGGTGCGGGAAAACCTCGGCGTGACGCTGGTTCCCGAACTGGCCCTGCCTGCCGAGCGCAAGGGCCTGCGGGTGTTGCGCCTGGAGGTGCCGATCGAACGACGCTTCGGCTTGCTGCCGTCGGCCGTGGGGGCTCGCTCGGCGGCGGTGCAGGCCTTGTTCGAAATGTTACGCTGATCTACGGGGATCGGTATCGAATAAGCTGGCAACAGTTGGTTGCTGGCCACTGGTTTTTGCAGGAGCCGGCTTGCTGGCTGGACGTCAGCGATAACGCGGCAAGCCTGACACCCTGCAGTGCTTTGGCTGTCATCGCCGGCAAGCCGGCTCCCACTGAATCTGGGAACCGTGCCGGTCGGTTTACTGGCTGGCGGTGGCCAGGAAGGCTCCGGCCGCCTGCTGGTCGGCAGGGTTGGCCTTGTTGTCCGCGGTCTTCGCGTTGAACTCCATCTTCATGCGCTCGGCAATCTTGTCTTCGATGCCTTTCTGTTTTTCCGGCGACATGCTTTTCAGGTCGTCCTCGGTCAGTCCCTCTTCCTTGAGTATCTGATCACGGATGCGTTGGGCCACCGGCTTGCTCATGTAGTCCTTGAAGGCCTTCATCGCGTCGCTGTCGTTGCTCGCGGCGGCAGGCGGGGCCGTGCGGGTCGTCGGTGCGGTGGCGGTCAGGGTCGCCGGAAGCGCGACGGTCGGCACTGCCGCCTGCAGCTGCACACGGGTCTTGGCGAAGGCCGCATTGACGTTGTCGGCGATCTGGTCCGCGGCGTTCTGGGTGCCGGGGACGGTGCTGGCTGCACTGGCCGCCTGGGCATTCTGGATAAAACCACTGGACAGCGCGTTGGCGGCAGCGGTGGTCGGGTCCTGGTCCGTGCGATGGCTGGGCTGAACCACTGGGTTATAACGGGCATTGATCAACATGGGATAAACCCCTGAATGAGGGAACATGATCCGTGCGAGCAATTTGTATGCCTGTTGGTACAAACCCTGGTTTATCAAAGCCTGACGGATACATGCCGGGCAAAAAGGCGGCGGCAGGCGGAGGCACCTTGCCGCCTGGGTTGCCGCTCCCGGCAGTGCGCTTGCGGCTTCAGCGGATCGGCAGGTCGAACTCGCGGAACGCGTCGTCCACCGGTTGATAACCCAGTACCCGGACGGTCTCGCTCAGGTCCAGGCGCTTGAAGCGGTTGTTGGAAATACCGTGGGCCACCAGGTGTTGCACGCCTTTGACCTCGATGGCCTTCTGTAACAACTGCACGGCGTCGCGCGGGCTGAGCCAGGCACTCAGGTCGCGGGCGTTGCGCAGGTCATGATCGTCGGGAAACTCGAAGGCGCCGATGCGCAGGACAATGGTCGATAAGCCGTGCCGTGCCGAATAGAACGCACACAGCGCTTCGCCATAACATTTGCTCACCCCGTACAGATTGGCCGGCATCACCGGCATGCCCGGGGTGATCTGCCGGTCCACCGGGTAACCCTCGATGGTCTGGGCGCTGCTGGCGAACACCACGCGTTTGCACTGGGCGTTTGCGGCGGCCTCCAGCAGGTAGGTGGTGGCCAGGATATTGTTCGGCAGCAGCTCCTCGAAGGAGGAGTCGGCAAAAGGAATACCCGCCAGGTGCACCACCACGTCGATACCATCGACCAGGGCCGCGAGTTCTTCCTTCTCAGCCATGTCCAGGCGGACAAAGCGGTGCTCGCCGATGGCAAAGTCCGGATGGTGGCGGTCGGCGAGAACAAAGTCGTATTGGTGTTGCGTCGCCTGGAAAAACGTCTTGCCGATACGACCGCAGGCCCCGGTCAGCAATACCTTGAGTGGGTTCATATACAACTTCCGTGTAGGTTTTCCGATCTTCATATGAAGGTTATGTGACAGTTCAAGGTAGACCATGGCCGCCAGTCTGTCTGGTCGATAAATCACTGGCTCAGAGGGCGCGTGGCGTTTTACGATGGTGGCCTATCGCTTTCATTCAAGGCTCGGAGGTCCCACCAGATGCACAAGGCATTGCGTAAATTCGGCTGTGTAGCCGGGTTGTTGACGCCCTTCTGGTTGCTCGTCGGGCTGGCCTTGGCCGGGGCTCTTTATCCGGGCTACAGCCATCTCAACCAGGCCATGAGTGAACTGGGTGCGCTGGGCGCGCCGACCCACGAGTTGTCGCCGTTGATCAACAACCTGCCGTTGGGGCTGTTGTTCTTTGCCTTTGGCGTGACGGTCTTTGCCTGTTTCGAAGGGCGCGGCCTGGCGCAGATCAGTGGGGTGCTGATTGCGCTGCACGGCATCGCCAGTCTGTTCAGCGGTTACTTTTCCTGCGACGCCGGCTGCGGGTTGCAGCACCCATCCTTCAGCCAGACCGTGCATAACAGCGCGGGGCTGATGATGTTTCTGACCCTGGTGATCGCCAACGCCCTATGGGTGTATCTCGCCGCGCGCCTGCTGGGCTCGAAAGCCTTCGCCTGGTTTTCCCTGGCGTGCACCCTGGTGGCTGTGGCGGCGTTGCCGTTGATGGGGCAGGCGGTGGCGGCGGGCGAGGGCTTCGGTCTCTACCAGCGCCTGAACTACGGCGCTTCGGTGGTCTGGATCGGCGTGTTTGCCGCGCTGCTGCTGGTCAGGGAAAAGCGTCGCACCGATCAGGCTTGATGCCGCTCAATCCCCGCCGAGCCGGGGATTGATTTCTGTGCCTGAGGCCCTTCAACTGCTCTCACGCACCATCAGTTCAAAGCCCATATCCTGCACCGGCTGGGCCACCGGGTTGCCGGCCATCAAGCTCAGCATCTGTTCCGCCGCCCGCCGGCCGATGGCTTCCCGGGGCGTACGGATGCTGCTCAGGCGCGGGACCATGAAGGCCGAGCCGGGCAGGTCGTTGAAGCCCACCACCGCGACCTGCTCCGGAACCTTGATACCACAGCGTATGGCCTCCAGCAGGGCGCCCTGGGCCAGGTCGTCGTTGCCGAAGAAGATTCCGTCGACCTGCGGATGGCTCTGCATCAGTTGCAGGAACAGTTCGCCGCCCAGGCCCACCGACGAGGGGCGCGGGGTCAGCAGTTCCAGGTCCGGGTGGTACAGCCCGGCCGCCTGCAGCGCCTGGCGAAAGCCTTCGCCGCGCAGGAGCGTGCGCTGGTCCAGTTGCGCGCCGATATAGGCCAGGTGCTTGCGACCACGGGAGATCAGGTGCTCGGCCACGGTGGCGCCGGCGTTCTGTTGCGAGAAGCCGACGCAGTTCACCCCGGCGCCGGGGTCCAGGTCCATCATGTAGACGCAGGGCACGTTGCTCGCCTCGATCATCCGCCGCGCGCTTTCCGAACGGTCGAAACCGGTCAGCAACAAGCCCCGTGGCTGGTAGGACATGTAGTTGCGCAGCAGGTTTTCTTCTTCGTCGCGGGAATAGTGATAGTTGCCGATCAGCACCTCGAAGCCCCGCGGGCGCAGCACCGAGTGAATGGCTTCGAGGGTGTCGATAAACAGCAGGTTGGACAACGACGGCACCAGTACCACCACCGAATGGCTCTGGGCCGAGGCCAGGGCGCGGGCGGCCGGGTTGACCACGTAGTTCAGTTCTTCCGCCGCCTGTCGGACCTTTTCCACCAGGTCCGTGGCCACACTGCTGATGCCACGCAGGGCCCGCGACGCGGTGATCGGACTGACGCCGGCCAGGCGCGCGACTTCGCTAAGGGTAGGGCGTCCCGTGGTACGGGTATTCTTGTCGGTTTTGGTGGAGGTCATCGGACGGCTTGCCAAACAAAATTCAAGGCACTAAGGTAGCGCTGTCTCGACGAGCCTGCAATTGTTCGAGCGCGGTTGGCCTGATCGCGTCGGAGGCTGTCGTGGATGTTTAGCGCATCACCCCATAAAAATGACAAGAAAGCGTCGGTAGTCTGTGTTTTGTGCTTTGCTTTCCGAGTAATGGAAGCTTCGACAAAGACAGCGCTGTCTGCGTGCTGAGGTGTTACATGAGTCAACCCATCACTGCCCTGGTCATCATGGGCGTCTCCGGTTGCGGCAAGTCCAGTGTGGGCGAGGCCCTGTGCCGGCTCAACGGCGCGACCCAGATCGAAGGCGACAGCTTTCACCCCGCCGCCAATATTGCCAAGATGAGTGCCGGCATCCCCCTGACCGATGACGACCGTGCCGGCTGGCTCGACAGCCTGTGCGACGAATTGCGCGCGGTCCTGGCCACGGGCGGGCATCCGGTGCTGACCTGTTCGGCGCTCAAGCACAGCTACCGCGAACGCCTGCGCAGCGCGGCGCCGGGCCTGGGCTTCGTATTTCTCGAACTGAGCCGTGAAGTCGCCGCCGAGCGGGTGGCCCATCGTCCCGGGCACTTCATGCCCTCGACCCTGATCGACAGCCAGTTCGCCACCCTTGAATCGCCGGTCGGCGAGCCCCTGACCCTGGCCCTCGATGCCTCGACCCAGAGCATCGAGCGTCTGGCCCAGTCGGCTCATCGCTGGTGGCAGGCACACGGGCTGGAACGTTCGGCCTGATTTTCGTCTCGAAAAGATAGCGCTATCCCATTGGGCTATCGTCAAATCACGCAACGCATAAAAACAACAAGCAGGAGACACCTTATGTTCGGACTGTCCCACGAGACCTATCTGTTGCTGGATGCAGTGGTCACGATTATCGGGCTGATCGTGTTGATCACCCGCTTCAGGATTCACCCCTTTATCGGCTTGATCATCGCCTCGGCGTTTCTCGGCCTGACCTCGGGCATGCCCGCGGACAAGATCATCAAGGCCTTCCAGGACGGCTTCGGCGGCGTGCTGGGTTTTGTCGGGATCATCCTTGCGCTGGGGACCATGCTCGGCAAGATGATGTCCGATTCCGGCGGTGCCGATCAGATCGCCCAGACCCTGATCCGCGCCTTCGGCAAGGAGCGGGTGCAGTGGGCGATGATGTGCTCGGCGTTCCTGGTGGGCATTCCGCTGTTCTTCGAGATCGGCTTCGTGCTGCTGATTCCGCTGGTGTTCATCGTTGCGCGACGGACCGGCGTGCCGCTGATCAAGATCGGTATTCCACTGCTGGCCGGGCTTTCGGCCGTGCACGGCCTGGTGCCGCCGCATCCGGGGCCACTGCTGGCCATCGGGGTGTTCAATGCGGACATCGGCAAGACCATTTTCTACGGCCTGATCGTCGCCCTGCCGACCGCCATCATCGCCGGTCCGATCTACGGGACCTTCATCGCCAAATACATCCCGGGCAACCCTTCCCAGGAACTGGTCGACCAGTTGGCCCGTGAGCCGCAAGTGAAAGCGCTGCCGAGTTTCAGCGTGACCCTGGTCACCGTCTTGCTGCCGGTGTTCCTGATGTTGCTCAAGACCTTTGCCGACATTGCCCTGCCGGACGGGCATTTCTTCCGCATCTGGATGGACATGATCGGTCACCCGATCAGCGCCTTGCTGCTGGCCCTGCTGTTGGCGCTCTACACCTTCGGCAAGCGCCAGGGCATGGATTCCAAACGCGTGCTCAAGCTGCTCGATGCCAGCCTGGCGCCGACCGCGGCGATCATCCTGATCATTGGTGCCGGCGGTGGCTTCAAGCAGATGCTGGTGACCAGTGGCGTGGGTGACGTGATCGGGCATATCGCCGTGAATGCGCAGATTTCACCGATCCTGCTGGCCTGGCTGGTGGCGGCGGTGATCCGCATCGCCACGGGTTCGGCGACGGTGGCGACCATTACCGGGGCGGGCATCGTGATGCCGGTGGTGGACCTGATCCCAGGGGTGAACCGTGAACTGCTGGTGCTGGCGACGGGGGCGGGCTCGTTGATCCTGTCCCACGTCAACGATGCCGGGTTCTGGCTGGTCAAGCAGTACTTCAATATGACCGTGGCCGAGACGTTCAAGACCTGGACGGCCATGGAGACCATCCTGTCGGTGGTGGGGCTGGTGTTTATCCTGCTGTTGTCGCTGGTGGTCTAAACGAATCGGGGCCGACACCTGTGAAGGTGTCGGCCCCGAATCATGTGGCAAGCGCACTCGCTACACAGGTTATTCCGCGGTAGCTTTCTTCAGCAGGCCATCGGTGCGGAACATCCCGCGAATCCCGCGTACCGCCTGGCGGATGCGGTCGAGGTTTTCAATCAGGGCGAACCGCACATGGTCGTCGCCGTACTCGCCAAAGCCGACCCCCGGCGAGACGCAGACCTTGGCTTCGGCCAGCAGCTTCTTGGCGAACTCCAGCGAGCCCATCTGGGCATATTCCTCGGGAATCTTCGCCCAGACGTACATCGAGGCCTTGGGGTTCTCGACCATCCAGCCCAGTTCATGCAGGCCTTTGACCAGCACGTTGCGTCGTTGGCGATACTGCTCGGCGATATCCTTGACGCATTGCTGATCGCCCTCCAGCGCGGCGATGGCCGCCACCTGCAACGGCGTGAAGGTGCCGTAGTCGTGGTAACTCTTGATCCGCGCCAGGGCGCTGACCAACTCCGGATTGCCGACCATGAAACCGATGCGCCAGCCGGCCATGTTGTAGCTCTTGGACAGGGTGAAAAACTCCACCGCGATGTCCTTGGCACCGGGCACCTGCATGATCGACGGGGCTTTCCAGCCGTCGTAGACGATGTCGGCATAGGCCAGGTCGTGGATCACCAGCACGTCGTACTGCTTGGCCAGGGCGATCACCCGTTCGAAGAAGTCCAGTTCCACGCACTGCGCGGTGGGGTTCGAGGGGAAACCGAGAATCATCATCTTCGGCTTGGGAATGGAGCCACGGATGGCCCGCTCCAGCTCGGCGAAGAAGTCTACGCCCGGCACCAGCGGCACCGAACGGACCTGGGCGCCGGCGATCACCGCGCCGTAGATATGGATCGGGTAGCTGGGGTTGGGCACCAGCACCGTGTCGCCCTGGTCGAGGGTGGCGAGCATCAGGTGGGCCAGGCCCTCTTTCGAACCGATGGTGACGATGGCTTCGGTTTCCGGGTCGATATCGACCTGGTAGCGATCCTTGTACCAGTGGGAAATCGCCCGGCGCAGCCGTGGGATGCCCTTGGACGTGGAGTAGCCGTGGGTGTCTTCGCGCTGGGCGACGGTGACCAGTTTTTCGACGATATGTGGCGGAGTGGCGCCGTCGGGGTTACCCATGCTCAAGTCGATGATGTCTTCGCCACGACGACGGGCGGCCATCTTCAGCTCGGCAGTGATATTGAATACGTAGGGGGGGAGTCGATCAATGCGCGCAAAGCGGCGCGGCGAACCTGGGTCTGCCATGTAAACCTCTGACACGTAAGCGCCCGGAACCGTCCGAGCGACGTCGGCCACTGCGGTGGCCTGCGGAGCAGACAATAAGGGCGATGCTGGTCATCTGTCCAGATGGGCGACGGAAAATATTTTCCGCCGGGGGGACAAGCGTCGGGTCGCCCAACGACAGGATTATTTGCTTCTATACTGCTTTTCGGAGTTGTTTCCCCTATGGAGTTTGCCCTCATGGACGCAGCACATAACCTTGGCTACACGCAGGCCTTGCCAGCGCCACGCTTCGAGCACGGTCACTTTCAGTTGATTGCCGGCCTGGGCGCACGTTTTACCGCCGAGACGTCGGGATCTATCCCTGACCTGTGGGATGCCTTCGTGCCGCACATCGGAAAAGTCCCCAGCCAGGTGGGTGAGGTGACGTACGGTATCTGCTGCCATCCGGATGGCGAGGGCGGCTTCGAGTACATCGCCGGAGTGCAGATCAGCAAGCTCGACGACCTGCCTGAGCTGTATCGCTGGGTGGAATTGCAGGACCAGCAATACGCGGTGTTTGAACACCAGGGCTCCCTCGACACCCTCAAGCACACCTTCGAGGCCATCTGGAACCACTGGTTGCCGCAATCCGGCTACCTGGCGGCCGAAGCGCCGGAGTTCGAGCGCTACAGCGCCGATTTCAATCCGGAAAAAGGCACCGGCACGGTGGAAATCTGGTTGCCGATCAAGGCCTGATTCTGTGCCGCTGACGTTCCCCTTCGGCAGAAGGGGAGCGTTCTTCTATACGCCATCTTAACGTCCCCCCCGGCAATCAGTGCCCGACCTTAATACCCGCGCCCGTACCCTTTGATCTGGCTTGCGGCGCCCTTGCGTGCGCTTGAGCGAGCCGACCGATTTGGCAAGGGGACACCTGTGTTGACACTCAAACTCATCTACCTGCTCAGCGGCCTGGGCGCGGCCGGCCTGTTCGTCTATCTGGGTTACGCGCTGATCCGCGCCGAAGACTTCTGATTCCTGCGCACGCCTCGTCGCAGGCGCTTCGTGCGGTCCGCAAGGACCCTATAGAACAAGGAAACCAACCATGTACGACCTGATTTTCCTGGGCGCGACCCTGGTGTTTTTCGGCGCGACAGCCTTGTTCATTGTCGCCTTGAACAAGATTTGAACGGAGCTTGCACATGTTGACCGTACTGCTGGAATTTGCGCTGGTCCTGGGTCTGATGACCGGGCTTGCCGTCTTGATGGGGCGCTGGTTGAGCCGGGTCTTTTCTCACCCTGGCCATGCGCTGCCGGAGCGTCTGATCTATCGCCTGCTGGGCGTCGATCCACGGGAAACCATGGGTTGGGCCCGCTACGGCTCGGCGCTGCTGTTGTCCAACGGCGCGATGATGCTGCTGGGCTACCTGCTGTTGCGCCTGCAGGGTTCATTGCCGATCAATCCGCTGGGCCTGGCCGCCCAGACCCCGGACCTGGCGTTCAACACCGCCGCCTCGTTTATCACCAACACCAACTGGCAGGCCTATTCGGGCGAAACCAGCCTGTCCAACTTCAGCCAGATGGCGGTGATCACCTTCCTGATGTTTGTCGGTGCCACCTCCGGTGTGGTCGCCGCCGCCGGATTTATCCGCGGCTTGAGCCGCAGCAGCGCGACGGATATCGGCAACTACTGGGTGGACTTCACCCGCATCCTCTACCGGGTGATGTTGCCGTTGTGTTTCGCCATGGCGCTGGTCTATGTCTGGCAGGGTATGCCGCAGACCTTCTCCTCCCAGGCCCTGGCGACCACCCTTGAAGGTGCGCAACAACAACTGATCGTCGGTGCGGTCGCGAGCTTCGAGTCGATCAAGCATATCGGTACCAACGGTGGCGGCTTTTTCAGCATGAACGCCGCGCACCCGTTCGAGAACCCGACGCCACTGACCAACATCCTGCATATCTTCAGCATGTTGCTGATCCCCTCGGCGCTGACCTATGCCTTCGGCAGCCTGTTGGCCCGTCGGCGCCAGGGCTGGGTGTTCTTCGGCACCTTCCTGATGATGTTCGTCGGCTTTCTCGCGGTGGTCTATTTTGCCGAGCAGGCTGGCAACCCGCTGTTGACCCGGCTGGGCGTCGACCAACTGCTGTCGGCGACCCAGAGCGGCGGCAATATGGAAGGCAAGGAACTGCGTTTCGGCATCGCCGATACCAGTCTGTTCATCGCCACCACCACCGGCGCCACCACCGGCTCGGTCAATGCCATGCATGACTCGCTGATGCCCATGGGCGGCTTCGTGCCCATGGCGCAGATGATGCTCAACTGCGTGTTCGGCGGCGACGGCGTGGGCTTTATCAACCTGATCCAGTACGCCCTGCTGACGGTGTTCCTGGTGGGCATGATGATCGGTCGCACCCCCGAGTTCCTCGGCAAGCGCATCGAAGCCCGGGAGATGAAACTGGTGATGCTCTCGGTGCTCGCGCATCCGATCTGCATCCTCGGCTTCACCGCCCTGGCCGCGCTCTGGCCGGGCACCCTGGACAGCCTGAACAACGTCGGGCCCCACGGTTTCAGCGAGGTGCTCTACGCCTACACCTCCGGCACCGCCAACAACGGTTCGGCCTTCGCCGGGCTGAACGCCAACACCCCGTTCTTCAACACCACCATCGGCCTGGCGATGTTGCTGGGGCGTTTCTTCACCCTGCTGCCGATGCTCGCCGTGGCCGGCTCCCTGGCCTTTAAAAAGACCACGCCGGCCGGTGCCGGGACTATTCCCACCGCCACGCCGCTGTTCATGTTCCTGGTGGTGTTCGTGGTGCTGGTGGTCGGTGGTTTGACCTTCCTGCCGGCGCTCGCGCTGGGGCCAGTGGTCGAGCAGTTGCAACTGCTCTCCAGCCAGACCTACAAGTGAGGATATCTGCATGACTACGCGTATTTCCACGCCGCCGCTGGCGGTGACTCAAGGGCTGTTCCGCGGCCTGGGGCGCCCGGTGCTGGTGTCCTCGGTGATGTTCATGTTGTTGACCGGCCTGGCCTATCCGGCGCTCACCACCCTGGCGGCCAACCTGCTGTTTCCGTTCCAGGCCCAGGGCAGCCTGCTGGAGCGCGACGGCCAGGTGGTCGGCTCGGTGCTGATCGGCCAGGCGTTCAGCCGCCCGGAGTATTTCCAGGCCCGCCCCAGCGTGACCCAGAGCGTCGATCCGAACGACGCCAGCAAGACCGTGACCACGCCCTACAACGCCGGCCTCAGCGGGGCCAGCAACCTGGGCCCGACCAGCCAGCGTCAGCTCGACGCGGTCAAGGAGCGGGCCGTGGCCTATCGCGCCTCGAACGGCCTGGACCCGCAAGCGCCGGTGCCGGTCGACGCGGTGACGGCTTCGGCGTCCGGCTTGGACCCGCATATTTCAGTGGCCAACGCGCTGATCCAGGCGCGGCGCGTCGCACCGCTGCGGCAGCTGTCCGAAGACGCCCTGCTGACCTTGGTCCGGACGTCGACCGAGACGCGTACCTTCGGCCTGCTCGGCGAGCCGCGAGTCAATGTGCTGCAACTCAACCTGGCGCTGGATGCCTTGGCGACACCCCGCCAGTCCCCAGTCGTCGTCACTGAGTAAGAGAATCGATCATGAGTGACATGAAAGCCCGTTTGCCTTTGTTCGACCGCGAGCTGTTGCTGGCCGCCGGCGTGGATGCCTTCCGGAAACTGCTGCCCCAGGCCCAGTGGAAAAATCCGGTGATGTTCGTGGTGTACCTCGGCAGCCTGCTCACCACCTTGTTGTGGGTGCAGTCCTGGGGCGGCCAGGGCGAGGCACCGAGTGGTTTTATCCTGAGCATCTGCCTGTGGCTGTGGTTCACCGTGCTGTTCGCCAACTTCGCCGAAGCCCTGGCCGAGGGGCGGAGCCGCGCACAGGCGGCGAGCCTGCGCGGGATGAAGCGCCAGACCCTGGCCAAGGTCCTGCAAAAGCCGCGTCATGGTGCGCAATGGTTGCCGATGGCGGCCAGCGAGTTGCGCAAGGACGCGGTAGTGCTGATCGAGGCCGGCGACCTGGTGCCCCTCGATGGCATCGTTATCGAGGGCGTGGCGTCGGTGGATGAAAGCGCGATCACTGGCGAATCGGCTCCGGTGATCCGTGAGGCCGGTGGTGATTTCTCTTCGGTGACCGGTGGCACCCGGGTTCTCTCGGACTGGCTGGTGGTGCGTATCAGCGTCAATCCCGGCGAATCCTTTCTCGACCGGATGATCTCCATGGTCGAATCGGCCAAGCGCCAGAAGACCCCCAACGAAGTGGCCCTGACCATTCTGCTGGTGGGGCTGACGGCCTTGTTCCTGCTGGTGATCGTCACCCTCAGCCCGTATTCGATCTTCGCCGTGGTCATGAGCGGCAGCGGCAGTGTGGTCAGCGCGACGGTGCTGGTGGCCTTGCTGGTGTGCCTGATTCCCACCACCATCGGCGGCCTGCTCTCGGCCATCGGCGTGGCGGGCATGAGCCGGATGATGGCGGCCAATGTGATCGCCACCTCCGGGCGCGCGGTGGAAGCGGCCGGCGATGTCGACGTGTTACTGCTGGACAAGACCGGCACCATCACGCTCGGCAATCGCCAGGCCAGTGCCTTCCTGCCGGCACCGGGGATGAAAGAGCGTGAACTGGCCGAGGCGGCGCAACTGGCGTCCCTGGCCGACGAAACACCGGAAGGGCGCAGCATCGTGCTGTTGGCGCGACAGAAGTTCGAGCTCAATGAGCCGGATCTGGAAAGCCTGAACGCCAGCTTCGTCGCATTCACCGCCCAGACCCGCATGAGCGGCGTCGACCTGGCCGATGGCCGGATGATCCGCAAAGGTGCGGCCGATGCGATTCGCCGGCATATCGAGGCACTGGGCGGTGGTTTCCCGGCGGCCCTGCAAGCGCGGGTGGATGAAGTCTCACGGCGCGGCAGCACACCGCTGGTGGTGGCCGAGGGCGCGCGGGCCCTTGGGGTGATCGAGCTCAAGGACGTGGTCAAGGCCGGCATCAAGGAGCGGTTCGGCGAGTTGCGACGCATGGGTATCAAGACCGTGATGATCACCGGCGACAATCCGCTGACTGCGGCGGCGATTGCGGTGGAAGCCGGGGTCGATGACTACCTGGCCGAGGCCCGGCCGGAAGACAAGCTGCAACTGATCCGTGACTACCAGGCCCAGGGCAAGCTGGTGGCGATGACCGGCGATGGCACCAACGACGCCCCGGCGCTGGCCCAGGCCGACGTCGCGGTGGCGATGAACAGCGGCACCCAGGCGGCCAAGGAAGCGGGGAACATGGTCGATCTGGACAGCAATCCGACCAAACTGATCGAGGTGGTCGAGGTCGGCAAGCAGATGCTGATGACCCGTGGCGCCCTGACCACTTTCAGCGTGGCCAACGATGTGGCGAAGTATTTTGCTATTGTGCCGGCGGCGTTCGTGGCGACTTACCCGCAGCTCGGCGCCTTGAACGTGATGCACCTGGGCAGCCCGAACTCGGCGATCCTCAGCGCGGTGATCTTCAATGCCCTGATCATCGTGTTCCTGATCCCGCTGGCGCTCAAGGGCGTGGCCTACCGGGCCATCGGCGCGGCGGCGCTGCTCAATCGCAACCTGCTGATCTATGGACTGGGCGGGGTGCTGGTGCCGTTTGCCGGGATCAAGCTGATCGATATGCTGCTGGTCGGCTTGGGCGTGGTCTAGGTGACCGGCATGGGTGCGTCTGACAAGGAATGACATGAGTTTGAATGACACCTCCCGCGACATCCGCGACGGTAGACCCGATCCGGATGCGCTGCTGGAGCAACTGCAAGCCGACGAGAAGGCCGCCCAGCGCGGCCGTTTGCGTATTTATTTCGGCTCGAACGCCGGGGTCGGGAAAACCTGCGCCATGCTCCAGGCCGCGCACCGCGAGCGGGCTCTCGGATGCGATCTGGTCGCCGGCCTGATTGAAACCCACGGGCGCGGTGATACCGCCGCCTTGCTCGCCGGCCTGGAACAACTGCCGCGCCATCGCCTGGCCCATGGCGACAGCACGTTGCCGGAGTTCGATCTCGATGCGGCACTGGTCCGCCGTCCGGCGGTGTTGCTGGTGGACGAGTTGGCCCACAGCAATGTCCCCGGCTCACGCCACCCCAAGCGCTGGCAGGATATTGAAGAGCTGCTGCGGGCCGGGATCGAGGTCTGGACCAGCCTGAACGTCCAGCACCTGGAAAGTCTCAATGACCTGGTCAGCGGCATCATCGGCACCCGTGTGCGGGAAACCGTCCCCGACCATGTGTTCGACAGTGCCCATGAAGTGGTGCTGATCGACCTGGCCCCCGACGAACTGTTGCAGCGTCTCAAGGACGGCAAGGTCTACCAGGGCCCGCAGGCCGACCGGGCGTCGCGGCACTTCTTTCGCAAAGGCAACCTGCTGGCCCTGCGTGAACTGGCCCTGCGCCGTACCGCCGACCGGGTCGATGCGCAAATGCGTGTCTATCGTCGCGAGCGTTCCATCGACACCTTGTGGGCCGCTCGTGAGCGCTTGTTGGTGGGGGTTGCCGGTGAGTCCTCGGATGAACGTCTGGTGCGCGAAGCCGCGCGCCTGGCGCAGAAGCTCGAAGCCGACTGGATCGTGGTGCATGTCGAGTCGGTGTCGACGGGCGGCATGGCCCTGCGGCGACGCGCGGCGGCGGTGAAGACCCTGGCCCTGGCCGCCGAGTTCGGTGCCGATACCGCGATCCTGGCGGGTATCGATGTCGCCGAAACCCTGGTGGCCTGTGCCCGCGAACGCAATGCCAACCGCCTGTTGCTCGGCCATCGGCCACGACGGGTCTGGCAGTTCTGGCACCAGACGGTCAGCGACCGGATCAGCCGCCACCACCCGCAGATCGACCAGATCGTGATCGCCCATGGCGAGCTGCCGCGCACGGCGCCGTCCCGACCGGAAGCGGAACCGAGACTGGCACAGGGCAGGGGCCTGGCCTACCTGTGGGCGACCCTGGCCTGTTTCGCCGCCACGGCGGTAGCGGCGTTGTTGCTGCAAGTCTTCGACCCGGCCAACGTGGTCATGCTGTTCCTGCTGACGGTGGTGTTGGTGGCGCTGCGCCTGGGCCGCGGGCCGGGTGTCTGGGCGGCGATGCTGGCGGTGCTGTGTTTCGATTTTTTCTTTGTCCAGCCGGTGCTGTCGTTCACTGTCAACGACACCCAGTATTTCTTCACCTTCGCCTTGATGCTGGGCATTGCCCTGATCACCGGCCAACTGACCGCGCGTCTGCGCCATGAGGCGCGCACAGCGGCGGCCCGTGAGCGCCGGGCGACCTCGCTGGCGCTGTTGGCTCGCGACCTGTCCGCGGCCCTGACCGTCGAACAGCTCGGCGCGGTGGCGCTGCGCACCTTCAGCGGGGTGTTCGAGGCCCGGGTCGGCCTGGCCTTGCCGGATGCCGGCGATCGGGTCGGCACCCTGGCCGGCAGTGTCTTCCCGGTGGATGAAAGCATCGCCCAGTGGACCTATGAACACGGACGCCCGGCCGGACAGGGCAGTGATACCCTGGCGGCCGCCCCCGGTTGCTACTTTGCCCTCAAGGCGCCGATGCGCGTGCGCGGTGTGCTGGTCCTCGACCTGAGTGATGCCGAGCGCCTGAAGGACCCCGATGAGCAAAGCCTGTTGGAAGCCTGCATGAGCCAGTTGGCGATTGCGCTGGAACGGGTGCATTTCGTTGAAGTGGCGCAAAGCACCCTGGTGCAGATGGAAGGCGAGCGCATGCGCAACACCTTGCTGGCAGCCATTTCCCATGACCTGCGTACGCCCTTGACCAGCATTATCGGCGCCGCCGACGCCGCAGCGCCCCATGTGCGTGACGCGTTGGTCGGCGGGTTATTGGGCGGGATTCACGATCAGGCCTGTGCCATGCAACGCTTGATCGAAAACCTGCTGGATATGGCGCGCCTGCAGGAACATGGGGTGCGCCTTAACCGTCAGTGGCATTCCCTGGAAGAGGTGGTCGGCAGCGCCTTGCGCCAACTGCGCGAACCCCTCGCCCGGCATCCGGTGCGGGCGCTGTTGCCGGCGGACCTGCCCCTGGTGGAGATCGATGCGCTGCTGATCGAGCGAGTGTTGGTCAACCTGTTGGACAACGCGGCGAAATACACCCCGGCGGGTACGCCGATCGAGATCACGGCGAGCCAGGTCGACCAGCAGATCGTCCTGGAGATCGCCGACAGCGGACCGGGCTGCCCGTCGGGTATCGCCCCCGAGCAACTCTTCGAAGCCTTCAGCCGTGGCCAGCAGGAATCGGCGGTGTCCGGAATCGGCCTGGGACTGGCCCTGGTCCGGCGGATCGTCGAAGCCCACGGCGGCCGGGTCGTCGCCCGGCCGCGGCTGCCGAACGGCCTTTGTTTTGTTATCAGCTTACCGGCGGGTCAACCGCCGTCCATGGAAACCTTATGACCAGCACCCGTATCCTGATTGTCGAGGATGAAGCCAATATCCGTCGTTTCATCGGCATTGCCTTGCAGGACGAAGGCTTCCAGGTCTTCGAGGCCGACAGCAGCAAGCGTGCCCTGATCGATGCGGCGAGCCGCCAGCCGGACCTGGTGATCGTCGACCTGGGCTTGCCCGACGGTGACGGCAAGGACCTGATCAGTGAACTGCGTGGCTGGATGAGCGTGCCCATCCTGGTGCTGTCGGCCCGTGACCGCGAAGACGAAAAGGTCGCCGCACTGGACGCCGGCGCCGATGACTATCTGGTCAAGCCGTTCGGTGTGCCCGAGTTGCTGGCGCGTATTCGTGCGCAGTTGCGGCGGCAGGTGCAAAGCGGCACGGCGGCGGTCAGCAGCAAGGTGCGCTTCGGCGAGGTTGAGGTCGATCTGGCGACCCATGAGGTGCGACGTGGCAGCGAGGGCGTGCACCTGACACCCATCGAGTTCCGCCTGTTGATCGCGTTGATCCGGGGTCAGGGCCGGGTGCTGACGCACCGGCAATTGCTGCTGGATGTCTGGGGGCTGGACTATGCCGATCGGGCTCATTATCTGCGGGTACACATGGCGCATCTGCGGCAAAAACTCGAAGCCGACCCGGCGCAGCCGCAACACCTGATCACCGAATTGCAGGTGGGCTATCGTCTGGTCGGCCTGTAACGGCTTATTTGTTCTCCCTTTGCGTCTTGGACGCACGCCAGAAGTCGAGGTAGAGGGTGATCACACCGAACGCGCTGATGCCCAACAGCATAAGCAGGCCGATCTGGATATGGGTCATGGCAGGTCTCCGGAAAATACCGCGGCAGGCGGCGACCTGCAGAGAAATAGTCGAAATGGCGGGCAAATGACATCGACTATATGAAAGCTTTACGAGGCGTTCGCGCAACAATATAGGGCGGATACGAACTGAGTTGAAATCGCCATCCCGATGCCGCTGAGCATTGTCTCGACCCCGTCGTCGGCTTGTGATCAAAGGGGCGTTCGGGGGCGCGATAGCCACTGAGCCGCTGGTGTTTTTCGTATTCCTGAAAGGAATGCATTGCATTAAAAACATGAATTTTCTTTATTTTCGCAGGGCGACTACCTTGGGCTGAAGTTCCCCGCCAAGAGAGAAAGCCCATGTCGTCCGAACCTCTGGATTCCGCTCGGAAATTCGATGTATCCCGTGCCGGTGAGTACGCCGAGCAAAGCCGTATCGCCCTGGCCGGTTATGACGCCTGTCACGAGTTGGTCGCCTGCATGCTGGCGGCCAGCCTGGGCAGCGGGGGCGAGGCGAGGATTCTGGTGGTGGGCGCCGGCGGTACCGCTCAGGAAATCCTGACGGCGGCGGCGCTTGAGCCGCTTTGGCGGTTCACCGCGGTAGACCCCTCGGCACCGATGCTTGAGTTGGCGCAGGCCAGTCTCCAGGCCCAGGGGCTGCTGGCGCGCACGCGGGTATTCCTGGGCACGGTCGAGGAACTGACCGACGAGCCGCCCTATGATGCCGCGACCCTGATCGGTGTGTTGCATCACCTGCCCGGCGATCAGGCCAAGCACGACATTCTCAAGGCGATTGCCGCCCGGCTCAAACCGGGAGCTCCGTTGATTGTGGCGGGCAACCATCAGGCCTATGCCAGCCAGCCGCTGTTGTTGGCGGCCTGGGGCGAGCGCTGGCGCCAGCAGGGCGCGAGTGCTGACGCGGTTCGCGCCAAGCTTGGCAAGATTCTCCAGGGGGCCGATCCGCCACACTCGGAGGCGGCGGTTCAGCACTTGCTTGAGAAGGCCGGGTTCGGCACCGCGACGCGGTTTTTTTCCAGCCTGTTCTGGGGCGCCTGGGTGGCATCGAGGAACGCCGTATCACCGACATGACGTTGCCTTTCCCCAGGCGCTACGTGCTCAGTTGCCGTAACAGCGAATCACCGCCGAATGGGTGGCGTAGCGTCCGGAGAGCAGGATCTTGCCATCTGGCTGCAACTCCAGGTTGGAGAGGTAGCTGGTGGAATCGCCGATGTAGATCAGGCGGCTGATCCCGTTGTCGCCAAAATCAGGGTCCAGTTCGCCGTTGTTCAAATGGCGCATCAACCAGCAGCGGCTGCCGCTGTTGATATGACCGGCGCTGACGATTTTCCCGTCCTCCTGCACCGCCAGGGCGAAGGCGATATCCAGTTCCGGCAGCTCCCAGGGCACTCCGGCATTGAAGGTGACGTCCAGCTTGCCGTCGGCTGTGACACGGGTGAGCAGGGCGATATTGTGGGACAGATCCGCGGAGCCGGTGACGACGATTTTCTGATCGGGTTGCACGGCGAGATCAAAAAACGCGGCGTGGCCGTCGCGGGCCGGCTCCAGCTCCAGATAGCCGGCGCAACCGAAGGTCTTGTCCGGCAGGCCGGTGGCCCCGTAGCGCATCAGCATGGCCTTGCGGCCGCGTCGGCCGGCCACGATCAGCTTGCCATCGGCCTGGACCTGAACCGCCTCGAACGCGATGTTCGGTTCCGGTGCCGTGACCACGCCGCAGGTGCCGAAGCGCGGGTCGAAACTGCCGTTGCGGTCGAGACGCACGATAACGTCGCGTGCCGACTCGCCCACGGCGCTGTTCCTCAGGGCCAGGACGATAAAACCGTCCTGGGGTTGCACGGTGAGCCGGCGGCCATAGCCGATCCAGGGGGCCGTGTAAGGCAGGGCAACCTGACCGTTGTCGCCGAAATCGGGGTCCGGCATGCCGTCTTCAGTGATACGGGCGCAGAAGACCTGTTCACCGGAGCGGAAGTGGCCGAGCAGGAGGAACTTGTCGTCTTCGTCGAGGACCGCCTTGATCAGTCTTCGGCTGGAACTTCCGAGTGACTGGGCGAAGTCATGATAATAAAGGCCGTCTTCGCTGAAGTCGGCCTGGGTGATACTTTCTGGCTGGTCTTCATGGACGCCGATAAACCGATGGCGGCCGTCGGGCCGCAATAAAGAAGGGCCGACAAAGCCAGGACCTCTTTCTGAAAAAATAACCAGGCCGTCGCGGTGTTCACCAAATTCCAGATCAAATCTTCCGGCGCTGCCGGGCCGTTGGATGGCCGCGGAGGGCGAGGTTTTGGGGGCGCTGTTCGAGATTCGATTTTTTGCATCCATGGGTATTGAGTCCTTTCAGTTTATTAAATGGCTACTTGAGTTAAATAACGGCTTATCAAGTAGCGATGCGCTGGCTGATGCAGCAGCGACGTCATCGATTTAATAACTGGAAGGCGAATTTGCCCAGCGATCAAGTTTTACTGTAAATGACCAACTGATCTCATACTTATGGCCACCGGCAACTTTAAAGTGTCAGGGTCAATCGTCGTTCGCCGCGATAGGCTTCACCGGTATCCACCCAACCCTGTTTCAGGTAAAGACTCATCGCCGCCTGGTTATCGGTTCCTACCGACAGCAGTAACTGACGGACCTGGGGCCAGGCCTGGCGTACCGCTGCGGGCAGGGCTTGCAGGCAGGCCGCGCCGAACCCCTGGCCTTGAAGCCTTTTGTCGACCTGCAGGGCATGCAGGGTGGCGCTGCTTTCGTCGGCCCAATGGGGGACAAAAGGATGGCGCTTGAGCAACAGGAAGGCCACCGGGGTGTCATGGTCGAGCAGGGCAAAACCGAGCACGCCGTCATGGGGCTCGCGTGGCAGGAAGTGCAGGGCCGCCTGGATATCACCGCAAAATTGCAGCTGTCCGGGGTGGACTTCGAGGTCCGCGAGCTGTTCGCGTTGCAGGGCGCTCAGGTCGTCGTAGCGGGTCAGTCGGGCATTCATGACAATCTCCCGCCTCAGAGTGGCAAGGTCAGCCGACGTTCTTCACCGACCCGCCCGTGAAAGGTCTCGCCGCTGTCGACAAATCCCTGTTTGAGGTAGAGCCCGCGGGCGGCGTCATTGTCTGCGTCGACCATCAGCATCAGCTGGCGGGTAGCCGGCCAGGCGCCGCGAGCGGCGTCCGGCAGGGCTTGCATGCAGGCGCGCCCGAGGCCCTGGCCCTGGTAGTTTTTATCCACTTGCAGGCCATGCAGGGTGCAGACATTGCCGCTGGCCCAGGCCGGTGATGCCGGGGGCCGCTTGAGCAGCAGGAAACCCACCGGCAGCGCATCGGCCAGCAGTACAAAACCCTTCACGTCATTGCCCGTGTGGGCCAGCAGCACCGCCAGGCCCCGGGTGATATCGCTGGAAAATTCCCGTTGCGCCGCATCGACCTGGATCAAGGCCAACTGCTCGCGTTGGGCGGGGGTCAGCGTGACGTAGTCGACAAGGGAAATTCTCACAGCGGCATATCCTGTTTCCGGCAGTAGGGGAGGCCGAATTCTATCGGCTTTAGCAGGATGGATATTATTTTTCCTACGAGTTTTTACGCCTGTCGATTTCCTTTGCTTCCAAGCGACTATTCGTACACTTGCTGATCGTCAGCCGCTTTCGCCAAAGCGCGGAACAGCAGCCATAGTTGTTCGACCGCCCTGGAGACATCCCATGAAATACCTGTGCCTGATCTACAGTAATGAGGAACTGCTGCATTCCCATCCCGACAGCCCCAAGGACCCCGAGTGCCTGGCCTACGGCGAGTCGATCCGGGCCAGTGGTCGCCTGCTCGCCGCCGAGCCGCTGGAGCCGGTGAGCACCGCCACCACGGTGCGCATGCGCGGCGGCAAGCTGTCGATCGTCGACGGGCCGTTTGCCGAAACCAAGGAACAACTGGCCGGCTTCTATCTGGTGGAGGCCCGCGACCTGAACGAGGCCTTGCAGATTGCCGGGCATATCCCGGCCGCGCGAGTGGGCAGCGTGGAAGTGCGGCCGGTGCGGGAACTGAATCTCTGAGCTTTCGAACGGCAACCATAAGAATAAAAGGAGCCTGAACATGAACCGTCAACCGCTGCCCCTTTCGGGAGCTGAACATGAGTTGTCCATCAGTCGCCTGATCGAGGCGCCACGCAACCAGGTCTTTCGTGCCTGGACCGAACCCCGTCTGCTGAGTCAATGGTGGGGCCCCCATGGCATGACCATGCCGGTCTGCGAAATGCAGCTGTGGGTTGGCGGTTCGTTTCGCACGCTGATGCGTACGGCGGAGGGTGTCGAGTACTCTTATCAGGGCGTGTTCCTGGAGATCGCCGCACCGGAGCGGATCGTCTTCACCGACGCCTTTACCCCCGACTGGACGCCCTCGGGCAAACCCTTCATGACGGCGCGAATCACCCTCGAAGAGGCCGATGGTCATACCTTGTATACCGCCCGGGCGATGCACTGGTCGGCGGAGGAAAAGGCGGCCCACGAACAGATGGGGTTTTATCGGGGCTGGGGTGAAAGCCTGGATCGATTGGCCCTGTTGGTCCGCCAGGGGCTGCTGGATTGACCCTCGAAGCCGAGAGCGTCAAGCAGCAGGTTGAGGCGGTGTATCGCCAGGAATCACGGCGGATCCTGGCGACCCTGATTCGCTTGCTGGGGGATTTCGATCTGGCGGAGGAGGCCTTGCACGAAGCCTTCTTTATCGCCATCGAACGCTGGCAGCGCGATGGCGTGCCGGCCAATCCCCGGGCCTGGCTGGTCTCCACCGGGCGTTTCAAGGCCATCGATGTATTGCGCCGCCGGGCGCGTTTTGCCGCATCCCAGGGGCAGTTGATCGCCCAGGCCGAAGCGTTGGAGCAGAGTGAATGGAATGACGAGGATGTCGAGGACGATCGCCTGCTGCTGATCTTTACCTGCTGTCACCCGGCGTTGTCGGCGGATGCCCAGGTGCCGCTGACATTGCGCGAGGTCTGCGACCTGACCACCGAAGAAATCGCCCGGGCCTTTCTCTCGAGCCCCTCGACCATCGCCCAGCGCATTGTGCGAGCGAAGACCAAGATTCGCGATGCGAAGATTCCTTATCAGGTGCCTTCCCTGGCGGAGTTGCCCGCGCGGTTGGACAGTGTGTTGCGGGTTATTTACCTGGTGTTCAACGAGGGGTATTCCGCTTCCCTCGGTGCCAGCCTGACCCGCGACGAGCTGACGGCGGAGGCCATTCGCCTTGGGCGCCTGTTGCTGGAGTTGCTGCCCGATCCCGAGGTCATGGGGTTGCTGGCGTTGATGTTGTTGCATGAGTCGCGGCGTCAGGCGCGGGTCTCCGAGAGCGGGGAACTGGTGCTGCTCGATGCCCAGGATCGTTCGTGCTGGAACGCGACGCTGATTGCCGAAGGCTGTGGGTTGGTGGAACGCGCACTGGGTACCGGACGTTTCGGGCCCTATGGTTTGCAGGCCGCGATCGCGGCCGTGCATGCCGAGTCGGCGACGGCCGAGGACACTGACTGGCGGCAGATCGTCGGGCTCTATGACCTGTTGCTGCGGGCCGTGCCTTCGGCGGTGATAGAGCTCAATCGGGCGGTAGCGGTGGCCATGCGCGACGGGCCATTGGCGGGACTGGAACTGGTGGAGGGCATCCTCGGGCGCGGCGACTTGCTGGACTATCACCTGGCGCATTCGGCGCGGGCGGATTTCTGTCGGCGGTTGGGGCGGGTTGAGCAGGCACGGGAGGCCTACCAGCGCGCGTTGGAATTGACACAGCAGGCGCCGGAGCGGCGTTTTATCGAGCGTCGGTTGGAGGCGTTGAAAGGCGCCGAGCGTGGGCCTGGAAATTTGTAGGCGTCGGTCGAGAGTAGCGGTGAATGTGGCATCGTAATCGCTGGCAAGCCAGCTCCCACAAGAGGCCATTACTCCAGCATTCTAGCCAGTAACCAACTGCCCGCCGGCCCTGGCGGATGCAGGCGTGACCAGAGCGCATCCACCGCCACCGGCCTTGGCCAGCCGCGCAGCGGCAGTTCCACTAGCGAAGCATTGTCGAAGCGCTCCACCAGCCAGCGTGGCAGCGGTGCCCAGCCGAACCCGCGCTGGGCCATTTCCAGCAGCATCAGGTAACTCGACGCCGACCAGAAGCGGCCCTGGGCACGACTTTCGTAAGGATTGACGATGCTCGCCAGGCGCAGTTCACGGTGCTGCTGCAGGCTGGCTTGATCGACCTTGACCTGTTGTGCCAAGGGATGCCCGCGATGGACGAACACGGCAAATTCGGTGCGTTCATCCACGGTGGCACTGCCCAGGTCCGGCGGGTAGCTGTCCTGCCGTTCGGCAAACGCCACCTGGGCCCGGCCTTGGCGGACCAACTCCACCAGGTCGTCGCACTCGGCGATCAGGCACTCCAGCTCGAGGTCCGGGTAGCGGGCTTCGAAGTCGCTCAGGGTGGCCTCGAAACGGTTGGACTGGTAGGTGTCGGAAATCACCACCGTCAGTTTCGCTTCCAGACCGCCGGCCAATTGGCGCGCGCTCATCTCCAGGCGGTTGTTGGCCGCAAGGATATCCTCGGCCTTTTGCAGCATGACATGGCCGGCCGCGGTCAGGCCGGGCTTGCGGGTACTGCGGTCGAACAGTTCCAGGCCGAGGTCGATTTCCAGGCTCGCGACTGCGGCACTGATGGTCGACTGGCTCTTGCCCAGCTTGCGCGCCGCCGCGGAGAAGGAGCCCAAGGTCGCGGCCTGGACAAAGGCCTGGAGCATTTCGTTGGAGGCCATGAACTATCGCTTTTGTCGATGGTAATCGACTTTTAGTATCTGTCCGGGTGGCGATAATGACAACCCTCGGATATCAATGGAGGCGTCCATCATGACCCCCGGCAAGTCTTTTACCGAACGTGTTTTGCAAGCCATCGGCTTCGAGGTCTTCGCGGTGCTGCTGTGTACGCCGCTGTTTGCCTGGGTGATGAACAAACCGCTGTTGGAGATGGGCGTGGTGACGGTCGCCAACTGTTTTATCGCCCTGGGTTGGAACGTCCTGTTCAATGGGATGTTCGACCGGATGCGCGAGCGCTTTGCCCTGGAGCAGAACGTCTGGACGCGCCTGCTCCATGCCTTGCTGTTCGAAGGCGGCCTGGTGGCGGTGAGCGTGCCGCTGGTGGCCTGGTGGCTGGATCTCAGCCTGTTGACGGCGCTGCTGCTGGATATCGGCGTGCTGCTGTTCTTCCTGCCCTATACCTACCTGTATCACTGGGCCTACGACGCAATACGCGAACGTCTATTGCTGCGCATCTCCCTGTAGGAGCAGCCGGTCGACGCTCGATTGCTCGCGAACCGCCGAAGGCGGCCATGCACATTGCCTCGAGCTCTTTACCCCCCAACCGCATCAAACAGCACTCAACCCAATAATAAAATCCAGAAACGCCCTGACCTTGGCCGGCGGCAGATGCCGGGATGGATAAAGGGCATACAGCGGAAAGCGCTCGTCCGGCCAATCGGGAAACAGCTCCACCAGCCGACCCGCGTCCAAGGCCGGACGTACCCCCAGGTCAAGCACCTGGGCGATGGCATGGCCGCTTTCACACAGGCTGTGCAGGGTGCCGACATCGTTGAGTACCAGTCGCGCGTTATTGCGCACATCCACCCGCCGGCCGGCACGGTGAAACTCCCAGGGGAAGGGCCGCCCGGTTTCCGGGTCGCGGAAGGACACGCAGACATGCCGTTCGTCCTCCATGTCCAGCGGTGTCAGCGGTCGCCCGTGGCGTTTCAGGTAGGCCGGCGCCGCGCAGGTCAGCACCCGCACGTCCAGCAGCTTGCGCGCCACCAGGGAAGAGTTGGCCGGGTGACCGAAGCGTACGGCCAGGTCGAAACCATCGGCCACCACGTCGCCCAGTTGGTCGCGGTTATAGAGCTCCAGGTGCAACAGCGGATGGCGGCTCATGAACTCGCCCAGGGCGGGGCCGAGGATCAGGCGGGAAAAATACGGATCGATATTGACCCGCAAGCGCCCGCGTACCTGGCTGGCGCTACCGCTGGCGGCATGGGCCGCTTCTTCGAGACCGGCCAGCAACGGGGTGACTTCCTCGTACAAGCGACGGCCTTCGTCGGTCAGCTTCACCGAACGGGTGGTGCGGTCGAACAGCCGGATGCCCAGGCGTTTCTCCAGCCGGGCGATGGCCCGGCTGACGCCGGAGGCGGTCATGTCGAGGGCTTCGGCGGCCTTGACGAAGCTGCCGCCGTCCACCACCGCGTTGAGTACGCCAAGGCCGCTGGCCAGGTTGGAGTCGAAGCTCATTACTGATTACCAGTCAGTTATTCAATGACATCCATGCTATCGGAGAATCCCGACCCCTGGCGGAGAATTCCTCCATCGCGACAGAGGTCGCCGCTTCCTGGAGGAACTTGCATGTACGCAGTCATGGGTATTACCGGACAAGTGGGCGGTGCCGTCGCCCGTACGCTGCTCAGCGCCGGGCAATCGGTACGCGCCGTGGTGCGCAGCGCCGAGAAAGGTGCGCCGTGGGCCGGACAAGGCTGCCAGGTGGCCCTGGCCGATGTGGATGACGGGCAGGCACTGGCGCAGGCGTTCAGCGGTGTCGAGGGGGTGTTTATCATGATGCCGTCGAACTTCGATCCGACGCCGGGCTTTCCTGAAGCCCGCCAAGTGGTGGAAACCCTGCGCGCGGCGCTGGAACAGGCGCGGCCGGCGAAGGTGGTGTGTTTGTCGACCATCGGTGCCCAGGCGACCCAGCCGAATCTGCTGAACCAGTTGCAGTTGTTGGAACAGGGCTTGAGCACGCTGGATCTGTCGGTCACCTTCCTGCGTCCGGGCTGGTTTATGGAGAATGCCCTGTGGGATGTGGCGGCGGCGGTGGAAACGGGAGTGATCCCCAGCTTTCTGCAACCGCTGGACAAGCCGGTGCCGATGATCGCCACGGCGGATGTCGGACGCCTGGCCGCGCAGTTGGTGCAGGAATCCTGGAGTGGCAAGCGGGTGGTTGAACTGGAAGGACCGGAGCGAGTGACGCCCGAGCAGATTGCCGGCGGTTTTGCCGAGTGGCTGGGCAAGCCGGTGCGCATGGAAGTGGTGGCACGTGATACCTGGGAGGATTTGTTCACCTCCCAGGGGATGAATAACCCGCTGCCGCGCATGCAGATGATCGACGGTTTCAACGAAGGCTGGATCGAGTTCGCCGGAACGCCGCGCAAGGGCGAGGTGCCGTTGCGCAGCGTGCTGAAGGATTTGTTGATCCGCAGTGGCGTGTCCGGTTGACGGGCCCCATCGCCGGCAAGCCGGCTCCCACGGGTTTTGTGTTGTGCCATTGAGGCGGTGTGGCTTAGAAAATCTGCGTGAACAACCAGTACAGGCTGCCCGACAACAGGATCGCCGCCGGCAGGGTCAGGACCCAGGCCATCATCAGGTTGCGGATGGTGCGCATCTGCAAGCCGCCGCCATTGGCGACCATGGTCCCGGCCACGCCCGAGGACAAGACGTGGGTGGTCGATACCGGCAAACCGTAGATGTCCGCCGCACCGATGGTCAGCATCGCGACCATTTCCGCCGAGGCGCCCTGGGCGTAGGTCATGTGGGTCTTGCCGATCTTCTCGCCGACGGTGACCACGATGCGCTTCCAGCCAACCATGGTGCCCAGGCCCAGGGCGATGGCCACGACAATCTTCACCCACAGCGGAATGAAGCGGGTGGCGCCGTCGATCTGCTGTTTGAACAACTGCACCTTGCCCTGGGTATCAGCGTCGAAATTGCCGACCTTGTCCTTGTCCATCAGGCGGATGGTTTCGCTGCTCAGGTACATGTCGTTGCGCACGTTGCCCATGGCTTCGGCCGGGACCTTGGCCAGCGAGCCGTAACCCTTGACCTCGGTACCGATATTGCCGGCCAGGGCCGCCAGTGACGGGACCACCTCCGGCGTCATTTTTTTGCTTCGCACGTAGTCCGAGAGTATTTGGCGCGGGTCGGCGGGGGCCGGTTGCGGCGCGTTGCGCACCAGTGCTTGTTGGGTGACTTCGGCGACGGCGGCGAACTGCAGCGCCTGGTCGGCCGGCATGGTGCGGTTCAGCGCGTAGGCCATCGGCAGGGTGCCGACCAGGATCAGCATGATCAGGCCCATGCCTTTTTGCCCGTCGTTGGAGCCGTGGGCGAAAGACACACCGGTGCAGGTCAGGATCAGCAGGCCACGAATCCACCACGGTGGCGGCGAATTGCCTTTGGGCGCCTTGTACAGTTCACGGTTCTTCACCAACAGGCGCAGGACCAGCAGCAACAGCGCGGCGAAGAAGAACCCCACCAGTGGCGACACCAGCAGGGCATAACCGATCTTGGTTGCCTGGCTCCAGTCGACACCGCTGGTGCCGTCGCGTCCGTGCATCAGGGCATTGGCCACGCCGACACCGATGATCGAGCCGATCAGGGTGTGGGACGAAGAGGCCGGCAGGCCCAGCCACCAGGTGCCGAGGTTCCACAGGATGGCGGCGATCAGCAGGGCGAAGATCATCGCGAAACCGGCCGAGGAGCCGACTTGCAGGATCAGTTCCACCGGCAGCAGGGCGATAATGCCGAACGCCACCGCGCCGCTGGAGAGCAGCACGCCGAGGAAGTTGAAGCAGCCGGACCAGACCACCGCGAAATGCGCCGGCAGGGAGTTGGTGTAGATCACGGTGGCCACGGCGTTGGCGGTGTCGTGGAAACCGTTGACGAACTCGAAGCCGAGGGCGATCAGCAGCGCCACGCCGAGTAGCAGGAACGGTGTCCAGGTGGTGACCACGGTGCCGAAGTCATGCATGTCATGCATCAGGCTGTAGGCGGTGAACAGCAAGCCCATGGCCAGTACCGCGAAAAAGATCACCGCGGTGAAGACGCGGGGTTTGCTTTCGAGCAGGGGGTTGCCTTCGCCCTGGGCGGACGAGGCAGCAGTCGATGAAGGGATGGCCATACCGGGAATCCTTTTTGAGAACGGATGCCAGTCATATTCGTTGCTGAATGTTACAGGCTGACTGCGCCAGATCAGTAATCCTGACGTTTGCGAAATGCCCAGCGCCCGGCCAGCAAGGTGAAGGTCACGACCAGCGCTACCAGGATCCAGAAACCTTCCGGGTCGCCCGCCAGCGGGATGCCGCCGACGTTCATGCCGAAGAAGCCGGCAATGATGTTGATCGGCAGTGCCAGGACGGTCACCACGGTCAGGGTGAAGAGGGTGCGGTTGCTCTGTTCGTTGAGGCTGGCGGCGATCTCTTCCTGCAACAGCTTGATCCGTTCGCCGAGGGCTTCCAGATCGCTGAGGATCAGCGAGAACTCCTCGGTGGATTTGCGCAGTTCCTTGACGTCTTCCTTCTGCAACCATTGCGGCGGACGGTTGAGCAGCCGCAGCAACGAGCCCGGCTCCAGGGCCAGCAGGCGTTGCAGGCGTACCAGTATCCGGCGCATGGCACCGAGTTCGGCGCGGTTGTTGCTCAGGCGCAAGGCCAGCAACTGGTCTTCGATCTGGTCGACGCTGGTGCTGGTCTTGCGCACGATCTGGGTCAGCACTTCACCCTGGTCGCGCAGCAGGTGCACCAGCAGTTCCAGCGGCGAGCGAAAGCGTTCGCCGGCCTTGACCGAGGAGCGCAGCTTGTCCACCGAGTGCAGGGGTTGCAGGCGCGCGCTGATCAACAGTTTGCTGCGGGCGCAGACCCACAGCGTGGAGATGTCCGAGGAGACCATGCTGCTGAGGTTGAACACCACGTCGTTGACCACCGCCAGCAAGGCGTTGTCGACGTGTTCGATACGGGTCGAGCGCGAGCCTTCGTGCAGGGCCTCGAAAAACTCGTCGGGCAACGACAGGTGGGTCTTCATCCAGCGCTCGCAGGCGGCGTGTGCCAGGTTCAGGTGCAGCCAGATAAATTCATCGGGATCTTCCGGTTGTTGCAGGCATTGCAGGGCCGTGGCCGAGTCTATTTCCTGACCTCGTTCGCCGGTGCGGAAGCGAAAGCCGTAAAGCAGGCCGAACAGATCCGGGTCACGATGGCTTTGGTCAAGGCTGTGATTCATGGAGGCTCGCTGAAGGGGAATGCCTGAAACATTTTTTTACAGATTCGCGGAGCTCATCATCGCAAGGCTTTTTGACAGTTTTGTGACGAGTTCTGTTCTGGCGGGGGCTGAGCTTTTTCCAACAGGCCGCTGGGCATCTTGCGCTGTATTGACCGATGGTCGACTCGACTCAAGCGTCGTGGCTATACGCCGATGTTATGAGATGTAAGCCATCCTCTATTTGGCCGTGTGCCCGGTTGTCGCTGACAGGGAAGTTTCGACTGCTTGCGCTCCCCACGGGGAACGCTCCATGCTTGTTCCGAGACTGCCCCCATGCTGAAAAAATCCTTGAGAGCACAACTGCTCACACTCCTGAGCGGCAGTCTGATCGCCATGTTGCTGATCGCGCTGACCTGTTTTCACCTCTTGTCCAATGGCGTTCAGGATTATCGGGATTTACTCGCCGGACCCTTGCGCACCTCGCATTTGATCGACGAGGCCAATGTGCAATTCAAAGCACAGGTGCAGGAGTGGAAGGATGTCCTGCTGCGTGGCAAGCAGCCTGAGGACCTCAACCGTTACTGGTCGCAGTTTGAAGCGCGTCAGCGCGATGTGCAGGACATCCTCGGTCGTCTGATCAACCAGCCTGGCATGGATGCACGGCTCAAGTCGCAGATCGAGCAACTGCGTGATGCACACCAGGTGCTGGGCAGCGCCTATCTGAAAGGTCGCGAGGCCTATCTGGCCGCCGGGTCCGATGCGAGCGCCGGTGACCAGGCGGTCAAGGGCGTCGACCGCGCGGCCAGCGAGCAGATGAAGAACCTGGTCGCGCAGTTGCGCCAGCAGGGTGATGAGCAGTCGCAAGCTATCAGTGCCCAGGCCGAGCGGACGATCTGGGTCGGCATCGTTGTGCTGGTGATTTCCGGGTTGTTGATTGGTCTGTTGAGCCTGTGGCTGGTCAACCGCAATCTGGTGGAACCGATCCGTCGCCTGATCGACTACGTGGCGCAATTGAGCCATGGCAAGTTCGACAACAGGGTGAATGCCGATCGCCAGGACGAACTGGGACACCTGGCGGTAGCGGCGAACACCTTGCGCGACTTCCTGGCCGAAACCTTCAGCCATCTCAAGCGCAGTACCTCGGACCTGGACAGCGCCAGCGGCGAACTGAAGTCGATTGCCGGCCTGATGGCCAACGGCACCCACGAACAATTCGAACGGACCGACCAGGTGGCCACGGCGATGACCGAAATGTCCGCCACCGCCCAGGAGGTCGCTCGCCATGCCGGAGATGCCGCTACAGCGGCGGATGATGCCGATCGCGCGGCCCAGCAGGGCGAGTTGGTGATGCAATCGACCATCGAGACCATTACCCGCATGCGTGGCGAAATCACCTCCACCGCCACGGTCATCCGGCGCCTGGAAGCCGACAGCGGACGGGTCGGCAAGGTGCTGGAAGTGATTCGCGGGATTGCCGAACAGACCAACCTGCTGGCGCTCAACGCCGCCATCGAGGCCGCCCGTGCCGGTGAGGCCGGACGCGGCTTTGCCGTGGTCGCCGATGAGGTGCGCAGCCTGGCCCAGCGCACCGCGGCGTCGATCATCGAGATCAACCAGATCATCCATTCGGTCCAGACCGGTGCGGTGGACGCGGCCCAGGCTATCGAAGGCGGGCAGGCCCGCAGTGAGGAGAGCGTCGAGCAGGTGACCGAGGCCGGGGCCATGCTCGAACGCATCACTACCGCGGTGGAAGCGATCCGCGACATGAACCGTCAGATCGCTACCGCCGCCGAAGAGCAGACCTCGGTGGCCGAAGACATCTCGCGCAACCTGACCGAGATCACCGCCATTGCCAGTACCAACCTGGACAACGTCAAGCGCACCGAGGCTGCGAGCCAGAACCTGCACGGCTTGTCGGGACAGTTGAATGATGTGACGGCGCGCCTCGGGGCCTGATTCGCGGCCACAGGGATGTGGCCTTGTATCGGGACGCTGACACGTGTGATACAGAATCGATCTCAATCATGTTGAAAGGTTGTCGATGACATGACTGCCCATAACTGAATCGGGAGATCCCCATGGTCAGCATTACTTCGGTCACCATTGCCCCAACCCTTACCACCAGCAGCACCAACAAGACCACCGGCACCACCGCTACTGACACCACCAGCACCAGCGCCACCGGAGCTGCGAGCACCACCCAGGCCGGCGCTAGCCAACCGGCGGGCGCCGGCGGCGCCTCCGGTAGCAGCAGCGACAGCTCCAGCACCAGTACTTCCTCCCAGGAGGTCCAGCAGCTGCAAAAGCAATTGGCCGATCTGCAAAAGCAGCTGCAGCAAGCGGAGCTGCAAATGCAGAAAGCCCAGGACAGCAAGGGAGACCCGGACGCCAAGGCCACCTTGCTCGCGGCCGCGCAGTCGCAGGTGTCTTCCATTGCCGGTTCCATTTCCACCGTCAGCGCTGCCCTGACCACTGCCTTGCAGGCCGAGGGCAGCAGCACCTCGGGCACTTCGGTAAACACCACGGCCTGAGTCAAAGGCTGTGGTTGTGCAGATCGCTCACCAGCATGCAGCCCGGCGCATGGGTAATGCATAACGGTGGGCGTGACGCCTGCACCACCGATTGCGGGGTCACGCCGCAGGCCCAGAACACTGGAAGTTCATCGTCGGCCAGCGGCACGGCGTCACCGTAGTCCGGTGCACCGAGGTCGTGGATGCCGATCAGTCGCGGGTCGCCGATGTGCACCGGCGCGCCATGCACATTGGGCATGCGTCCGGTGATCTGCACTGCCCGAATGGCGTCGGCGGCCTTCAACGGTCGCATGCTCACCACCAGCTTGCCCCGCAGACGTTCGGTGGGGCGGGTATCGATATTGGTCTGGAACATCGCCACGTTGCGGCCCAATTTGACGTGACGCAGATCGATGCCGGCCTCCAGCAAGGGTTGCTCGAAGGAGAAGGAGCAACCGATGGCGAAGGCCACCATATCGTCGCGCCAGAGGTGCTTGATGTTTTGCGGCTCCTCGCTCAGTTCGCCCTGGCGATAGACCCGGTAGCGCGGTACGTCATGGCGGATATCGACGCTCTCGCCCAGGTGACGGAAGATCGGGTCGCCGGGTTCGGTGATGTCCAGTATCGGGCAGGCCTGGCGATTGAGGGTGCAGAAACGCAGGAACTCGTCGGCCCAGTCCCCTGGCAAAATCACGATATTGGCTTGTACCCGACCCAGGCCCAGGCCGCTGGTGTGGCCCTGATACTGGTCGGTGGCGATGTGTCGGCGCAAGGCGCGCGGCGCCAGATGGCGCAACTGATCGAAGGACAGCGCGGGCAGGTTCATCGAACGTCTCTCTTGTGTTGGGTCGAGGCCTTTTTAGGGCGCCGCGACCGCCTCGTCCAACGAGAAAATCTGTTATTGCAAACAAGAAAAACTGATGCGCGGTTGCACACGGCACGCCGCTATCCCGGTAGGGGCCATTAAGGGGCCATCAACTTTTCTTATGCATTGACCGGCTTTTTTCCCGTTTGACGCTGTACCGCTCCGGCGCGAAGAATCCACTCCACGATGTAGCGCATCTGCATCGGTTCTCCACGACAACGCCTTCACAAAAAAACAATGAGGCGTGTCCGTCATCTTCCCTTGCTGCCGCAGGAACCCTCCATGGAACACACCATGACTGACCCCGTGCCTTCAGGGACGCGCCGTGCCGGCCCGTTCGCCTGGTACGCCCCGCTGAGCAAAAATGAAAAGCGCACCTTCTGGAGTTGCAAGATCGGCTATGGCCTGGATGGCATGGACACCCAGATGCTGAGTTTCGTGATTCCCACCCTGATTGCCACCTGGGGCATTTCCAAGGGCGAGGCCGGGTTGATCGGCACCTCGACCTTGCTGGCCTCGGCGGCCGGCGGCTGGATCGCCGGGATTCTCTCCGACCGCATCGGTCGGGTGCGCACCCTGCAACTGACGGTGCTCTGGTTTGCCTTCTTCACCTTCATGTGCGGGCTGGCCCAGAACTACGACCAACTGCTGGTGGCGCGCACGCTGATGGGCTTCGGTTTTGGTGGCGAGTGGACCGCCGGCGCGGTGCTGATCGGCGAGGTGATCCGCTCCCAGGATCGTGGCAAGGCGGTGGGCATGGTGCAGGCCGGCTGGGCGCTGGGCTGGGGCCTGACGGCCCTGCTCTATGCGGGCTTGTTCAGCTTTCTACCACCGGAGCAGGCCTGGCGGGCGCTGTTCATGGTCGGTCTGGTACCGGCGCTGTTCGTGCTGGTGATCCGCCGGTTGGTCAAGGAGTCCGACACCTTCGAGCAGGCTCGGGACGAGCGTCTGAGCCAGGCTGAAAAGCCTTCGCCCTGGGCCTTCTTCGAGATCTTCGCGCCGCGGATGCTCAGCACCACCTTGCGCGCTTCGCTGCTGACCACCGGTGCGCTGGGCGGTTACTACGCGATCACCACCTGGTTGCCGACCTATCTGAAAACCGAGCGCGGCCTGAGTGTGCTGGGCACGGGCGGCTATCTGGCGATGGTGATCGTCGGTTCCTATGTCGGCTACGTCATCAGTGCATTGCTGACCGACGCCATCGGCCGCAAGAAGAACTTCATCCTCTTTGCCGTCGGCTCCATGAGCATCGTCCTGGCCTACACCCAGTTGCCCATCGATAACACCTGGATGCTCTGGCTGGGCTTTCCCCTGGGCTTCTTCGCCTCGGGCATCTTCGCCGGCATGGGGGCGTTCCTCACCGAGCTGTTTCCCACCCGCATGCGTGGGTCGGGCCAGGGCTTCTGCTACAACGCCGGGCGCTCCATCGCCGCGTTGTTCCCACTGTTTATCGGTGCGCTGAGTGAAACCCTGCCGATTGGCGTCGGCATCGGTGTGTTTGCCGCCGGCGCTTACGCGGTGGTGATCCTGGCGGCCCTGAGCCTGCCGGAAACCCGCGGTCGCCAGCTCGAGAGCTGATATTCGACGCACCTGGGTCCGGCGGGCCCAGGGACTACTGATCCTGACATTTCAACCACATCGGTCGCGATCCCAACGCCCCCGAGAGGGTCGGCTCGCGTCCGCAATAAAGGAGCACACCATGAAGTCGTTCGATCATTTATCACGTTTTTCCGTGCCAGTGAGCGCGTTAGTGGGCTTGGGCCTGCTCTGGGCGCCGGGCGCCCGGGCGGATTTCCTCGCCGACAGCAAGGGGACCCTGGAAGCACGCAACTTCTACTTCAACCGAGATTTTCGCCAGCCGGGCTCCCGGGAAAAAGCCGATGAATGGGCCCAGGGTTTCCTGTTGCGCATGGAATCGGGCTACACCGAAGGCACCGTCGGTTTCGGCCTCGATGCCCTGGGCATGGTCGGTTACAAACTGGACTCGGGACCGGGCACGGCGGGGACCGGCCTGTTGCCGGCGGACACCCGCCACGGCGGTTCCCAGGACAGCTACGGCAAGCTGGCGGCGGCGGCCAAGGTGCGTATTTCCAAAAGCACGCTGAAGGTCGGTAGCTTTCAGATGAAGGACCCGGTGATCATCTCCAACGATACCCGCTTGTTGCCCGGGACCTTTCAGGGCGGTTTGCTGAATGTGCAGGAAATCGACCACTTGAGGCTGACCGGGGGCTCCTTCAACCAGATCCGCTACGTCGACTCCACCGATGATCAGAAGATGACGGCCAACCGTATCGGCGGTTCGAGCGACAAGTTCCAGTTCGCCGGGGCCGACTACCAGTGGCTGCCCAACCTGCTGACCCAGTATCGCTATGGCCAGCTGGAGAATATCTACCAGCAGAACTTCCTGGGCCTGGTGCATAACTGGGACCTGGGCCAGGGCCAGAGCTTGAAGACCGACCTGCGTTACGCCCGCAGTGCCGAGGACGGCAACTTCCGTCCGCTGGATAACCGCGCATTGGGCGGGATGTTCACTTACTCCTTCAAGGGCAACTCCCTGGGCTTCGGCTATCAGCGCATGAGCGGCAAGGACCCGTTCCCGTATATCGGGCACAGCGATCCGTACCTGGTGAACTTCGTGCAGATCGGCGACTTCGCCAATATCGACGAACGTTCCTTGCAGGTGCGTTATGACTACGACTTTGCACAGTTGGGCTTGCCGGGCCTGACCTTCATGACCCGCTACGTGTCCGGTGACAATGTGCAAAGGACGATTCCGGGTGAAGGCAAGGAATGGGAACGCAACACCGATATCGGTTATGTGTTCCAGGACGGGACGCTCAAAGGGGTGGGGGTGAAGTGGCGCAATGCGACGGTGCGTTCGAACTTCGGCAATGACCTGGACGAGAACCGTCTGATCATCAGCTACACCTTGGCGCTCTGGTAAGCGCTGGTAACCAGGACCTTGCGGGAGTCGGCTTGTCCGGCTCGCGCAAGGTCAGCGTGGGATCAGGTGTCTTTCTTGTCGTGAAGCACCGCGCCGGTCTTGGCGTCGAGCTTGACGTCCCGCTTCAGCCCATCAACAACGGATTGCTACAGGGGCTATCGCGAAACAGACACAAACCTGCTCCAGATCCGGTTTTTGGCGTTTTCCTCGGGTATTGTGCAACAGTATTTGTCGCCCATCTCCCCGTCAGAGGGACAGGCCTGCCCTGCGTGTAAACCGTCCATCCATGAGCCTTGTGGCTCTAAAGCGGGGTTTACCATGTCGATCACATCCGAGCTTATCTGCCAGGCCGCTGACCAACTCAAGGGTTTTGTCGGCTTCAATCACAAGACCGCCCAGTACATCGTCCGCTTCAGTGAGGACGCCTTCGGCATGGACGTGGCGGATGACGCCATCTTTGCGGCCTGCGAGTTTGTCTGGGTGCCGGCCGCGGAAGAGACCATGAGCCTGAGCCGCGAACGGATTCAACTGCTGCTGGACCAGAACATTGACGATCGGATCAACATCAGCGAACCGCTGCGGGTGTACCAGCGGCGCGTGGATATTCCCGAGATTGTCGCGCTGCGCCGGGCACTCATCGCCTCCTGAGGTGATCAACGCTGGAAAGAGTAGGCCCGTTCGACCTTGCACACCCGGGTATGACAGGCCTGGTACCAGGTTGAACGGCCGCGTTCACGGATTTCGCTGTGTTCGGCATGTTGTTTCCAGGCCAGGATTGCCGCTTCGTCGCTCCAGTAGGACACGGTGATGCCCAGGCCATCCTCGCCCCGGGCCGACTCGACGCCGAGAAAGCCCGGCTGTTGTCGGGCCAGTTCGACCATGCGCTCTGCCGCTTCGCCATAACCATGATCACCCTCGGTGCGCAGGGAGGTGAAGATAACGGCGTAGTAGGGCGGTTGCGGTGTCTGGGCGATCATTGTTGCTGGCTCGCGCAGGCCGCCAGGAATGCACTGGTCAACGCCGGGATACGGCCTTCCAGCGCCGCGCGTTCGGGCTGGAACAGGGTCGCGACGAAGAACGGATGCCCCTTGAGTTCGATCGCGCGCAGATCGCCCTGGGCGTCATGGCCGCCGGCGCGCAGGTCGCCATCGAGCAAGGCGTTTTCGAACTCGGGATTGATGCCGTAGCGGCAGTGATAACCTTCGTGGGTTTCCAGGGCCCCGTAAGCCTTGGCGATCAGCGTGCCTTCGATAAACTGGATGCGGTCGTGGGCTTCGACCAGGGAGCAGCTCAACGGTGAAATCACCGCGCGCGCCGAGTCGGGCGCTGTTTCGCCATGCTCGGCATCCGTCCAGCCGAGAACATGACGCGCATATTCCAGGACGGCATGCTGGAAACCGCCACAGGTGCCGAGAAACGGTCGCTGTTGTTCGCGGGCGTAAGTGATTGCCCGCAATGCGCCTTCCAGGCTGCGGTAGGGGCTGGCCGGTACGCACCAGAAACCAGCAAAAAGTCTCAGGTCGGTCTGTGGTGTGAGGCTATCCGTGGCCAGCCAGTGAGCCTTTACCTCAAGCCCGGCAGCCTCGGCCGCCCGTTGCAGAGCCACGGGAATGGCGCGGTGAGCGGTGACCTGTGGGTCGTGATCGCCGATCAGGGCAATGTTCAGGACGGTGTGTGGCGAGCGCTGTTCCATGGAGTTTTCCCTCAGGCTTGTTGATTCCTGGGGCGAACTATAAGGTGGCGGCGACGCATTCAATATAGGCAGTTACCCAATTGATCAATGCACCGTTGCACTATCGGATGGAGCACACCGACCTTTCGCTGATTCTCGCGCTGGTCCGTGGGCGCTCCCTGGCACGGGCGGCGGGATTGCTCAAGGTCGATGTCTCGACGGTGTTCCGTTCGGTGCGTCGGTTGGAGGCCTCACTGGGCCGTGAGCTGTTCGAAAAGAGCCGCGCCGGTTATCTGCCCACCAGCCTGGCGCAATCCCTGGCCGAACAGGCGGAGCGTGCCGAGCAGGCGTTGGAAGCCGCGTGTGTCAGCATTGAGCAGGGCGGCGAGGTGATCAGTGGTACGGTGCGCCTGACCTGTACCGATTCGGTCCTGCATGCGCTGTTGTTACCGGCGCTGGCGCGGTTTATGCCGGCTTATCCGGCCTTGACTCTGGAGCTCAGCACCTCCAACGATTTCGCCAACCTGAACCGGCGCGATGCCGATATCGCCTTGCGGTTGACTGACTCGCCACCGGAGCATCTGGTGGGGCGTTGCCTGGGGGCGGTGTCTTATCGGGTGTGTGCCAGTCCGGGGTATTTGCCGGCGCTTGTTCCTGAGGATCTGGGGCGAGGGGTCTGGATCGCCCCGGATGATTTTCTGCCCGATCATCCGAGCGTGAGCTGGCGTCGCCAGCATTTCCCCGGGGTGGTACCGAGTTACCGCTGCAACAGCATGTTGTCGGTGGCGGAGTTGGCGCGGGCCGGATTGGGCATTGCGGTGTTGCCGGATTTCCTGCTGGGTGAGCAGCAGGGCTTGCGGCCCCTGGCCGAAGTGCCGCCGAGCTACGATACGGCGTTGTGGCTGCTGACCCGTCCCGATTGCCGGGCGTTGCGCTCGGTGGTGACCTTGTTCGATGAGCTGGCCCAATCTATTCGCCTTGGGCCTGGTGCCGAAATACTTTCCTGAAAACACACAGGCCCTTGTAGGCGCCTGGCTTGCCCGCGAGGCGTCCTTGAGGACGCTGAAAGCTTCGCTGGCAAGCCAGGCTCCTACAGGTACGCGGTGTTTTTAAAACAGCGTTTCACCGACGACTCAGGTCTTGCGCACGAAATGCTCGTGCATCTCCAGCGTCAGACCCTCGATACGTTCGGTCAGTTGCTTGGTCATTTCGGTCAGTTGGGTGTTCTGTTCGAGCAGCGCCAGCAGTTGCTCGGTGGTTTTCGCCGCCTCGGCCTGCCGTTCGGTATTGGCGACAGCCAGGGCTTCGCGGTGCTGGGCATCGGCGTCGGAATGGGCTTTGTCCCGCGCGGCCTGGCGAGTCTGGGCCAGCAGGATCAAGGGCGCGGCATAGGCCGCTTGCAGGCTGAACGCCAGGTTGAGCAGGATGAACGGGTAGACGTCGAACTGGGTCACGCCCGCGACGTTGAGGATAATCCAGGCCGCGACGATCACCGTTTGGGCACCGAGAAACATCGGCGTACCAAAAAACCGTGCAAAGGCTTCGGCCTTCAGCGCAAAGGTGTCGTTGCCGAAGGTGGTGGACAGATGGGCGTGGGGGCGATGGAAGCGCAGATGGTCGACGATTTTCTTTGGGGTTTCAGGACTTTTCGCTTCGGAACTTTCTGACGTCATGGTGGACTCTGCAAGGCGTGGGAATCAAGGCTCACTATAGCCCTATCCGACGTTGCCCGGCGCCATCCCTGGCGCTCTCGTCTGGCCCGCTGTGTATCAGCTCTGCCCAGCGAACATGCTGACCGCGCGCACCGCCTGATTGGCCCCTTCGCGAATCTGCAGGATCACCGTGCCGGCCTGGTCCGCCAGGTCGACCCCTTTGGCCGCTCGGTCGCGGGTGCCGTTCATGCTGTCGATGGCCTTCAGGGTTTCGTTCTGGATCATGCCGATCATCTCGGAAATCTCTGCGGTCGAACCGCTGGTGCGCGCCGCCAGCAAGCGCACCTCGTCGGCGACCACCGCGAAGCCGCGTCCCTGTTCGCCGGCCCGGGCCGCTTCAATGGCCGCGTTCAACGCCAGCAGGTTGGTCTGGTCGGCAATCCCGCGAATGGTGTTGACGATGGCGGTGATCTGTTCGGAGCGCTCGCCCAGTTTGGCGATCAGCGTGGAGGAGCCTTCGATGTTCGAGGCAATTTCACGCATCTCGGTGGCGGCCTGCTGGATAACGCCAGTACCGTGCTCGGCGACTTTTCGCGTCTCGATCGAGAGGTGATAGGCCTCGGTCGCACTTTTGGCATCCTGTTCGTGTTTCTCGACACCGCTGGTAACGTCCGAAGCCAACTTGACCACTTTGCACAAGCGACCGCCGGCGTCGTATACCGGGTTGTAGCTGGCCTCGAGCCACAGGGTCTGGCCACGCTTGCCGACGCGTTCGAACTGGCCGTTGAAGAACTCGCCCTGGTTCAGGCGGCGCCAGAAATCCTGGTACTCGCTGCTGTTGGTGGTGGCCGGGTTGCAGAATATCTTGTGGTGCTTGCCCTGGATCTCCGCCAGGGTGTAGCCCATCAGCTTGAGGAAGTTCTGGTTGGCAGAGATGACACTGCCATCGAGGTTGAATTCGATCATCGCCATGGCCCGGTCGATAGCCTGCAACTTGCCGTTGGCCTCGCTCTCCTGTTGCATCCTGGCGGTGATGTCCAGGGCGTAGGCGATGACCTTGAAGAGACTGCCGCTGTCATTCTTGATCGGGTTGTAGCTGGCTTCCAACCAGATGGACCGGCCATCGGCCGTGACCTGCTCGAAGGTCCCGGCTTCGAACTGGCCGGACTTCAGTCGTGACCAAAGCTGGCTGTACTCGCTGCTGCGGGCGTAGGCCGGCGTGCAGAGCGTCCGGTGCGCCTGGCCCACCACCTGCTCCTGGCGATAGCCGGTGACCTTGAGAAAGTTCTCGTTGGCGCGCAGGACCGTGCCATTGAGGTCGAACTCGATCACGATCATGGAGCGGTCGATGGCCGCGAGTTGGTTGGCTTGCTCGGTGACGGATTGTTGCAGGGTACTGATGGCTTTCTTATGGGAGGCAAATAGCATGGCGTCTGCTCGGAGAGGGATACAACGTGAGAGTTAGTCCCTGATCATGCGGCTTGCGGCTTGTCCGAGAGGGGCAAGGGAAGTAGCAGCCCAGTACCAGTGCTCCATGACTGGTGGTTCATTTGATACAGCCCACCGCACTGCCACACCCATGAACGTCCGTGGGTTGTGCGAATGTCTATATCCAAGTGATCGTTCAAAAAAAAGATGACTGAATAATGGCCTAATGATATTTATTTTCTTATACAAAGCAATGTGTGTTTGTACAATTTTATGGGGCGTCTTTCAGACTGGCGGCGTGGCTCAAGCCGAGTTGACCAGGTTGCACGCGCACCCCTCGGCGCTGTCCTCTTCGGCGCTGTTGACCTTGTTGCGCCCGGTGTTCTTGGCGACATAGAGCGCCTTGTCGGCTTCGTTCAGCCAGGCGCCGGCATCGCTGAAATCCCGGCGGCAGGAGGCCAGGCCGATACTCAGGCTGACCCGTAATTCCGGGACCTCGGCATTGCGATAGTTGCCGAACACCTCACGCAGGCGCTCCATGACGTCATTGGCCCGCTCCAGTGACATCTCCGGCAGGATCACGCAGAACTCGTCGCCGCCATAACGCCCGGCCAGGTCATCTTCGCGCAGGTTATCGCGCAGGTCCTTGCTCAATTGGCGCAGCACGCTGTCGCCGACCAGGTGGCCGTAGGTGTCGTTGATGGCCTTGAAATGGTCAATGTCGATCAACGCAATCACTGCCTGGCACTGGCTGTGGCGGCATTTGTGGAACTTGAGGTGAAGGAGGTCTTTCCAGGAGCCGTGATTGAGCAGCCCGGTCAGGCTGTCGGTACGGCTCAGGGCACTGAGGGTGCGTTTGTGTTCGGCCAGGTTGATCGCCAGTTGATAGCAACCTATGCCGATCACCAGGGGATAGAGGATCAGTACCGGCAGCACGCTGTAGATCTGTATCGGCGTGGTCAGCGGGTTGAAGGCCGGGGCGAAGATCAGCCAGGACACCAGGATGCCGATGGCCTGGGCGACCAGCCCCTGGGCCATCAGCCGGGGTCCGCCGGCGGCGACGTTGTGCATGGCCATCAAGGCCAGCATGTTGACCGTGGTCAGTGGCGTGAACTGGATGGTCGCGGCCCAGAATCCGCCCATCAGCGAATCGATGAGGATATTGCGGCGTTCAGCCCGATAGGGAAAGGGCGAGCGTTTGGCGATCTGATAGGCCAGGTGCGGCCAGGCCACTGCGTTGATGGTCAGCAGTACCCAGATCCACGTTGGCATGGCCAACGGGTAAAGTGCGGCGATTATGCTGAAGCAACCGATACCAACGCCTACCGTACGGGGCAGGTAAATGCGCTTGGCAAACGATAGCCCTTTGCCTCGTTGGATTTGCATAGGTTTTTTTGCGCCACTTTATTCATCTGAACACCTGGGCGGTGTTCTGCACGGAACGGCCGTTCATCGGATAAGAAGGATGAATATTGTCGAGCATTCCGTAAAGAATAATCAGTGTCCTTCCAAGCCATTTAGAAGGTCTTGAGGCGGTTTTAGCGGTCTGTGCCGGCTATTTGACGATTTCGTAGCCGGCGAGAAACAGATCCAGCGACGATTCTATGACGCGGCTCTGGGTCGAGGGGTCCAGGGGGGGTTGGCCGAGGCTGATCTGTGGCCAGAAGGCGAAGGTTTTGAGCAGGCCGTGCAACTGCGCCGCGGCGAAGGCCGGGTCCACGGCTTTGAAGGTGCCGTCGGCCTGGGCATCACGAATCCACTGGTTGAAGGCTTCTTCCCGTTCGGCCAGGCGCGCGACCATGCCCTGGGCGCGCTCGGGCGAATGGATGGTGGCGGCGATGGCCACACGGGCCAGGTCGAGAAAGCTGCTTTCACTGAGCAGGCGCAGTTTCAAGGCCATCAATTCGCGTAACTGCTCACGCAAGCTGCGATCCGGGTGGTAGGACATATCCACTTGTGCCGCACTGCTGGCCCACAGGTGGTGCATGATTTCCGCGAACAACTCTTCCTTGCTGGGAAAGTGGTTGTACACCGTGCGCTTGGACACCCCGGCCTTGGCGGCGATCTTGTCCATGCTGGTGGCCTCGAAACCGTCGGCGCGAAAGGCCTCGATGGCCGCCTGGATGATGGCTTCACGTTTGCGGTCGGTCAGGCGTAGGGGAGCGGTCATGGGCGGCTTCGGCAGGAAAAGAAAAATTACACTCGGTAGTTTACTTATCGGCAGCGTTGTTGCAAGCTTGAAACTACACTGTGTAGTGTAGTTGCTCTACTCCAGTATTTCATCGGTTCAAGGCTTGCGTGCAGCGGCCCTTGATCATTCAGCAGAAGAACGTGGGAACCCTTGGCGGTTTCCGGGAGTCACCCCGTAATGACCACTCGTTCGCTTACCCGCGCCAAACCCTCGTCCTTGCAGGAGCAGGGGCAGTACCGCAACCATGCTCCCACCCCCCAGGGCGGGTTCGGCAAGATGCTCGGTATTTTCTGGAAGATGCTCTTTCACAAACCCCGCACTACCCGTCCGTCCGGCAGCGTTCCGGTCCTGGGGCTGACCCGTGAGCAGTTGTTGGCGGCGGAAGACTTCAGTGTCTTTCGTCTTGGCCATTCGACCTTGTTGCTCAAGCTGCAGGGCCTGTTCTGGTTGACCGATCCGGTGTTCGCCGAACGTGCGTCGCCAGTGCAATGGGCCGGTCCCAAGCGCTTTCATCAACCGCCCATCAGCCTTGAAGAGTTGCCGCCTATCGAGGGCGTGATTCTTTCCCACAATCATTACGATCATCTGGACTATAAGACCGTCCTGCAACTCGCTGCCAAGACCCGCTATTTCCTCGCGCCCATGGGCGTGGGCGATCTGTTGATCAAGTGGGGCATCCCCGCTGACAAGGTCCGGCAACTGGACTGGTGGGAAGAAACCCAGGTCGGCGACATTCGTTTCGCCGCCACCCCGGCACAGCACTTTTCCGGCCGCACGATGTTCGACAACAACCAGACGCTGTGGGCGTCCTGGGTGATGATGGTGGGCGAGCAGCGGATTTTCTTCAGTGGCGACAGCGGTTATTTCGAAGGCTTCAAGCACATCGGTGAACATTACGGCCCCTTCGACCTGACCTTGATGGAAACCGGGGCCTACAACGTCGATTGGCCCCATGTGCACATGCAACCGGAGCAAAGCCTGCAGGCGCACCTGGACCTCAAGGGCCGTTGGTTGCTGCCGATCCACAACGGCACGTTCGACCTGTCCTTCCATGTCTGGCACGAACCCTTCGACCGGATCCTGGCCCTGGCCTGGGAACGCAATGTGTCCATCACCACGCCGCGGATGGGCGAAGCCTTCAACCTGCTGCAACCCCATCGCGGGTACGCCTGGTGGCTGGAAGTGGAGCACCCGGAAGAGGCGCAGACGCCGATCACCGCGCGCTAGGGTGTCTCACGGGTTGCATTGAATTTTCACTCAGCCTGCAACCGATTGTGTCCGGCGCTTCTGACGGAAGCGCCCATTAGGATGACCGCCGCCAGTGAAATGGATCACTGGCGTTTGGTTTCCTCAGGACACGATTCATGTATCGAATGCTCAAAAAGCGCGCCGTGATGCTCACCCGTTTGGCGTTGCTGCACGCCCTTTGTCTGACACCGCTTGTCAGTCAGGCGAATACTCCCGACCAAGCTGTATTTCCGGCGCCAGCCTCGGTTAAAAACCAGGCGTTGGCGCAGATGGTCTATGCCAGTGCCGCCGAGGTGGCACTGGCGCTGGCCGAAGGGCGCTTCACTTCGCAGGAACTGGTGAGCTATCTGGTCTCCCGTGCAGCCGATCTGGACTCGTTCGGTCCGGCCATCGAGGCGGTGATCGAGTTCAATCCCGAGGCCTTGTCGATTGCCGAGGCGTTGGACGAAGAGCGCCAGGCGGGTAATCTGCGTGGCCCCCTGCATGGCATCCCGGTGTTGCTCAAGGACAATATCCATACCGCCGACCAGATGCAGAGCGCGGCCGGGTCATTGGCCATGGTCGGCACCGCCGCCGCTGATGACGCGTTCATCGTGCAAAAACTCCGCGAGCAGGGTGCGATCATCCTGGGCAAGACCAATATGAGCGAGTGGGCGAATTTTCGCGGTGACCAACTGCCTGATGGGTGGAGCGGGCGAGGCGGACTGACCAGGAACCCCCATGGGCTCAAGGGCGATGTCTGTGGTTCCAGTTCGGGTTCCGCTGCGGCGATAGCGGCGGGTTATGCACCGCTGTCGTTGGGGACCGATACCTTCGGGTCGGTGATTTGCCCGGCGTCGAAGAATGGTGTCGTCGGCCTGAGACCTTCCGTGGGGTTGTTGAGCCGCACGGGAATCATTCCTGCTTCCCGCGAACTCGACAGTGCCGGGCCGATTACACGTACGGTGCGTGATGCCGCCTTGCTCCTCAATGCCATGGCGGCCCTCGATCCGCAGGACCCGGCTACGGCGCAAGTCCCCGCAACGAAGGACTACACGCAAAAGCTGAAAGCCGATGCGCTACAAGGCAAGGTCATCGGCTATCCCAGTCGCTTCAAGCCTGGTAGTGAAGACTTGAACGAGCATCCGCAGTTTGCCCAGGCCTTGGACACCCTGCGTGGCGCCGGCGCGCAACTGGTTCCGGTCGACTTGAAGGGGACCGATTGGAGCGAAAACGATTGGACGCGAGTGAGCCGCCTGTTCGACATGACGATCAAGCGGGTGCTGCCCGGCTATCTGGCCAGCCGCTCGGGTCTGAAGGCCTCTACCCTTCAGGAACTGGTGGATTACAACGAAAAGAATCCCGGTGCGGAAAACTACAACCAGGACCTGCTCAAGCGAGCCAATGCGCTGGTATTTGACGAAGCCGAATACCTGAAGCTGTCGGACGGACTGGGCGATGAGGCGCGCGGCAACGTCGATAAGCTGCTGGCGGATAACGGACTGGATGCGGCACTGGGGGATCCTCATCCGTTTGCGGTGCTTGAACTGGGCAGCGCAACCTTTGCCGGGTATCCGGGGATTACCGTGCCTTCGGGCATGGATGCCGATGGCATGCCCACCTCGGTATATTTCTACGGTGCGCGCTGGAGCGAGGATGAGCTGCTGGCGATCGCCTACGGCTACGAGCAGGCTTCGAATGCGCGACAGGACCCGGACTTTGAATAAGCCCGGGTAGCGGTGAGCCTGCCACCGAGTCTGGTGGCAGGTTGCAAGGTCAGCCTTTTACTGTATAGCGAGCCGCCGGTACCTGATGCGACAGGTTGGGCTTCAGGGCTTGGCGTGCCTGTTCGAAGGCTTGCCAATCGGCAATATCCGGCAGCGACGGGATAGTAACCAGCTCGCCAAGAGCCAGCCCGGCGAGCGCGGCATCCACCAGATCTTCGCTGTTCATCACGATCTCACCGGGCAGATGCTGTATCGGCAACCCGGCGATATCCCAGAACTCGGTGCTGATCGCCCCGGGTAATACGGCCTGGACCTTGACGCCTTTTTCGCTCAGTTCGTGATGCAGGGACTGAGTGAAGGCCAGTACAAAAGCCTTGGTTCCGCCATACACACCGTTGAGCAGCTCGGGGGCGATGGCGACGATGGAGGTGATATTGATGATCGTCCCTTCAGCACGGGCCACGAAATTGGTCGCCGCCGCTTTGGCCAGACGGGTCAGGGCGACGACGTTCAAGTGAATCATCGCATCCATTTTCGCCTGTTCGGACTCCAGCAGCGAGGCGGATGCCCCGACACCGGCGTTGTTTACCAGCAGGTTGATCCGCTGGTCCTGTTCGAGGATTTGCGCGATTCGCGCCAGATCGCCTGAGTCATTCAAATCGGCCTGAACCACTTCGACGGTCCGTCGGGTCGCGTTGCCCAACCGTGCGGCCAGTTGCTCCAGGCGTTCGCGATTGCGGGCCACCAGAATCAGGTCGTACCCCTGGTGCGCCAGACGGTCGGCGTAGACCGCACCGATACCGGAGGAAGCGCCAGTGATCAGGGCAAAACCCTTCGAAGATGATTGAGTCATTGCAAGGCTCCAGAGTGGCCGACGAGATGTCGGCGTTGCTGGCGTTAAGATTATGGTGGTAATTTATTGGCAGCAATGTCATATCTCCCACCTTTTAAGACATTATCGAGTCCTGCCCATGATCCGTGTCGGCATTATCCTGTTTCCTGGTTTCCAGGCGCTGACGTTGGCGAGCGGTACGGTTTTCGAGCACGCCAATCTGGAAGTCGAGCGCGAGGTCTATCAGGTGGACCTGCTCTCCGAGCACGGTGGTACGGTCAAAAGCTCCATCGGCTTCAGCGTCGAGACCCAGCCCTTCGGTGTGCAGGATTACGACACGCTGGTGGTGGTGGGTGATAACGACCTGGTGCCAGGGACGACAGGCCTGATTGACTACCTGCGCGGTGCACCGGCGTTTGCCCGGCGTATCACCTCGGCTTGCACCGGCTCGTTTCACCTGGCGGCGGCCGGTCTGCTCGAGGGGCGACGAGCGACCACCCACTGGTACCACGCGCGGATTTTCAAGCAATGGCATCCCGCTGTTCGACTGGAGGAGGACAGGATCTTCACCGTGGATGGTCCGATCTGGACTTCGGCCGGCATGACCGCCTGTATTGACCTGGCATTGGCCCTGGTAGAGCAGGACCTGGGGGTGGAAGTGACTCGCAATCTTGCGCGCACGTTGGTGGTCTATCACCGCCGGACGGGTGGCCAGTCGCAGTTTTCCGCATTGCTGGACCTTGATCCGAAATCTGATCGTATTCAAAGCGCCCTGGCGTTTGCCCAGGAGAACTTGCGGGAAGATTTATCCGTTGAGCAACTGGCGCAAGTGGCTCACCTCAGTCCGCGTCAGTTCAGCCGGCTGTTTCGTGCCGAGACCGGGCAGTCGCCGGCCAAGGCGATTGAGCACCTGCGCCTGGAAGCGGCACGGTTGATGATGGAATCGGGCTGGCACTCCATCGATGTCGTCGCCCGCGACACCGGCTTTGCCGATCCGGAGCGCATGCGTCGGGCTTTTCTGCGGGCCTATGGTCAGCCGCCGCAGATGATCCGGCGCTCGCTGCAATTGCAGATGTAGCCGTTGTAAGGAATCACTCGCTTGGCGAGCGGGGTTTTCCGTTCAGCCCCCAGGCGAGTACGGGTCTACCATTAGTTCGAGACTGGAAGCAGAGCGTCAGGAACAACCATGGCCCATCGAATTCATCTTTTCGGCGCGTCGGGCTCCGGCACTACGACCTTGGGTATGGCGCTGGCCGAGCGCTTGGGAATTGCCCATTTTGACTCGGACAACTTTTACTGGCAGCCCGCCGACAAGCCTTTCAGTTGCAAGCGTCCCCGTGACCAGCGGGTGCAGTTGCTGCGTGAGCAACTGGCCCGGCAGGACAACTGGGTGCTCTCCGGTTCGCTCTGTGGCTGGGGCGACCCCTTGATTCCGGCGTTCACCCTGGCGATTTTCATGCGCCTCGACCCGGAGGTCCGCTTGCAGCGCTTACGCGTTCGCGAGTTCCAGCGCTATGGCGCGCAGATCCACGAAGGGGGAGAGCGGTTTGTCGCGACCCGTACCTTCCTGGAGTGGGCGGCCGGCTATGACACCGGCGACCATGGCACCCGCAGTCTCAAACGACATGAAACCTGGATCAGGAACCTGCCATGCCCGGTGTTGCGGCTGGACACCACCGAGCATCCGGTGGAGGCGTTGGTCGAACAGGTGATGCGCGCGCTGGAGCGGCCGGCTGCATCGGTGTAGCTGATTACTCGATCAGTTCGTAATCCTTGCGCTCGATCGGGTCCGGTGTGGTTCCGCGGATATTCATCCCGCGACCGGGGGCAAACCCGGGGAAGAACACCAGGCCTTCGGCTTCGAAGCGAAAGGCCAGGGCCAGTCGGGTAACATCCCTGAGTGGTTCGCCGGCTTCGAAGCGCTGGATGGCGGCGACCGAGACGCCGGACTCCCGGCTCAGTTGCTCATGGCTCCAGCCCAGCATGACCCGCGCCTGCAGGCAGTGTCGGGGCGTGAATTGATGCAAAACGATGCGTTCAACGGTGGTCCTCATCACATGACTGGCGGCTTGGCTGGACATGGCACTCTCCGGGCTTGATCGGCTGATTTGAAAATACTGTGTTTTTGTACAGTTGTTTTTCGACCTGATCAAACGTTTTTTCAGCATTCCGATTATCGGTATCGAGCTGTTGTGTTCGTAGGGATTGGATCAGCTCATGCGTCGGCATTGACCGTACGACATGCTTTGTCACGGCCTTTCTTTGCTTGGTAAAAACAATGTTGTGTAGGGTGTGTATTTTTGGCTTGATGTGATTCAAGCGCGTGTGTACCTTACACAACAGAGCTCAAGGAGTGAGCATGCGAAGCAGAGAGGTCATTGAACTGATCGAAGCCGATGGTTGGTATGAGGTGGCGGTGAAAGGAAGTCACCACCAATTTCGGCACCCGAGCAAGACAGGCCGCGTCACTGTTCACCATCCCAAAACGGAAATTCCGAAGGGAACACTCCACAACATATTGAAGTCGGCTGGCCTCAAGGGCACAGCGTATAGCGATGGCAACCGTAATGACGTGTTTCCATATGGGCGAGGTATCCAATGAAATTTCCAGTGGTACTACATAAAGAGGCGGAATCAGACTACGGCGTGACCGTGCCGGATGTGCCAGGTTGTTTTTCTGCCGGAAGCACTTTTTCCGAAGCGCTGGAGAATGTGCATGAGGCCTTGGCCTTGCATTTCGAGGGTTTGCTGGCTGACGGTGAGCCGTTACCCCATGCGCGGGAGGCCGATGTCTATCTGGATAACCCGGACTATGCCGGCGGTCTCTGGGCCATCGTCGACTTTGATGTGACGCCTTACCTGGGCAAGTCGGTTAGATTCAACGCCTCGTTGCCCGAGCATCTGCTTGAGCGGATCGACGAACGTGTGCAGAAGGATCATCGCTACGCCTCGCGCTCGGGGTTTCTGGCGACGGCGGCGTTGCGCGAGTTGTATGCCTGATGGGTTGCAAAGGGAGAGATGTATCAGCCAGAGTGGCCGGTCTCAACAGGAGATAGAACGATATGGCCGTCCGTTGTACATCACTCGAAGAAGTCCGCGAAAACATCGACCGTCTGGATCGGCAGATCGTAACGCTGCTGGCGGAGCGGGGTACCTATGTCACTGAGGCTGCGCGCTTCAAGAAAGACAGCGATGCCGTCAGGGCTCCACAGCGCGTGGAGCAGGTCATCGCCAAGGTGCGGGCATTATCCGAGGAGTACGCCGCCAATCCCGATGTGGTCGAACAGGTCTACCGGGCCATGATTGCGGCGTTTATCGAGCAGGAGTTGCAAGAGCATGGAGGCGCTCGCCACTTATCATCTCCTTCCTAGCATCAACCTAAAAAGGAATCCCGCACCTGATCTGCGGGTTGCTCACGCTCGGTCATGAAGTCGGCAGTCACTCCCTCACCCTCAAACCAGCTATCCCATGATTCGCCAGCAGGGGTGATAATCCTTGTTCTGCCGATTGCAATGACATCGACGCGCTTCACGTCATCAGGCAGCGCTACGGCTTTGGGTAATCTCACCGCTTGGCTACGGTTACTCTGGAAAATCGAGCCTTGTTCCACGGTACACCTCGGGATATGTCGGATGTATATCCCCTAATATTCGCTTATACGTTAAGGGCAACGTACGCTTGGCCGAGAATTTTGATCGTGTCCCAGGAAGTGGTGTAACTGAACCAACCGAAGGCGCCCTGCGGGCGAAAGAGGTTGGTCATCGTGGTTTTTGGCTAACGTTGAGTTTGCCAAGACCTAACGAACACCAGGAAAACCACGATGACCAAGTCCACTATCGCATTGACCGAGCTAGTTGAGAAAGGGGCAGACGCCGATCTGCTCAAGCAAATGATTCAGTTCGTTGCCCAGCGCATGATGGAACTCGATGTCGAAGGCCTCTGCGGCGCCGGCTTCGACGTCAAAAGCCCAGACCGGGTGAACAGCCGCAACGGCTACCGGGATCGCCTGTGGCAAACCCGCGCCGGAGACGTTGACCTGAAGATCCCCAAGCTGCGCCAAGGCAGCTATTTCCCTGGCTTCCTTGAACCTCGGCGCACCGCCGAGAAAGCCATGGCCGCAGTGATTCAGGAAGCCTATATCCAGGGTGTTTCAACTCGCTCCGTAGACGAGTTGGTCAAGGCCATGGGCATGACCGGCATCTCCAAGAGCCAGGTCTCGCGACTGGCCGGCGAGATTGACGAGCGTGTCAACGCGTTCCTGGATCGCCCGCTTGAAGGTGACTGGCCCTATCTCTGGATTGATGCCACCTACGTCAAAGTACGGGAGGCCGGGCGTATTGTGTCGGTCGCCGTCATAATCGCCGTGGCGGTGAACACCAATGGTGGCCGGGAAATCCTGGGCATGCGCGTCGGTCCCTCGGAAGCAGAGCCGTTCTGGACGGACTTCCTGCGAAGCCTGATGCGACGTGGCTTGCGCGGTGTAAAGCTGGTGATCTCTGATGCACACGAAGGGCTCAAGGCTGCCGTTTCCAAAGTCTTCCACGCGACCTGGCAGCGCTGCCGGGTACACTTCATGCGCAACGCCATGGCCCATGTCGGCAAGGGCCAGCGCACCATGGTGGCGGCCTTGCTGCGCACCGTCTTCGCCCAGGACAGCCGAGCCGAATGCCATCAGCAATGGCGCCTGGTCGCGGATCAGTTACGGGAAAAGTACCCCAAGATCAGTGCGCTCATGGATGGCTGCGAGGATGAAGTGCTGGCCCACATGGCGTTCCCTAAGGCGCACCGGCAACAGTTGCACAGCACCAACCCGCTGGAACGGCTCAACGCCGAGATCAAGCGCCGAACCGAAGTCGTAGGGATCTTCCCAAACGACCCGGCGATCACCCGGCTGGTCGGGGCGATGTTGCTGGAGCAGAACGACGAGTGGTGCCTGCAACGGCGCTATATGCAGTTGGAGGCTTTCGAGGCGGTCAGCGATAATCCGCAGGCCAAGCTGTCGGCCGTGATCAACTAAACGGCAAACTCAGTGGCCAGAGCCATGATGAGTTACACCACTTCCTGGGACACGATCAGAATTTTGGCAGAACCTCACAAGCCATGATTGATGGGTTGTGAGGTATCGACCGCTCACGCACCGATCATTCGCTGATGCAAATCAGGGAATAGAAGCTGCGCAAACCAGATGGGTAAACCGGGATACAGGTCACGGGCTTTGGGGCTCAGGCTTTCCACAATTCCCAGGTTTACGAGTATCTTGAGCTGTTCGATAGCGGTCCGCTCATTGAGGCCGGTGAACACCTTGAAGTCAGCACGACTGATCGTTCCCTGCGTCAAAAGGATATGCAGTGCACGAGCCGACTCCAGCTTCAGCCCTGCCTTGAGAATACGCGGCTCCCATTTGAATATGGTTTCCAGGCGCGCTCTCATTTGGGCAACGTTCAACGCCTGTTCCGTGTAGCGCATCTGATCCAGGCAGGTCTCCAGCATGAAACCGACGAACTCGAATAACCCGGCTTGAGTGAGTTGTCCTCGGCCATCGAGGTCTCCACGTCGAGGTTTGTCGGCGTTGGCGAGAAAGGCGTAATAAGCGTTCTGCTGTCGCGCCAGCCCTCTTGAAAGAGACCACAGCGGCGATGCCAGGCCGAGCTTATGCAATTGCAGATGAGTAATCAGTCTTATGCTGCGTCCGTTTCCGTCCACGAAGGGGTGAACCCAGGCTAGCCGATGATGGTAGGCCATGGTCGCAAGCAGGCGGCTACGGGCGTCGGGAAGGCGTCCGTAGACTTGTTGCATCCGTACCAGCATGGGGGTGACCGCTGTACTGGCGGGCGCAGCATTATCCCCGACTAAAACATTCTTCTGTGCTTCGTCGCGCAGTTGGCCTGGAATCAGCAGGACGCCGTCTACCAAGCGTAATTGTTCGGGTGTCGCTCCATGAAAAAGACGCCGATGCACGCGCGCAATGAGTTTGGGGTCGAAAAAAGTAGCCCAGGGCGACTCAGCATAAAGTGTCATGGCTCTCTCAAACGCCTGCTGGGCACCGATATGAGTCATTGCGAGTTCTGACAACTCTTTGCGGCTGCGTTTTGGGGCGGAAGGTGCCAATGTGAGCGGTTCAGTAAACTGGCCTTCAATCAGATTGCTGTAAAAGCTGCTGGTCACCCGCAGGAGCCCACCGACACGAGAGGCCATTTCAGGTGGGACCATTCCTGTCAGCTTTCCAGCCTGGAAGGGAATGTCCTCGGCCAGCTTCAGAAGCTCGGCAGGGAAGCTCGGCATGAGCGGCTCAAGCCAGTGGTTTCCTGTCATCAATGTGGACGACATTGTGGCTCCTTTTGCAGATTTTTTTGCAGATTTTTTGAAGACTGAATGGCTTGTATTTAAAGGGCTGTAAGAACTTATAGCATCATTTTTTTGAGGAAGGTTGCAGATTTTTTTGCAGATATCTTTGGCAGGAATCTCGAGGTGGTAAAAGTAGGTTTCAGATCGTTTTTGAGGTAGCTAATTTCGCTCATTCTATCGCTGGTATCTCGTCCTACTCCCAAGTCAGAAAACTCATCGGACGCCTGCCCACTATGGCGAATTGTTCCTGATAAAGAGGTGGGCTTAGAGTCTGAATGGCTCGCTGGGTAATCTGGCGAGAAGGGTTTCGCAGCCCTTTTACACAACACGAAAAGCATCATGAAAGCGTTGGCGGCTGTATATTTGCTGCTGCTCGTTTCATGGTGGCTGTGTGTGGGAGGCTTTCGAGCCTGCCGAGTTTCGTGTTCATCGGTCTGCGAACCCGCACACAGCTGCCGCCCATTTCGTTTCGCAGCGAAGGGTGGTCATTCTCTAGTAACACGGAGTTTAACGATGAATACCGAGCATACCCCCAGGCGCTTTATCCCGATGGACAGCGTATCCACTGAGTTCCCTGTTCTCTACATCGACCGCAATGCCCCGCTGGTTGATCTGCATGCCTGCGTCAGCGAGCGCATGCGGGCGGTCAACAAACTGATGATCCTGTTCACCTGCAGCCGGCTAAGCGATAGCGATCCACGAGACCTGGGCAATATCGCCTCGATCTCACGGTTGTTGCTACAGGATGCCAGTGACGTGTTCGATGTAATCGAAACGCGAGGGCTGGAAGCGAAGCACCTGGCTTCATAACGCAGTGATCAGACGCAAACGAAAAAGCCCTGAACAGGTTCAGGGCTTTTCGGTGTTTCAGCTACTCACTCAAGGTGAACAGCCGCATCAATCCCAGCTCAACGCCCCGCCAGTCTGATACTCGATCACGCGGGTCTCGAAGAAGTTCTTCTCTTTCTTCAAGTCCATGATCTCGCTCATCCAGGGGAACGGGTTGGTGGTCCCCGGGTACTCTTCCTTCAAGCCGATCTGGCTCAGACGACGGTTGGCGATGAACTTGAGGTAGTCCTCCATCATCGCCGCGTTCATGCCCAACACGCCGCGTGGCATGGTGTCA